>JBBQEF010000016.1:0-31882 GCA_038320445.1 Mycobacteriales bacterium
TCCCCGTCCACACGGTGAACTTCCCCGACGGCCACCCGTACCGCGTCGCGCGGCTCCCGCTCAAGCCCGGCGCGGTGACCGAGACGATGACCGGGTCCCGCTGCGGGCCGCTGCTCGGCGGCGTCGCCGAGCACAGCGGGAGCGTCCGCATGATCTGCATGCCGACCATGTGGCTGCACGTGAACTGCGACTACGCCATGCTGACGCGCGTGACCCCGGTCGATGTCGCCACCACCGATGTCGAGGTGACCTACCTGGTAGCCGCCTCCGGTGCCTACGACCTCGACGCCGTCACCGCTGTCTGGTCCGCCACCTCCGAGCAGGACTGGGAGCTCAGCGAGCGCAACCACCGCGGCCAGGTCTCGCGGTCCTACCGGCCCGGCCCGCTGTCGCCGATCGCCGAGACGTCGGTGGGGACCTTCCACGACTGGTACTGCCTGCGCATGGCGGAGAACGCCGTTGCGTGACTTCGTCGGGCGCGGACCCACCCCTCCGCTGGACCGCTGGCCGGACGGCTCGCTCGTGGCAGTGAACATCGTCGTCAACGTCGAGGAGGGCGCCGAGGCGGCCTGGCCCGACGACGAGGGCAACGACAGCTGGGGCGAGTACACGATCCCCATCGACCCGGCCGTCCGCGATCTCGGCACGGAGGGCCACTTCGAGTTCGGCAGCCGGGTGGGGATCTGGCGTCTGGTACGGCTGTTCGAGCGGTTCGACGCGCCGGTCACGTTCGGGGTGTGCGCCCGCGCGCTGGAACGCAACCCGCCGTTCGCGGAGTGGCTGCGCGCGAGCCCACACGACGTGATCGGGCACGGCTACCGCTGGGCCGAGGTCACCGAGATGACCGAGGCGCAGGAGCGCGAGGACCTCGACCATGCGATGCGGGTGCTGCCGGAGCTGACGGGCAAGCCGGTGCGGGGCTGGTACGTCCGATCGTTCCCCAGCGAGCGCACCCGACGCCTCGCCGCTGCCCATCCCGACCTGCGCTACGACAGCGACACCTGCAACGACGAGCTGCCCTACCGCGTCGAGGTCGACGGGAAGCCGTGGCTGGTGATCCCGTACTCGAAGGTGCACAACGACACCCGCTACTTCCTCGCCCCCACCTACGCCACGCCTCGACACTTCGCGGAGACCCTCGAGGGCGCTGCCGGCTTCCTCCTCGACGAGGCCCGGCACGGCGCCGGCGCGCGGTTGATGACGGTGGGGCTGCACCCGCGATGGAGCGGTCAGGCGTCGCGGGCCGGGGCGGTGCGCGACTTCCTGCAGTACGTCACGGACACGCCGGAGATCACGCTCGTGCACCGGCAACAGGTGGCGGACTGGTGGGATGGGCTGGTCGGGTGAGCGGTGTGGCCGAGCGAGTGGTGCTCCACCCGTCACGACCCCCCGGCGTGCACGACGCCGTCCGCGATCTCGCCGGACAGGGGCTGATCGACCTCGTCGACGCCACGACCGAGGACGAGGTCGCCGCCGCCCTGCAGGTCGCCGGGAGGAGCGTGCTGGTCAGCCACCGCTGGCGACCGGACTTCCTCACCGACGGGCTGGCGTGGATCCAGGGTCTCGGCGTCGGCGTCGACCAGTTCCCGCTCGACGACCTCGCCGCCCGCGGGGTGCCCCTGTGCAACGCACGCGGGGTGATGGCCGGTTGCGTCGCCGAGCACGCGTTCGCGCTGCTGCTGGCGATGACCCGCCGCATCCCGGAGTTCCGCAGCGACCAGGCCGCCCACCGCTGGACGCCGCACCTCGGCGTCGAGCTGTCGCAACTGACGCTCGGCGTCCTCGGCCTGGGCGCCGTCGGCCATGAGGTGGCCCGGCGGGGCAAGGCGTTCGACATGACCGTCCTGGGCCTGCGGCGGCGGGCCGATCCCGTCCCGCACGTCGACGAGATCGTCGGGCTCGACGAACTGTGCGCCCGCGCCGGGGTCCTGGTGGTCTGCCTGCCCGGCGGCGCCCCGACCCGCGGGCTCGTCGGTGCCGCCCAGCTCGCAGCGCTCGGTGACGGCTGGCTGGTCAACGTCGGCCGCGGCGGCGTCGTCGACGAACCGGCCCTGCTCGCCGCGCTCCGCACCGGCGGCCTTCGCGGAGCGGCCCTGGACGTCGTCGACGACGAGCCGTTGGGCCCGCAGAGTCCCTTGTGGGAGGAGCCGAAGCTCCTTCTCACCAGCCACAGCGCCGCGCTGAGCCCGCGCTGGGGCGCCGACTGGGTGGGCCTGTTCGTGAGCAATCTCGCCGCGGCACGAGGTGAACAGGACTGGGCGAGCCGCGTGACCTAGGGAGGGGTCCCGCTGCGGGGTAGGGGATCAGGCCGTGGCCGGCTCGGTGCGTGCAGTGGGCGCGACGGACGGCCGGATGCGGAGGGTGGCGAGCAGCCCGAGCACGAGCGCGCCGGCTGCCACCAGCGCGGACGTGGCCGTCGCCGAGCTCAGCGCCTGGCGGGCCACCTCCGCCGCGGCGGCCGTCGCCGGGTTCGCGGCGAGCGGCCCGATCACCGCACCAGCGCTGTTCGTCACGGCCCCTGTGAGGCCGTCCACGACACCGGGGGCCAACCCGGCGTCGGCGAGCCCGGTGCGCGTCGACGTGGACAGGCCCGTGAACAGCACCGTACCGAGGACGGCGATGCCCATTGCCGAGCCGATCTGGCGGGCCGTGCTCTGGATGCCCGCCGCCTCACCGCTGGCGGCCACCGGCACGTCGCTGAGCACGACGTTGGTGATCTGCGCGGTGGCGAGCCCGACCCCGACGCCGTACACCGCGAGCAGGGGCACGAGCGCCCAGGCGGACGTGTCCGGCGCGACGGCGAACCCGAGCCCACCGACGCCGATCACCTCCAGCACGATGCCCAGCCGCACCATCTGCAGCGGCCCGATGCGCTCGGTCAGCACCGCGCCCGCGCCGCTGGCGGCAAAGCTGCCCAGTGCCAGCGCGAGCAGCAGCAGGCCCGTCTCGAAGGCGGTGTAGCCCAGCGCGTTCTGCAGCCACAGCGGGAGGGCGAACAGGATCCCGAACTCGCCGAGGCTGATGATCGCCGCCGCGACGTTGCCGTTGCGGAAGGACGGGATCTGGAACAGGTCGAGGTCGACCAGGCTGCGCCGGCCGCGGCGCCGCCTGCCGACGGCGAGGGCCAGGAACCCGCCGAGGGCAAGTGCCGAGACCGCGAACGCGACGGGCACCGGGGAGAGCCCGAGCACGGCGACATCGCCGATCGGCGTCCACCAACCGTACGAGCGGCCCTCGATGAGCCCGAACGCCAGCCCGCCGAAACCGAGGACGGAGAGCACCCCGCCGAGCGGGTCGAGGTCGATCGGGCCCACCGCGCGCGGTGTCGGGGCGACGAACAGGAGCGTGCCGACGACGATCAGCACCCCGAGCGGCACGTTGATGCCGAAGGACCAGCGCCACGAGAACTCGGTGGTCAGCCAGCCACCCAGCAGCGGGCCGAGCGCCGCGGCGCCGCCGATGGTGGATCCCCAGATGGCGAAGGCCTGGCCGCGCTCCTTGCCCCGGAACGTGGTGTTGATCAACGACAGGGACGTCGGCAGGATCACCGACCCGCCGACGCCCTGCAGGAAGCGGCTCGCCACCAGCAGGTTCCCGTCGGGAGCGAGTGCGGCGAGCACGCTCGCGGCCACGAACAGCACCGTGCCCGCTAGGAACACCTGGCGGCGCCCGAACGCGTCGGCCAGCCGTCCGGCGAGCAGGAGCAGCGCCGCGAACACCACGGCGTAGGACTCCTGCACCCACTGTGCCTGGCTGGAGCTGATGCCGAGGTCGTCGATCACCGCGGGAATCGCGACGTTGACGATGGTCGAGTCGACGATGATCAGGGCCACACCGAGGCTGATCGCGACCAGCCCCCACCAGCGGCGTGGGTCGGGCGTGGCGTTCATGCGCATTCCTCTCGATGAGCTGCTATCTCGCTGATCGAGAATACTCGATCCTGACGGCCGGCGCGCGGCGCGGGTCGCGGTCGAGTCGCGGTCCTCGAGTGGTCCGGAGACGTCACGGCGTCCGGCGCAGGCAAACGGGTGCGGCGCGGTCAGCGCTGCTCGGCGTGCATCCCGGTTGGTGGGAGTGCAGCGGTGACCGGTCGGGGGTCGACGTCGGCGCTCGCCGGGGTGGGCAGCCGGTCGCCGGCGAGCACGTCGCGCAGGACGCGCGGGGGCAACGGGCGGGCCAACAGCCAGCCCTGGAATGCCTCCACCCCGATACTGCGCAGCACGCGGAACTGCTCGGCGGTTTCGACGCCCTCGGCCACGGTGACGCGCCCCATCGCGCGCGCCATGTCGACCACGGCGCGGACGACGGCGAAGTCCGCCCCGTCGTCGGCGATGGCGGTGACGAACGCCCGGTCCACCTTGACGATCTGGGCGGGCAGGTCCTTGAGCCGAGCCAGCGAGGAGTAGCCGGTGCCGAAGTCGTCGACGGCGAACCGGACCCCGCGGTCGACGAGGGTCCGCATCGCGGCGAGCGCGCGGGCGGGCAGCGCGACGAGGCTGGTCTCGACGAGCTCCAGCACGAGCTGGTCCCAGGGCAGGCCACTGTCCTCGACGATCGTGGTGACCGTGGTGAGGAAATCGGCGTCGCCGGGAAGCAGCCCGGCGAGGTTGACCGCGACGGCGGGGCGGCCGCGGCGGGTGGGCCAGGTCATGGCCTCGGTCACCGCCGTGCGCAGCACCCACACGTCGAGGTCACGCAGCAGCCCGCTGCGCTGGGCGAGCGGCAGGAAGTCCGCCGGCGCCAGGACACCGCGTTCCGGGTGCGGCCACCGGACCAGCGCTTCCGCGCTGAGCACCGTGCCGTCCCCGTCCACGACGGGCTGGTACTCCAGAATGAGCCCGTCGTCGGCGATCGCGGCCCGCAACTCGGCCTCCAACTCCAACGCGCGGGCCGCGGAGTTGACGACGCCGTCGGTGGCCGTCCCGATCCCGCCGCGGGGCTGACGGCGCTTGGCATCGCGCATGGCGACCTCGGCAAACCTCAGCAGGTCCGCGGCCCGCACCTCGCCACCGGGTGCCGGCACGGCCAGCCCGACCGACGCGGTCATCTGCACCGGCCGCCCGCACACGGTCAGGTTGGTGCGCAACAGGTCGGCCACGGTGGCGGCAAGCTGGTCGGGCCCACCGACCTCGGCGTGGTCGGCGCAGATCACCACGAACTCGTCACCCGAGCGCCGCGCCGCTGTACACCCCGCGGGAAGCTCGCGCTGCAGACGCCCGGCCAACGACACCAGCAGGTCGTCGCCGGCCTCGTGTCCCAGCGACGAGTTGACCCGCGCGAAGTCGTCGAGGTCCCCGCACACCACCGCAACCCGCTCCCTGCCCGGGCCGGTCAGCAGCCGGTCCAGCAGCTCCACGCTCGCAGCCCGGTCGGGCAGCCGGGTCAGTGGGTCCAGGGTGCCGACCCCGCGCGGCGGCTCCGCGGCGTGGCGCCGCTCGGAGTCGGCCGAGCACCCGACCAGCCAGAACCATCCGCCGTCATCGGCCGAGGTGGCCGACACCCTCAGCTCGCACCACACGGTCGTGCCGTCCCCGCGGCGCAGCGGCGCGACCCCGACCCGATACCCGTGGACCGGCAGCGGCAACGGCGGCAGCCAGCCCGGGCGTTGCCGCTCGGCGTCCTCGACGGGCAGGTCCGCGGCGAGCCACCCCGCGGGCAGCCCGCTCAGGCGCTCCACCGGTACCCCCAGCAGCACGCCCATTCCCTCGTTGGCCTCGACCACCCGGCCCGCCGGGTCGATCAGGATCACCCCACCCGGCGTCAGCGCCATCAGGTCGACGAACCGCCGGCCCGCGTTCCGGGCCCGATCGGCCGCGGTGCGCCGTTCGGCCTCGTCCCGACGTTCCACGGTCATGTCCCGCACCACCCCGACCAGCCGCACCGGTGTGCCGTCCTGGGCCCGCTCGACCTCGGCCCGGCAGCTCAACAGCACCTTGCCGGGCAACCGGAGCTCGATGTGGTGCTCGCCGCCGCGGGCACCGGAGCGAAGCCCCTCGCACAGCGACGCCACCTGCGCCCTCTCGACCGGCTCGGCACCGGCCGGCTCCGGGTCGAGTCCCACCGCGACGTACAGCTCGTCCAGCGAGACGCTGCGGTGCAGCGTGCCGGTGGCCAGCTCGAAGCTCCACCTCCCCACCCGCGCGATCCGCTCCACCTCGGTCGTCCAGTCGCGGTCGGGCCCCGCCTCGTGAACGCCTGCTGGTGCCGCCGACGGGACGGACGTGGCGATCGGCCACCGGCCGAAGAGACGGGTCGTCCGCGCAGAACCGCGCCGATCGAATCGAACGGGACGACGATGCGTCGATGCGGTCACTGCGAGCGCCCCGGTGTCGTGGACGAGATGTCGAGCTTCGCCACGGAGTACCGGAACGGGGCGAGGGCGACACGGATCGCGCTACCGGCGCACCTCGGTGGCACGTCGGGCCAGGCAGCAGGCGAACAGGTGGCCATGGCGGTTCACGCGGTGGCCGAGGCGTCGTTCCACGCCCGGCTCACCGCGCATCTCCTCTCACAAGGTGAGCGCGGCGCTGGCAGTCACGAGGTCCGGGCGGCCCGTCAGCACTGTGCAGGAAGGCCTGGCCGGGACCGGCCGGGACCCACGTCCTACGCCATTGTGGTCGTCATCAAGCCGATGGACGTTTCGCAGTGCAACGGAATGAGACTGATCGGGGTAGTAGGCGTGCACGTCAGTGACGCAGCGTCAACCGGCGCGCCGCCAGTAGGCCATTCAGATGACGTCGGGACGGGCCGACCCTGCCTACTTCTTCAGCCGCCGGCTCCCGCCGTGCCAGTCCTCCTGGACGCCCGCCTCGTCCTCGCCGACTCCGAGCGCACGCAGCTGGGGCACCTCACGCAGGCTCCGCTTGAGCTCGGCGAACCCGGGGAAGGTCGCGAGCCCCACGACGTGGTCCCACAGCTCCACGGCCTGGTCGTCGGCAGGGAGCCTGCTGATCACGGGCCCGAAGAAGGCCACCCCGTCCGGCGGCCGGAAGTGGATGATCGGCGTGCCGACGTCCTTCCCGGTCAGCCCCAGCGCCTCGTCGGTCTCCGCCTGGATCGTCGAGTCCCAGGACGGGTCGTCCAGCGCGGCGGAGAGCCCCGCGGGCAGGCCGGCCTCGGCGAGGATCGGCTCCACGAACGGAGCCGTGCCGCGCTGCCCGCGGGCATCGGTGTCATCGGGCCCCGGGGAGCTGTCGAAGATGCGGGCGCCCATCGCGGCGTAGAGGGAGCCGACGGCCTGACGCCCGTGTTCGGCGCGCGTCCGCGCGGCCACCCGCAGCAGCCGCAGCCCCGCGGTGTGGCCCGCCTCGTACTCGGGCGGGAACTGGGCGTCGTAGTCGACGTGGGCGTTGATCAGCCGCAGCGAGATGAACCGCCAGTCCACGGCGTAGTCGCGCTGCGCCTGGACCTTGCGCACCCACTTGCTGGTCATCCAGGCGAACGGGCACACCGGATCGAAGTAGAAATCGATGTCCGTGTCAGCGCTCATGGCGATGTCCCTCTCCGGTCGGACTGCCACCGTCGAGGCTAGGCCACTCCCGCACAGGATGCGCCGATCCGGACCCTGACGTCATGACCCGGTCATCCCCCCGACGGCGAGCGCACACGCCACCGCCGCCGCGCAGCGACATCGTTCGCGGACCGTTCGCGGTGCTGTCCCGGGTCGGAGATCTCCGCGGCCATGATGGACGGTGATCCTTCCGGACCCGGCGGGACCGCCCGGCTGCGAAGCCCTGCGTCGTGAGCGACCACACCGGAGAAGAGTCCATGTCCAGCATCCCGATCGCCGACTACGCCCTGCTGTCCGACCGGCACACCGCTGCCCTGGTGAGCCGCACGGGCTCGGTGGACTGGCTCTGCGCACCCCGCTTCGACTCACCGTCGCTGTTCGGGCGGCTGCTCGACGACGACGCCGGGCATTTCGCCGTCCACCCGACGGACCCCGAGGCCGAGGTGAGCCGGCGCTATCTGGACGAGACGATGGTGCTGGAGACGAGGTTCGTCACGGCCACCGGCACGCTGATCCTCCTCGACGCGCTCGCCATCGGGCCTGCCGACGACCCGCACGCGCTCGGCGCCGTGGCACCACGGCTGCTGGTACGCGCGCTGGAGTGCACCGCAGGCACCGTGGCGGTGGCGGTGGAGTTCGTGCCCCGCCCCGAGTACGGCCTCGTCGACCCGTTGCTGGCGACCGCGGCGGGCGGAGCGATCGCCCGCGGCGGGGCCGACGTCCTCGCGATGTCCTGCCCGGTACCCCTGCAGATCGAGGGGGGCGTCGCCCGGGCCACGCTGGTACTGGCGGTCGGCCAGCGAGCGACGCTCGGCATGGTGCACCGGACGACGACCGAGGCCCACCCGACCCCGCCCACCGTCGACGAGCTCGACGCGGCGATGCGCTCGACGATCGAGGCATGGCGGTCGTGGTCACGGTTGCACCAGAGCTATCAGGGCCCGTGGCGTGATCTCGTGCACCACAGCGGGCGGGTCCTGCAGGCGCTGTCCTACCAGCCGACGGGCGCCGTGGTGGCGGCCCCGACCACGTCGTTGCCCGAGGAAGCGGGCGGCGAGCGGAACTGGGACTACCGCTACACCTGGGTGCGTGACGCCAGCTTCACCCTCGAGGCGCTGTGGGTCGCCGCCTGCCCCCACGAGGCCCATCAGTTCTTCGACTACCTCGCGGCGAGCTCGGCCGGGCAGGTCCGCAGCGGCCGGGACCTGCAGATCATGTTCGGGATCGGCGGCGAGCACGATCTGACCGAACGCGAGTTGCCCCATCTCGCAGGTTGGCGTGGCAGCCGCCCGGTCCGCGTCGGCAACGGGGCCTGGACCCAACGTCAGATCGACGTCTACGGCGAGCTGCTCGGCTCCGCCCACCGCCTCGTCGAGCAGCTCGACCCCGACCGCCTCGACGCGACGGCATGGCGGGAGTTCCTCGTCGCCTGCGCCGACGCGGCGGCCCGGTGCTGGCGCGAGACCGACCAGGGCATCTGGGAGGTTCGCGGCGAGCCCCGGCACTTCCTCTACTCGAAGCTGATGTGCTGGGTGGCGCTGGACCGGGCCATCGCGATGGCGGGCATGCTACGGGCCGAGGACCGGGTGCCGGGATGGGGTGCGGCAGCGGCGGAGATCCGCGACGAGATCCTCACCCGAGGGTGGAGCGACACCGCGAAGTCGTTCACCCAGTCCTTCGGCTCCGCCGACCTCGACGCGTCCAACCTGATGATCGGAATTGTCGGGTTCCTGCCGGCCGACGACCCACGCGTGCTGGCCACGATCGACGCCGTCGCGGAACGCCTCACCGACCCTCGCGGCCTGGTCTACCGCTACCGCACGGATGCCGCAGGCTCCTCCGACGGGCTGGCCGGTGAGGAGGGCACGTTCCTCCTCTGCACGTTCTGGCTGGCACAGGCGCTGGCCGTCTCCGGCCAGGTCGACCGTGCCCGCGCCGTGTTCGAACGAGCGGTGCTGCACGCCAACGACGTCGGCCTGCTCGCCGAGGAGGTGGACGCGACGACCGGCGACCTGCTCGGCAACTTTCCCCAGGCGTTGAGCCACATCGGACTCGTCAACGCGGCCTGGGCGATCTCCCATGCCGGCTGACACCGTCGTCGACATGACCGCGCGGCGCCGTCCAACCGCAGCCGTCCTCACCGCGCTGACGTCGGTGCTCGTGGCCGCGTGCGGCACCGACGCCGGCATTCGAGGTGATGGCGGCACCGCGATCGGCGGCCGTCTCGCAGGCACGGCACTGACCGCAACCGGGGCCGCTCCGGGCATGGCTTCCTGGGCACCGTGGCCCTCGGCTCTGCATGATGCGCGCCACAGCGGCACGTCCACGAGCGCCGGGCCCACGGCGGGAACTGTGCGGTGGCGTCGAGAGCTCGGCGCCGGCCTGACCCCAGGACCTGTGGTCGGACCCGACGGCACGATCTACACAGCCACGAACGACGGAGTCCTGCACGCGATCGACCCGGCAACCGGAGCCGACCGGTGGACCTACTCCGTCGATCACCGCGGAGGTGGCGACCTGTCGACATCGCCGCTGGTGCTACCCGACGCCACCGTCGTGTGGGGAACACCGGGCAACGACCTGGTGGCGCTCTCTCCCACCGGCGCGACGCTCTGGACGGTGGCCCTGCCGGGCACGCCGACCTCGCCGGTGAGCGCAGACGGCCACCGCGTCTACGTCGGCGACCGCAGCGGCGGCGTATCGGCTCTGGACATCGGGCTCGGCGCGGCGCACCTGATCTGGTCCCTCCACGTCGGCTCGTCGTCCTACGGTTCGGTCGTGACCGACGGCGCCGGCCGCCTCTACACGACCTCGGGCTCGGCGCTGGTCGCCGTCGACGACCACGGCAGCAGTGCCTCGGTCGCCTGGCGGGCCGATCCCGGGGACGGCATCACCGAGGTCTCCGCAGGGCTCGCGGCCGACGGCACCGTGCTGCTGGGCACCAACGGCACCCGGGAGTGGGCCTACGCGGCCGACGGTTCCGTGCGCTGGACCGCGCCCAGGGTCATCACCTACTCCTCCCCCTCGGTCACCGCCGACGGCCTCGCCTACGTCGCCGACCACTCCGGACGGGTGCGCGTGTTCGACGTCCCGACCGGCGCCGAGGTCGCCTCCTACCAGCTCGACCCGCCGCAGCAGATCTGGACCGCGGTCGCGATCGACCGCGAGCACCGCCTGTACTTCGGCACGCTCGACGGGCACGTGATCGGCGTCGCACCGGATCGATCGCTGCTCTTCGACGTCGACCTGGGCGAACCGGTGTACTCCTATCCCGCAGTGACCGCGGACGGGGCCGTCGTCATCGGCGGCCGGGACGGGACGCTCGTCGCGATCGGCTGACCGACCCGCTCCGGTGCAGCCGCACCACTCACCTGTGTGCGGTCGGTAAGATCTCCTGGCCACGATCGGTGCGACGGTAGGTGCTGTGCCCGATCGCGATCCCACGGCTGCGCCGACTGCGCTGACCATCGGCCGCGGGGCGGTCACCGGGCTGGCCGCCGGGCTACCGGTCGGGGCGCTCATGCAGCTCCAGGGCATGTTCGCCGTCGGCGGGCCGGTGCCACCGTGGGCCCTGTTCCTCGGCTCGGCGACCCTGGTCGGGGCCACGCTCGGCGCGATCACCGACCACCGTCACCACGAGCTCGCCGCTGCGGTGACCGGTGGCGCGGTCGTGGGACTGCTGGGCTGGCTCGTCGTCGCCCTCACCCTCGACCCGTTGCTGCACGCAACGGTCCCGACCTGGACGGTGACCGCGGCAGCGGCCTCCTACCGGACGGCGATCGGCGCGGTCCTGCAGGGCGCCCTGACCGGGGCGGCGCTGCACGGGCTCCGGTCGCTGGACCGGCCACGGTCCGGTGCGGCCGCAGATCAGGCAATGCCCCTGACCCGGGTGGTGATCGTCGGCGGCGGGTTCGCCGGAGTGAGCACGGCCCAGCGCCTGGAGCGGCTCGTCCTGCGCGGCACCCCGGTGGACGTGACAGTGATCAGCGACTCCAACTTCCTGCTGTTCACACCCATGCTGGCCGAGGTCGCGTCCAGTGCGCTCGAGCCGGCGCACATCAGCGCCCCGGTGCGGTCCGCGGTCGCCCACACCCGGTTCCGGCACGGCGCCGTCGACGACATCGACACCGCGGGCCGAACCGTGCTGGCGGCCGGTCGGCGGATCCCCTACGACCATCTCGTGATCGCCGTGGGTTCGGTGCCGTCGTTCCTCGACCTGCCCGGCGTCGAGGAGCACTCCTTCACGATGAAGGACCTCCCGGACGCGACGCGGCTGCGCGACCACGTCATCGCCCTGCTCGAGCGCTGCGACCAGCTCGACGACCGGACGCGGCGCGCACGGCTGCTGACCTTCGTGGTGGCGGGCGGGGGTTTCGCGGGTGCCGAGACTGTGGCCGAGCTGTTCGACCTCGTGCACGGGGTACTGCACCTGTTCCCCGGGATCACGGCGGACGAACCGACCTTCGTGCTGGTCCACTCACGGGACCGGATCCTGCCGGAGCTCTCCCCCGAGCTCGGCGCCTACGCGTTGGAGCGGCTGCGGGCCCGCGGGATCGGGTTCCGGCTCGGTGTCCGGGTGGTCGAGGCCTCATCGGAGGGTGTCGTGCTGGACGACGGATCGCGCATCGCCACCGGGACCTTCGTGTGGACCGCCGGCACCCGGCCCAGCCCAGTCGTCAGCCGGCTCGGGGGCGACCACGCCCGTGACGGTGCGCTCGTCACCGACGCCATGTGCCGGGTGGCCGGGCTGGACCGGGTCTGGGCCGTCGGGGACTGTGCCCGGATCCCCGACCTCGACGGTGAGGGGGCGCCCTTCCCGCCGACTGCGCAGCACGCCCTGCGCCAGGGCCGGGCTGTCGCCGACAACGTCGCGGCGACGATCGCCGGCCGTCCACCCACCGCGTTCCGGTTCCGGACGATCGGGGTGCTGGTGGCGCTCGGGCACCGCACCGCCGCGGCGGAGATCCGCGGCCGCCGGTTCTCCGGGCTGGCCGCCTGGCTGATGTGGCGCGGGATCTATCTCGCCAAGCTGCCCGGCACCGAGAAGCGGGTCCGGGTGCTGCTGGACTGGCTGCTCGACCTGGTCTACCCCCGTGACATCGTGGTGACCACCGGGAACCGCCCCGAGCAGGCGTCCGCGCCGGACGCCCACGCGAGCAGGAGCAGCCGATGACGGCGCCGCCGGTCACGGTGCGGCCGGGCGGTGTCGGCGGGAGCGCCGCTGCGGGGGCCGTGGCCGGCATCGCGGGCGGGCTGGTGTTCGGGGCCACGATGGCCTCGGCCGGGACCCTCCCCACGGTCGCGTCGATCGTGCGTACCGATTCGGCGGGGGTGGGGTTCGCGCTGCACATGGCGTTCGCGGTCGTCATCGGCGCGGGGTTCGGCCTGCTCGTCGCCCACCAGCACGTCCAGGCGGGCGAGACGGTGGTCTGGGGGCTGGTGTACGGGGTGTTCTGGTGGTTCCTCGGGCCGCTGACGCTGCTTCCGCTGCTCGCGGGCCGGCCGGTCGCCTGGGAGCTCGCCGACGCGCGCGCCGTGCTGCCGAGCCTGTTCGGGCACCTGTTCTACGGCGCCGTCACCGCCGTCGTGTTCGTGATGCTGCGCCGGGACCCGGTGCGCATGCGGCCACGGCCCACGACCGGGCTGCGCGGGGCGCTCGCGGGCCTCGCGGCGACGGGCCTGCTGTACGCGGTCGTCGACCCGGCGGCCGGCGGCGTCCTCGGCCCGCTGCTGCTGGCCGGCCCCGTTGCCGGGCTGTGCTACCCGGTGCTGTTCGGTTCAGCGGGGGAACGACCCGGCCCCGCCCTGATCCGGGGCACCGCCTACGGCTTCTGCTGCTGGGTGCTGGCCGGACTCACGCTGCCGCACCTGCTGCGCAGCGGGACGCTGGACTGGTCGCCCGCCGCGGTCACCGCCGCCACCGGCCTGCTGCCCCCCTATCTCCTGCTCGGTGCGGGCACCGCGCTCGTCTTCGGTGCTCTCGGCGGGCTGCGCGGCTGGCTGTTCGACGACGATGTGCGGACCCGTCGGGTCGAGTCACCGGGCGGGCGCGGGCTGCGCGCGACCGGCTACGGCGCGCTCGCCGGGATGCTCGGCGGGCTGGTGTTCGCGGTCGTGATGGTGCTGGTGGGCGAGCTCCCGCTCGTGGCGGGTCTGGTCGGGGCGCGCTCGCCTGTTGCCGGGCTGGTCGTGCACCTGGTGATCGCTCAGCTCATCGGGGTGTCCTACGCCGTGCTGTTCCGCAGGCGCAGCTTCGACCTCGGTTCGGGCATCGGCTGGGGCACCTGTTACGGCTTCCTCTGGTGGGTGCTCGGTGACCTGACGCTGTTGCCCGCCCTCACCGGTGCGCCACCCCACTGGACCGCTGCCGCGATCGCGGCCGAGTTCCCCTCGCTCGTCGGCCACCTCGGATACGGAGCGGCGGTGGGCGCGGTGTACTACAGGCTCGAGGCCCGCACGAACCCGTGGTGGTTCCAGCGTAGCGCGGCGGAGGCCGAACACGTCGCCGCGCAGCGCGACCAGACCCTGGGGTCGGCGCCTGCGCTGTGGGCTCTCGTCGTGGTGGTCGCGCTGACCATTCCCGTGCTGGTGGGTGGCTAACGGTACTCCGGGTTGGGGAAGTCGAACCGGGCGCCCGCGTCCCACTCCCGCCGCTGGTTGCCCTGGACGGGAAACCCGCCCGCCGCAGCCAGCAGCCGGGCGAGATGCATCAGGTTCCAGGTCATGAACGTCGTGTTGCGCTGCGTGAACTCGTTGTCGACCCCGGCCCGCGAACCGTCTTCCAGGACGTCGCCGTAGCTCGGGCCGGGACCGGCCTCACCGATCCAGCCGGCGTCGGACTGCGGAGCCACCGCATACCCGATGTGCTGCAGGCTGTAGAGGACGTTGGACGCGCAGTGCTTGATGCCGTCCTCGTTGCCGGTGATCAGGCAGCCACCGACCCGGCCGTAGTAGAGCCACTGGCCCTTGTCGTTGAGCTCGCCCGAGTGGGCGTAGAGCCGCTCGATGACCTTCTTGGTCTCGCTGCTGTTGTCGCCGAGCCAGATCGGTCCGGCGATGACCAGGATGTCGGCCGCGAGCACCCGCGGGAACAGCTCCGGCCAGGCGTCGGCCTCCCACCCGTGCTCGCGCATGTCCGGGTAGACCCCGGTCGCGATCGGGTGATCGACCGACCGGAACTGGTCCACGCGCACACCCTGCTTCGCCATGATCGACGCGCTCGCGTCGACCAGGAGCTGGGTGTGGCTCGCCCCCGGCGAGCGGGTCAGCGTCGTGTTGATGAACAGCGCGCTCAGACCGGAGAAAACGACATCGTCGGACATGCGCAGACCCTACGACCCGCGATCGCCTGCGTAGGACGACGTTCGCGTTTCGTCACCTGCAGCTCCGCTCCGGCGGTGACGTCGGGCCGGGGCCGGAGGCGCACCCCCTGGGAGCCGACGGGGCAACATCACCAGGATCGTCACCCTGCGGGCGACGCACAGCGTCCCCGGCGGCGACGGCAGTGCGCGGCTCGATGTCGCCGGGACCAACCTGCGCACCGGCGGGTGTTCCGCTACATGTCAACGACGACGTCGGTGTCGGGCCGGGCGCAGCAGATGAGTATCCGGCCGTCGGGTGGTCGTTCCAGCGGTTCCGGCGAGTAGCTGACGTCGCCGGTGAGCAGGGGCGTGATGCAGGTGTGGCAGACCCCGGTCCGACAGCTCCAGCGGCTCGGCACGTCGCAGGCGTCGGCGAGTTCGAGCACGCTGCGCGCGCCGGCGGTGAACGGCGCGGAGATGCCGCTGCGGGCGAAGGTGACCAGCGGCCCGGTTCCGACCGGTCCCGACGGCTGGTGCGGCGGCCGGGTGGCTTGCCGGGTCACGCCGGGGTTGACCGGCGGTAGCGCCCCGAACAGCTCGGTATGGATGCGGCCGGGCTCGACGCCGATCGCGGTGAGCGCCTGCACGATGTCGGTCATGAAGGAGGCCGGGCCGCACACGTAGGCGTCCGCGGTGACCGGAACATCGAGTGCGACCAGCTCGGCTCCCGTGATGCGGCCCGGCGCGGCGCGGCCGCGGCCGAGTTCGGCTGCTGTCGCCTTGCTCCAGAACACCCGCTCACGGCTGCGCGGCAGGGTCGCGAGCAGGTCACGGGCCTCGCCTGCCAGCGCGTGCTCGCGAGGTCCGCGATCGCCGTGGATCCACCAGACCTCGCGGTCGCTGCGGCCGGCCGCCAGCTCGTGCAGCATGGACAGCACCGGAGTGACGCCGATGCCGGCCGAGATGAGCAGGACCGGGCCGGGTCCGTGACCGAGGACGAAGTCGCCGCGCGGCGCCGCGACGTCGAGGACCGTGCCGGGACGCACGCTGCCCGTGAGATAGCCGCTCACCGTTCCGTGCGGCTCGTGTTTGACGCTGATCCGGTAGGTGCCGGTGCCCTGCGCGGACGAAAGGGAGTAGCTCCGCACCGGCGCGGGCCGACCCAGGTCGGGGATCCGCAGCGTCAGGTACTGGCCTGCCAGTGCGGCGGGCAACGGACTGCCGTCCAGTGCTGTCAGATAGATCGACGACACGGCGGCGGCTTCGTCGACCACGCTGGTCACCCGGAGCGGCCGGAATCCGCTCCACGTCGACGGGGTGCCCGCCGACCCGCCGTCCGGAGTGGAGCTGCCCGCGTCCTCGGCCGCCACGAGCTCACGGAAGGACTCCCGCCAACCAGGGCTGAGCGCCGGGATCCGGATCGCTTCACGGAGCGTGGCGGGGTCACGTCCGGGCAGGTAGAGCAACGCGTCGACGTCGGCGACGGTGAGCGCATACGGCCCACTTCTCGTCTTGGCGATCTCGTCCCCGGCCTGGATGTGTCCTTCAGTGACGACACGCATGTAGAAGCCCGGCCGATGGTGGCTGACCAGGAGCGCGGGCAGTTCGGGCTCACCCACCCGCAAGGCGACCCGGTAGCAGGTCACGCGCGGCTGGGTGACCTCGAACTCGGCCTCGCCGATGCGGTAGCGGTCGCCGATGCACACCTCGTCGTCGCGCATACCGTCGACGGTGAGGTTCTCCCCGAACTGGCCGTAGGTGAAGTCGTCACGGCCGAAGTGCCGCTGCCAGTAGCGGTAGGACGCGATCTGGTAGACGAACACGGCCCGCTGCTCACCGCCGTGACCAGCGGTGTCGCCCTGGCCGTCGCCGTCGATGTTGAGCCGACGCACCATCCGAGGCCCGGCCACCGCGTCCTTCCAGACGCCGGTGTGCACGGTCCTGCCCTGCCAGGGCACGTCCTTCGGCATCCCGACGTTCACCGACAACAGCACCGGAGCCCGCCCATCCTTCGTCGTCTCGAGATCCGTCATTCCCTGCAGCCTGCGGCGATGAGGTCGACACGGATCGGCGTGATCTCGAGCGCGAGTCCGCGCGTGGCGGTTCTGCCGGCGTAGGGGAGCGAGCTGTCCGGCCGCATGACGTCTCCGATCTCGGGACCGTGGTGGTGACCGGCGCCGCGCGGAGGATACCTCCGGACGCGGGTCGGACGGGCCACAGGCGTGGTCCGGAACTGCCCGGTCAGCGCCCGCTGCTGAACGCCGCGTCGAACGCCGCCGACGGCGGGTCGAACGCCAGGCGGCGCACGAACCCCAGTGCCTCCGGCGCCCCGACGAGCCGATCCATGCCGGCGTCCTCCCACTCCACCGAGATCGGGCCGGCATAGCCGATGCTGTTGAGCATCCGGAAACACGCCTCCCACGGGACGTCACCGTGCCCGGTGGAGACGAAGTCCCAGCCCCGACGGGGATCGGCCCAGGCCAGGTGCGAGCCCATCCGGCCGTTGCGGCCGTTGCCGACCTGGCGCTTCGCGTCCTTGCAGTCCACGTGGTAGATGCGGTCGCGGAAGTCCCAGAGGAACCCCACCGGGTCGAGGTCCTGCCAGACGAAGTGGCTGGGGTCCCAGTTCAGCCCGAACGCCCGGCGGTGCCCGATCGCCTCCATCGTCGCGACGGTCGTCCAGTAGTCGTAGGCGATCTCGCTCGGGTGGACCTCGTGCGCGAAGCGGACGCCGACCTCGTCGAACACGTCGAGAATCGGGTTCCAGCGGTCGGCGAAATCGCGGTAGCCGTCGTCCACCATGGACTGCGGTACCGGCGGGAACATCGCCACCGTCTTCCAGATCTTCGAACCGGTGAAGCCGACGACGGTGTCCACCCCCAGCTTCGCCGCCGCCCGCGCCGTGGTCTTCATCGCCTCCGCGGCCCGTTCGCGGACGCCCTCCGGCGACCCGTCGCCCCACACCCGCGCGGGCAGGATGTCGTGGTGGCGCTCGTCGATCGGGTCGTCGCAGACCGCCTGGCCGGTGAGGTGGTTGGAGATCGCGTGCACCTCGAGCCCGTGCTTGGCCAGGATGTCGAGCCTGCCCTGGACGTAGGAGTCGTCCTCCAGCGCCGCCCAGGGGTCGAAGTGGTCGCCCCAGCAGGCGATCTCGAGGCCGTCGTAGCCCCACTCGCCCGCGAGCCGCGCCACGTCGGTGAACGGGAGATCGGCCCACTGGCCGGTGAACAGGGTGACGGGTCGTGCCATCAGGAGACCTCCTCGATCGTGTGCCAGCTGCTCTCGCTCTCCGCGGAGCGCGCCACGGCGTCCAGCACGAGCTGCACCTGCAGCCCGTCGGCGAACGACGGGGTGGGGTCGGTGCCCGCGGCGAGGTCGCGCACCAGGTCGACGACCTCATGGGTGAAGGTGTGCTCGTAACCCAGGCCGTGCCCGGGCGGCCACCACGCCCCGATGTAGGGGTGGGTGGGTTCGGTGACGAGGATGCGGCGGAAACCCGCGGTGTCCGGGTCGTCGGCGGCGTCGAAGAACGACAGCTCGTTCATCGCCTCGAAGTCGAACACGAGCGATCCGGCGCTGCCGTTGACCTCCAGGCGCAGGGCGTTCTTGCGTCCGGTGGCGAAGCGGGTGGCCTCGAAGCTCGCCACCGCTCCCCCGGCGAACCGACCCAGGAACAGCGCGGCGTCGTCGACGTCGACGGTGCCCCGCCCGTCCCCGCCCGATCCCGACAGCCCGCTCGACGCCGCGGGCAGCGGCCGCTCCCGCACGAACGTCTCCGTCAGTGCCGAGACGCCCGTCAGCAGGTCGCCGGTGACGAACTGGGCCATGTCGACGATGTGCGCGCCGATGTCGCCCAGCGCGCCCGAGCCGGCGCGGTCCTTCCGCAACCGCCAGACCAGCGGGAACTCCGGGTCGACGATCCAGTCCTGCAGGTAGGTCGCGCGGACGTGGCGGACCGTGCCGATCCGGCCCTGCTCGACCAGCCGACGCGCGAGCGCCACGGCCGGGACGCGCCGGTAGTTGAACGCCACCATGCTACGCACACCCCGGGACCGGGCCCGCTCGGCCGCTGCGGCCATGGCCCGCGCCTCGTCGACGCTGTTCGCGAGCGGCTTCTCGCACAGCACGTGCTTACCGGCGTCGAGCGCGGCGACGGCGATCTCGGCGTGGGTGTCGCCGGGTGTGCAGATGTCGACCAGCTGCACGTCGTCGCGGGTGAGCAGGGCCTTCCAGTCGGTCTCGACGTCACTCCACCCGAGCTTCTCCGCCGCGGCAGCAACGGCGGCGGCGTCGCGCCCGCAGAGCACCGCCATGTCCGGGGCGAGCGGCAGGTCGAAGAACCGGCCCGCCGTCCGCCAGGCCTGGGAGTGGGCGGCGCCCATGAAGGCGTAGCCCACCATCCCTACGCCCAACGCCAGGGTCATGACTCGAAGCCGAGGGGCAGGTAGACGTCGACGTTCTCCTTGGTGACGGTCGCCGAGGCCAGGGTGATCGAGGTCGGCACCTCCTTCTCGACGAGGTCCCCCATCCCCCGGTTCTGCGCCACGAGTCGGGCCAGCGAGATCGCCGACGACGCCATGGTCGGGGCGTAGGTGACGGTGGCCTTGAGCACCGTCTTGTCGGCCTTGATGTCGCGCATGGCGTTGGCCGAGCCGGCGCCGCCGACCATGAAGAACTCGCTGCGGCCGGCTTGGTTGATCGCGGCGAGCACGCCGATGCCCTGGTCGTCGTCGTGGTTCCAGAGCGCGTCGAGCTTCGGGGCGGCCTGCAGCAGGTTCGCGGTGACGCGCTGCCCGCCCTGGGCGGTGAAGTCGGCCGCCTGCCGCGGCCCGACCTTGAAGCCGAAGGACGCCAGCGCGTCGGCGAAGCCCTTGCTGCGGGACTGCGTGAGCGGGAGGCTGTCGATCCCGGCGATCTCGCCGATCACCGGGTTCGTGACCCCCTTGGACTTGAGCTGCTCGCCGACGTAGGTGCCGGCGCTCACGCCCATGCCGTAGTTGTCACCGCCGATCCAGGTCCGGTAGGCCAGCGGCGAGTCGAAGATCCGGTCGAGGTTGATCACCGGAATGCCCGCCTGCATCGCCGCGCGGCCCACCGAGGTGAGCTGGCTGCCGTCGTTGGGCAGGATCACCAGCGCGCTGACCTTCTTGTTGATCAGGGTCTGGACGGCCGCGATCTGCTGGGTGACGTCGTTGGTCGGGTTGACCGCCTCGAACGTCACGTCGGGGTACTGCTTCGCCTGGGCGGCGGCGTTGTTCGCGATCGCCGCGATCCAGCCGTGGTCCGCGGCGGGCGCGGAGAACCCGATCGTCACAGCGGCGCCGGCCGCGGCGTTGTTGCCCGCGGCGGCGGCCACGTTCGCGCCGGACGCCGCGGGGGCGGCGTTGCTGGTGCAGGCGGACAGCGCGGCGCCGGCGCCGACGACCCCGGCGCCGATCAGGAAGCGGCGGCGCTGGAGTCCGGGGCGGAGAGGATCGGACATGGGAGCTCCTTCGTTGGAGGTCTGGGGTCAAGGCGAAGTACGACGGGCCCGGATCTGGATCAGCACGGCGACGACGATGATCACGCCCTTGGCGATGTTCTGGACGTCGGTGTCGAGGTTGTTGAGCACGAAGAGGTTCGTGATCGTGGTGAACACCAGCACGCCGAGGATCGAGCCGATCAGCGTTCCGCGGCCGCCGGTGAGCAGCGTGCCGCCGATGATCACCGCGGCGATGGCGTCGAGCTCGTAGAGCGTGCCGTGGGTGCTGGACCCCGTGGTGGTCAACGAGGCGATCATGATTGCGGCGACGCCGCAGCAGAGCCCGGAGACGATGTAGAGCGCGACGGTGTGGCGCCGGACGTCGAGGCCGGCCAGCCGCGCCGCCTCGGCGTTGCCGCCGATGGCGAACGTGCGGCGGCCGAACGTGGTGCGGTTGAGCACCACCCATCCGACCGCCACGACGGCCGCGAAGATGAACACCAGCAACGGGATGCCCGCCAGCCGGGTGGTGGCGATGGCCGCGATCGTCGGGTCGGTGACGATCTGGCTGCGCCGCCCGGAGATCCGCTCGGCCAGGCCCTGCGCGGAGATCAGCATCGCCAGCGTGACGATGAACGGGACGATGCGGCCGTAGGCGATGAGCAGGCCGGTGACCAACCCGCCCCCGGCGCCGACGAGCAGCGCGCACGCGATCATCACGACCGGGCCGAACGACTGCGTCGCCACCGTCGTGGCCCACACCGACGCGAGCGCCATCAGCTTGCCCACCGACAGGTCGATACCGCCGCCGATGATCACGAACGTGGCCCCGACGGTGATGACCCCGATGATCGACGCCGACGTCAGGATCGTCAGCAGGTTCGAGGCGGTGGCGAACGTGTCGGCGGTGCTCACGCCGACGACGCACAGGATCACCAGCACCGCGACGAGGCCGAGGTTGCGCCCCGCCCCGCTGTCGAGCAACCGGTTCCATGCCGAGGGGCGCGGCGCCGCGTCCCGGCCCGCCGCCTCCACCCTCGCCCGCTCGTCGACCGCCGGCGTGGCCGTGGCCCCCTGCTCAGCGCTCATGTTCGCAGCCCCGCTCAGACACGGACGTCTCCCTCCATGACCAGGTCCAGGACCCGGCCCTCGTCGAGCTCGGCGCTCCCGGACGTGTGCACCACGCGGCCCTCCCGGATGACGAGCACCCGGTCCGCGAGACCCAGGACCTCCGGCACCTCGCTGGATACGAGCAGCACCGCGACCCCGTGGGAGGCCAGGCGCCGGATCAGCGCGTAGATCTCGCTCCGCGCGCCGACGTCGACGCCGCGGGTCGGCTCGTCGAGCAGCAGGACGTCGCAACCCCGCAGCAGCCAGCGGGCCAGCACGATCTTCTGCTGGTTGCCGCCCGACAGCGTCGCCGTGGTGCGGGTCGCGTCGGCGGGACGCACGTCGAGCTGCGCGGTGACGGCAGACGCCGCGGCGAGCTCGGCGTCGCGGCGCAGGAAGCCCGCGCGGGCGAACCGGGACAGCACGGGCAACGAGACGTTGCGGTACACGGGCTCGCCCATCAGCAACGCCTGGCTCTTGCGTTCCTCGGGGCACAGCCCCATGCCGGCCCGGACGGCCGCCGGCACCGAGCCCGCCCGCAGTGCCCGCCCGCGGACCCGGACGGCGCCGCCGGTGGCGCGCCGCGCGCCGAACACGGTCTCGAGGATCTCCGACCGGCCCGACCCCACCAGCCCCGCGAGCCCGACCACCTCGCCCGCGTGCACGGTGAAGGACACGTCGGCGAACTCACCCGTGCGGGACAGGCCGTCGACCTCCAGCACCACCTCGGAGTCCCCCGCGGAATCCGGTGGTGCGGCACGCTCGGGGAAGACGTACTCGATCGACCGGCCGGTCATCAGCCGGATGACCTCAGCGGTCGGGGTGGTGGCGGCGGGCAGGTTGCGGGCGACCGTGCGCCCGTCCTTCAGGACCGTGACGCGGTCGCCGATCGCGCGGATCTCCTCGAGCCGGTGGGAGATGTAGACGACGGCGACGCCCTCGGCGGTCAGCTCCCGGATCACCCGGAACAGGTTCCGGACCTCCTCGGGGTCGAGCACGGCCGAGGGCTCGTCCATCACGATCAGCCGGGCGTCACGGGCCAGCGCGCGGGCCATGCCGACCACCTGCTGCCCCGCCGCGGAGAGCCGGCCCAGCTCGCGGCGCGGCGGGATCTCGGGGTGCCCGAGCCGGCGCAGCAGTGCGCGGGCGAGGTCCTCCGCGTCGCGTGGGCGGGTGAAGCCGAACCGGGCGGGCTCGTGTCCCAGCACCACGTTCTCGGCGACAGACAGGCCCGGGACCAGGTCGAGCTCCTGGTGGATGGTGGCGATCCCGGCGCCGTCCGCGGCGTGCGGTGTCGTGAAAGAGACCTCGGTGCCGTCGAGGACGACCGTCCCGGCGTCGGGGCGGTGCGCCCCGCCGAGCACCTTGATCAGGGTGGACTTCCCGGCCCCGTTCTGGCCGAGCAGGCAGTGCACCTCCCCCACCGCGACGTCGAGGTCGACGCCGTCGAGGGCACGCACGCCCGGGAACTCCTTGACGATGCCCCGCATGGTGAGCAGCGGCACCGGCCCTCGACCCGTCATGACCCTCCCCACCTCGCTGTAGCCGTGCCGAGCAAGGTAGGAGCGTTGACCAATGACGTGCAACGTCCGAATAATGCCAGTTCACGTCAAAAAGCCGACGATATCGAGCCGTGATGCTGCCTCCGTCCCTGCTTCCCCCGTTGCGCCTCACCGCGCCCCCGTTGTCCGGTCGCACGGACAACGCCGTCACCCTCAGCACCGTGGCGCGGCTGGTCGCCTCGGGCACGGCCGTGAGCAAGGCCGACCTCGTCCCCGCCACCGGGCTGGCCCGCACGACCGTGAGCGCGGCCGTCGACGCGCTGGTGTCACGCGGCCTGCTCCGCGCGGCCGGGACGCGCCCCACCCCCGGTCGCGGGCGTCCCGCCGACCGGCTCGCGCTCTCACCCCGGGGCGGGCACGTCCTGCTCGCCGACGTCGGCGCGACTGGCGCCCACCTCGCCGTCGTCGACCTCAGCCAGCAGGTCCTCGGCCACACGCACGTCGACCTCGACGTCAAGGACGG
This sequence comes from Mycobacteriales bacterium, assembly GCA_038320445.1. GTDB lineage: Bacteria > Actinomycetota > Actinomycetes > Mycobacteriales > Pseudonocardiaceae > Pseudonocardia. Next base: position 23,408 of record JBBQEF010000016.1, read on the forward strand.
GCCGGAGATCGTGCTGGCGGCGGTCGTGGCCGAGCTGTCCACGCTGAGGGCCGCCGGAGCGGGCGGCCCGGCGCCAGCACCGGTCCGTGCCGTCGTGATAGGTCTGCCGGGTCCCGTGGACGGCCAGCTCGGCATCCCGGTCCGGCCGCCGATCATGCCGGGCTGGCACGCCTATCCGGTGTCGGCGCGGCTTCGGGAGATCTACGACTGCCCCGTGATCCTCGAGAACGACGTCAACCTGCGCGCGCTCGGCGAGGCGCGCGCGCTGCCCGACGACCAGGCCCCGCTGCTGTTCGTCAAGGTCGGCACCGGGATCGGCGGCGGCCTGATCACCCGCGAGGGCGCCCTGCACCACGGCGCCGACGGCGCCGCGGGCGACATCGGACACATCCGGGTCCGCGGGGCGCCGGACGTCGTGTGCATCTGCGGCAACGTCGGCTGCATCGAGGCGGTCGCCTCGGCGCAGGCGATCGCCCGGCGCATCACCGCCGGGCTGCCCGACGGCGCCGAGCCCGTCTCGATCGCCGACGCCCGCGCCCGCATCGCCCGGGCCGACCCGGCCGCACTGGCCCTGGTGCGGGAGGCCGCCGGCCTGATCGGCGAGGTGGTGGCCACCCTCGTGCACTTCTACAACCCGGCCCGCGTGACGCTGGGCGGGTCGGTCACCGCGGCCAGCGACGAACTGCTCGCCGGCGTGCGCAGCGTCGTGTACCAGCGAGCGCTGCCGCTGGCCACCCGCAACCTGGTGCTCGCCAACAGCGTGCTCGGGGAGTACGCAGGACTGGCCGGGGCGATGGTGCTCGGGATCGAGCAGGCGCTCTCGGCCTCCGATATCGGCGGGCTGATATGAGCGGGCGGCCTGACGAGCACCGAGCCCGTCCGGCACCGGCCCGGTGCTCGTTCCCACGGGGCCTGCACCGCCTTACAACAGACCGGTCTCACTCAGCTGACGGGCCAGCCCGGCGCCATCAGGAGCGCACATCCACGGCCGTCCGTGCCGATCCGCTGAAGCGGACCCGTCGGCGGGAACCGGCAGGCCACCGGCGAGCATCGACTGCGCCGGAGACAGCTGCCGGATGGCCACCGCGGCGACATTGTCCGGATGGGACGCCACGAAGTTCCCGTAGACCTCCTGATCGTGCTGCCCGTCATCGCCGACGAGCAACCAGCGTATGTCCGGGAATTCCCCCGCGAGCCGTTCGAGCGTCGCCCGCTTGTGGGCCTGCCCGCTCCGGAACCAGCGATCGGACGTCGGGCCCCAGTCGGTGAGCAGCAACGGACCAGGTGGGTAGAGATTGCGGGACAGGAAGCGGGTCAGCGCCGGCGCGGCGTTCCACGCCCCGGTCGACAGATAGAAGACCGGCGCATCCGGGTGCGCCGTCACCAGTCGCTCGTACAACACAGGCATGCCGGGTACGGGTGCGCGCGCATACTCGTCGAGGACGAACGTGTTCCATGCTGCGAGCAACGGCCGCGGCAGTGCCGTCACCATGACGGTGTCGTCGATGTCGGACACGACGGCAAAACGCACGTCCGGGGCCAGGATCTGTACGGATGCCGCCACCGGCTCCGCACCGGCTCGATGCAACCGGATACTGCGCCAGCCTGGTTCGAGACGCGCCTCCACGACGGCGTCGATGAAGCCACCGCGATCCGTCCGCACCTCGTGCTGCCGGTCGCCCACGTCGATGACGACGATCTCGGCGGTGACAGGGAGCGTCGCGAAGCTGCGCCAGCCTCGCACCGCCCGGACGGGGGTCGGGCGGCGCAACAGCAACCGCGCCATGACCCGTACCCATGACGGTGTTCCGTAGCCGGTGTACGGGACGATCGTGTCCCGCCAGCCGCGCTGTCGCAGCCGTGGCTCGATGAACTCGTAGACGGCGTCCTCGACCCGAGCTGCGCGGTGCAGGCTCGGGTCGAGCGCCTCGGGGACGTGGCCGTCGGCGTTCGACCCGTGCGTCACGTACCAGACACTGCCACACGGCGGCAGCGAACTCCTGGCCCGCATTCCGATCATCGTCGACGACGTCCCTGGCCCCACCGGGTGCCGCTTGATCGGCACCCGACGTTGTGGGCAGGCGGCGGGAGTGCTGGGTCCCGGCGGCGGCGGATCATGGGCCGTGGTCAGCGACCCGCGGTATCTATGCTGCCGAGCATGGTTGCTCGCGACGAAGGCACGATCGAGGTGGAAGACGGCTATCGCGTGTGGTTCCGACGGGTCGGGCGTGGCGGGCGGACGCCGCTGCTGATCCTGCACGGCGGACCCGGCGCGGGGTCCGACTACCTGGAGACGCTCGAAGCCCTCGCCGACGAGCGAGAGGTGATCTTCTATGACCAGCTCGGCTGCGGCCGCAGCGACAAGCCGGACGAGCCGTCCCGCTGGCACATCGAACGGTTCGTCCGGGAAATCGATCTTGTACGGCACGCCCTCGATCTGGACCGCATGCATCTGCTCGGTCAGTCGTGGGGCGGGTGGCTGGCCATCGAGTACATGCTGGGCCGGCCGCCGGGGATCGACGGTCTCGTCCTGGCCAGCACGTCAGCGAGCATTCCCCAGTTCGTGGCCGAGTGCGAACGGCTCAAGCAGGAACTGCCGCCGGAGGTCTACGCGACCCTGCCCGTCCGGGCGTTCCTGGCCGACGTCGACGCCGCGCACCGACACGGGGCTCCCTGATCCGGATTGCGGGGACGATCCATCACGGATCGGCCGGGCGATCACGCCTCCAGCTGGCCGGCGATACGTTGTTCGATCTGCGCTCGGATGCTGGCCGGCAGCACAATCAGCCCTTCGAGCTCCTTCTGCGCTTTCCGGTACGCGCTCTGGCGCTCCTGCGGCGTCGCGCCGTCGTCGACCGCCAGCCGCAGCAGACTCTGGGCGCGCACCAGATGCTCCTGCTCGGCGCGGCTGAATCCTCCCCGACGTCGGCGCTTCGCCTCGGCTTCGGCGACATCGAACGCGATGGCATAGGAGTGCACGGCCTCGCGGTAATCGGCCTGAGCCCGTCTGTCTCCCAGCAGGGCCCCCGCATCCACCGGGCGCAGCAGGTCGGCACGACGCCTGGACTTGTGGAACTCGACCGTCAACGGCTCCCGCATGTCGGTCATCATCGGGAAGTCCAGCAACGTGACCGGGTTGATCTCGTAGGAGAACCAGGTGGCGTCGGTCTGATCGTGCTGGCTGATGGCCTTGTCGATCTCACGCCGCTGCGTCTGCTCGTCGGCCTGGTCCTGTGTCCTGGCCTGTGCCACCGCAATCTTCGTCTGCTGCTTGAGGCGGTATCGCTCCTGACGCCGCTCGATGCGTCGCTCGTTGGCCGCGCTGACCGCCTTCAGCGCACCGCCGAGGGTGCCGCCGAAAACGAAGATCAACCACCAGAAGTGCGCGAGGAACTGAAGCACCTGGTCCACATCGCAATCGTGCCACGGGCGGAGCCGCGATCACCGGATCATGGGCGGAGATGCCAGGCGTACCAGTCCCGTGTGGAGGGCGTGAGGTAGTGCTGTGGCGCGACTCGTTCGGCAGCGAAGAGCGGGAACCCCTGCGGCGGGCCCCCGGGGCGGTCGTGGAAATAGGTGCCGCTGACCCAGGTCGGGTTGATGTCGAGCTCCATGCCGCGCACGACGCCCGCGTCCTGGAGGATCTTTCCGAGGGTGCACACCGAGAGTGCCGGTCCGCCGACGTAGATCTCGGCGCCGGTCGCGGTGACACCGAAGCCGGAGCGGTGGATGTAGGCGGCCTGGCCCACGGTGCTACCCCATTCGGCGGGACCGCCGGTGGCGCACGTGGAGTTGACCTGACCGGCGTCGATGAGCGGGAGCAGGTTCTGGCGGACGCTGGCGACGTCAGGGGTCATCCGGACCTCGTGGTTCCACGTGCCGACGTCGGCGGTGCCGTCGGAGTGCAGGACGAGGCTGGCCTTGCCATCGACGAGGGGGCGGACGGTGCGGCCCTCACTGTAGTAGCCGTTGTGGCTCGGGTCGCTGAGCCGGAACCCGCCGTTGAATGCCGCCGCGATGTCGCCCAGCTGGGGACCCGCGAGCGAGGTGGTGGATTTCCAGGCGCCGCCGGGGTCCGATGTCCCAGGGTGCAGCTGGCCGCTGACCAGTGCGGGGTCGATCCGCATCACGCCCGCGAGGAAAGAGGTGTGCAAGGTGTCCGGGCGCACCTGCGTGATCTGCACGGCGGGACGGCCCTTGTTCACGACCACGGTCTGCCACTGTCCCTCGCCGCTCAGGGCCGGTCCGCCGGCCAGCGGACGCAGCGGGGCTGCGGTCGCGGCCTGGCGCGAGGGCGCCGCTCCGGTGGAGGGCACCACGGCCCCGGCGGCGGCCGGTATGCCGCCTACGGGGACACCCCCGACCGCCGGCGGTGCCTGTTCGTACTGCCGGGCCTCCAACCAGACGACCACCGGGTTGAGCCCGTGGTCACGACCCCACTCGGCGAGCTTCGCCGCGGTGCCGTCATCGCCGGGGGCCCCCAGCGCGTCGCCGACGGCGAGACCGGCGCCCACCAGCGTCACGACGGCCGCGGCAAGAAGGGCTTTCGGCAGTGTTCTCCGGGCCCGCTGTACTGCCGGGCCGAGGAAGCGGTTCATGGCTGCACGGTTCTGTGTCCCTGGCGGTGAACGACCTGGATGTCGTGGTCGGGGGCACGGGCCGCCAGACCGTCGACGGCGGCCGGACCTCGGTCGAGGTGCGAGGGCCTCATCGGAGGTTCCCGAGGGGCTGGGCGTTGCGGGCGGCGCCGAGCGGGGGCAGGCCGTACAGGTCCTCGACGGTCCGCAGCACGTTGTAGTGGTCGATCGGCTGGGTGTTGGTGCCCGGCTGGACCATCGGGCCTACTGCGAGCGTGGGGATCCGGTTGGCGGTGGTGCCGCTGTCCTCGTCGAAGGTGACGAGCAACAGGCTGTTGTGGGTGGCGGCCCAGCCGACGTAGGACGACAGGTGTTCCCGGGCCCAGGCGTCCCCGGTGGCGACGGGGCAGCTGTGCATGTCGTTGCAGAGATTCGGCACGACGACGGAGACCGTCGGCAGGGCGCCGTAGTCCGCGGGCAGCGCGTCGAGTGGCTGGTTCATCGCCTGCGGCACGTCGGCGAAGTCGACCCAGGGGTTGTGCTTGCGGGCGTACCCGCCGTCGCTGCACCCGGTGTACCCGGGCCCGGGGAGGTCCTCGGAGTATCCGGTGAAGGTGAGCCCGGCGGCGATCAGCTCGGTGGCCAGGTTCGGTCCCGAAAGCGTCTGCGGGCACGCGTCATCGGTCACGCCCTGGGTGCCGCCGGAGAACAGGGCGACGTAGTTGGGCTGGCTGGGGTGGGCCGTGCCGTGTGCGTCGGTGAAGACCGCCCCGGCGCCGGCGAGGGAGTTCAGATAGGGCGCCGAGGATGCGCCGAGGACGGCAGTACTGTCCTCGTTCTCGAAGATCACCAGCATGACGTGGTCGGGCCGGACGGCCACTGCACCGGCCACGGCTGAGACGACCGGGCCCACCGCGTCGGGATCGGGGGTGACGGCCGAGGCCGAGCAACCCGCGACCGACATCAGCAGGGCGGCCCCCGCCGCGGCGAACAGCCGACGGGTGCGCGTCCCCACGGCAGTGGGGATGACCGGTGGTGGACACGGCGACCACGAGCTCGACGGCGCATCGGGGTCGGTCACCACGGCGGGTACGGACGCTGAGCAGTTCCGGCGCCGACAGCGCGACGGGGCGCGGTCACGGCGCCCGCGCTCCCGGCTCGCCGCGGCGCCGCTCGTGCTGCGGTTCATGACGCCCACTGTGTCGTGCCTGTCTTGGCGAATCCTGAGAGAACTGGCGGAATCTGTCAGGCGGTGACAACTGGTCATGCGGACTGACGGTCGCCGCGGCGGTGGGTTCGGTGATCCGGGCCGTGCTGGCAGCGCCGGGGGTCGGGGACAGCGGTACCGACGGGCGCTGTGGGGCCCGGCGGTCCATTCCGATCGTGCTCCGGACCGCCGCTCAGGCGGGTGACGAGCGGCCGTGGACGACCAGTGCCCATGCGAGGCAGGCGAACGCGGCGGTGGTGGTCACGACGCGCACGAGGTTCCAGGCCGCCCATCGCGCCTCGTCGAACTGCTGCCGAACCACAGCGAGGTCCACGATGCGGTCCGGGTCGCCCGCGGCCTTGATCGCGTCGTTGAGCGGCACGTGGACCGCGACGGTCACCACGACCGCGACGAGATAGAGCGCCAACGCGGCCGCGGCGAAAGGGAGCGGGGCTCGACCGAGGTGCACGAACACGGCAACCGCGGCGCTCACCGCCGCGCCGCCGAACCCCGCGATCATGAACCACGGATTGATGATCGCGCGGTCGATCGCCTGAAAGGCCGCGACGAACGTCCGGTCGTCCGTGCCTCGCAGGCCCGGCATGACCGTGTGCGCGTAGAGACCGAACACGCCGGCGGTCAACCCCGTCGTCACCGTCGCGACCACGAGCACCAGGGTCCGGATCGTGGTCATCACCACTCCTTTTTCGATACGTTGTTCCGATACGACGTAACGTAACGACGTGCCGATATGCTGTCAACCGTGGGACGACCCAAGGAGCACGACGCCAGGACCAGAACCCTGCTGCTCGACACCGCCGAGGACCTGATCGCTCAGCACGGCCCGCAGACCCTGTCGGTGCGCCGGCTCGCCGACACCGCCGGCACCTCCACCCGCGCGGTCTACAGCCTGTTCGGCTCCAAGGCAGGCCTGCTGGCCGCGCTGGCCACCCGCCTGTTCGACATGCTCGCCGCCGCCATCGACGCCACACCCCGCACCGCCGACCCGGCGACCGACATCATCACCGCCTCGCTCGACGGCTTCCGCCGCGTCGCACTCGACCACCCGTCGCTGTACCGCCTGGTGTTCCTCCAGATGGTGCCCGACCTCGAACTCGGGCCGGCGTTCGACGCCGCTGCGACAGCAGCCTTCGACCGGCTCGAGGAACTCCTGCGTCGTCTCGACACCGCGTCCGGCCTACCCGGCCACTCACCCGGCCAGGCGGCCCAAGCCGTGCACGCACTCACCGAGGGCCTCGCGACGATCGAGCTGCGGGGAGGCCTGCACGACGAGGATGCCGACGGGATATGGCGCGACGCCCTCGACGCACTCCTGCGCGGGCTCACCGCGGCTGACCCGGCACGCCGGTGATACACCATCGGAAACGGAGCCGGGAACCGCCGCGGCCTGCTGCACGATCTCAGGGTCGACATCAAAGCGCCCGTGACGGACAGGGAGCCGGCCCGGTCGTGGCGACGTGATCACTGCCGGTGAGATGCGCGCGGAGCATTCACCCACATGAGTAGGTGCCCCGGCCGCCGGATGCCGAGATGATGAGGTGTGTCCGCGCAGCCTCTCGGGGTCCTTCCCGACCGATCCTCGGCGGTCCCGCGGGGCCGCCCGTGACCGTCGCCGAGCACGGGCGGGTTCGACCGCAGGGCGGTTCGACGACAACGAACGCCGATCACGCGAACACGCGAACGGCCTGGCGGAGCCGGGCAGCCGGTGTCGCGCTGGTCCTCGTCCTGCTGTCCGTGAGCGTCTTCGCGGTGTGGGCGTCCCAGGCCACGGCGTCGGCGGCAGCCGACGCGGCCACGGCCAACGTCCTGTCCGACGACTACAGCGATGCCGCCCGCGCCATCGCCGCCGAGGAGTCTCTCGAACGCAAGTACCGTCTCGAGCCCGGCCCCTCGGTTCGAGAGAGTTTCGCGGGCTCGGCTGAGGCGCTGGCCTCGGCACTGAGCCGGGTGCGCCGCGACGGCGGGCCGCTGGATCCCGCGATCGTGGACCGGCTCACCGCCCAGCACGGCACGTACGTCGCCAGCATCGGCCACCTGTTCGACGCGGTCGACCAGCATCAACCGGCTCTGGTCCTGCACCTCGACGCCGTCGAGACGGACCCTGCCTTCGGCGTGATCGAGAAGGCGGTGCTGGAGGCGAGCCGGACCGCACACGAGGCCGGCCTCGGCACGCTGGCGCGTCTGCAGGACATCGAGACGCTCACCCGGAACCTGACCCCCGTCGTGTTCGTCGCCGGCCTTCTCCTCGCAGCACTCCTTGCGTCGATCAACCGCGGACATCGCCGGCTCCTGGTCGCCGAGCAGGCCCGAGCCGTCCACGACGCCCGGCACGACCCGTTGACCGGTCTACCGAACCGGAACCAGCTGGCCGAGCGCCTCGACCTCGCGCTCCGCACCGGCACCGGCACCGGGCTGCTCCTCGTCGACCTCGACCGGTTCAAGGAGATCAACGACACCTTCGGCCACCGCTACGGCGACGAGCTGCTCGTGCAGGTGGCGCGACGCCTCGCCCGAGAGATGCGGCCGGGCGACACCGTCGCCCGCCTCGGCGGTGACGAGTTCGTGATCGTCTGCGAAGACCTCGTCGAGGAGGCGCCGGCCTTCGCCGTGGCGAACCGCGTTCTGGAGTGCTTCGCGGCCCCGTTCGCCCCCGATGAGGGGGTCTCCATC
>JBBQEF010000017.1:0-31290 GCA_038320445.1 Mycobacteriales bacterium
CACTACAGCCTCATCCGGTCTGCTGCGCCCCGGGCGGCACTCCCGTCACAACCGTCACAGGGGGAGACCACAGCATGCGGAACAGGATGCGCACCGCGGCATTGCTCACGATGGCGGGTGCTCTCATGGCCGGAGCGGCCGCGCCCGCCACGGCGGCCCCGGGCGCGATCGCGACCTGGAACGCCGATCTGGCCGCAGGCGACGCGGTGGGCGTCGACCTCGTGGGCGGCGCGGCCCGGCTCGCCCCGGCGCGCGCCGTCGTCACCCCACTCGACAGCCGCGCGGCGGGCGTGCCGACCGGGCTCCTCACGCTGCCCGCGAAGCAGCTGGCGACCGCGACCGATCGCGTCGAGACCACGGTGGTCGGCGACGTCCCGGCGGGGAGCACCGCGTCGGTGGACGTCCGCGGCCTGCGCGCCAACGGGACCTGGACGGAGTGGCTTCCCGCCACGCAGCAGGCCGGTGACGCCACGACGGCGCTGCCCGAAGCCGTGTCCCTGGTGCAGGCCCGGCTCGTGCTCACGAGCGAGAACGGCGCCGTCCCGGCCGTCAGCGACGTCACCCTCACCGCTCGGCAGGCCGCACCCGCGGCGGTCGCCGGCCGGCAGAGCGCGCCCCTGCAGAACAAGGTGTTCGCCACCCGCGAGGGGCTCGTCGGCGGCACCACCGCGAACGGGCACGTGATCGCCGACCGCGACCACTTCGTCGCGCTGCCGTCCCGGCGTGCGCTGTCGCCGAACGGGGCGAGCGACTACTCGGTCAAGGTCTGCGCGCCGAACGGGCGGTGCGCGTTCGCCCCCGTCTGGGATGTGGGCCCGTGGAACACCCGCGACGACTACTGGAACCCGGGCTCGCAGCGCCAGCAGTGGGCCGACCTGCCCCAGGGCGTCCCGGCGGCCCAGGCCGCCTACAAGAGCGGCTACAACGGCGGGAAGGACCAGTACGACCGCCGGGTCGCCAACCCGGCCGGCATCGACCTCGGCGACGGCGTCTTCCGGGACGCGCTGGGGTTGAAGGACAACGGCTACGTCACCGTGGACTACCTGTGGACCGGTGACGCCCGGCTCTCCAAGGTCGTCGCGGATTCGCCCGTGAACGTGCTCGCCGCTCCCGACGTGACCGCGAAGGTGGTGGGGGTCGCCGCGGAGGGCTCGGCGGTGCCCGTGCAGTGCGCGCTGTCCTCCGGTGGCGGCTCCTGGCTGCAGATCGGGGCCGGCGAGTTCGTCCTCGCGGCAGCCGTGCCGCAGGCCGGGCCGGTGGCGCCGTGCGCGACGGGCGCCCCGGCCCCGAAGCCGACGCCGAAGCCGAAGCCGACGGCCGCGCCCTCCCCGACGACGGCACCCGCGGTCGTCACGACGACCGTGAAGCCCGCGCCCGCCGCACCGACATGGCCGGCGACGGCACCCGTGGCGAGGGTCAGCACGGCGACCTCGCAGGTTCGGGGCCAGTCACGCGCCTGGACGCCGTGAGGGCCCGTTCCGCGGCCGGATAACGTTCACCCGTGGCCACCGTGGGGCAATGGATCCAGGGCGCCCGCCCGCGCACCCTCCCGACCGCCGTGTCGCCGGTGCTGGTCGGCACCGGCGCCGCCATCGGCGACGGCACCGTCGCGCCGGGCCGGGCGCTGCTCGCCCTCCTCGTCGCGGTGGCGCTGGTCATCGGCGTCAACTTCGCCAACGACTACTCCGACGGCATCCGCGGCACCGACGACGACCGGGTCGGCCCGCTGCGCCTCGTCGGCTCCCAGCTGGTCGCGGCGACGGTGGTGCGGACGGCCGCCTTCGTCTGCTTCTCCGTCGCCGGGCTGGCCGGCCTCACGCTCGTCTCGCTGAGCCGCCAGTGGTGGTGGATCGCCGTCGGGGCCGTGTGCGTCGCCGGGGCGTGGTTCTACACGGGCGGCAGGCGCCCCTACGGCTACGCGGGCCTGGGCGAGGTCGCGGTGTTCGTGTTCTTCGGGCCCGTCGCGGTGCTGGGCACCGCCGTGACGCAGGCCGGCTCGATCAGCGCGCTGGCGATCATCGCCTCGGTGGCCGTCGGCCTGCTCACGTGCGCGGTGCTGGTGGCCAACAACCTGCGCGACATCGCGGGCGACGAGGTGGTCGGCAAGCGCACGCTGGCCGTGCTGCTGGGGGCCACCGACACGCGCCGGCTCTACGTCGCGCTGGTCACCGTGCCGTTCCTGCTCTCGGCGCTCGGCGCGCTGCGCAGCTGGCCGATGCTGCTCGGCCTGCTGGCGGCGCCGCTGGCCGTGATCCAGGCCCGGCGGGTGCTGGGAGGGGCGGACGGACGGACGCTGATCCGCGTGCTCGGCCAGACCGGGCTGCTCCTGCTGGTCTGGTCGGGGGCCACCGCGGTCGGGCTAGCGTTGAGCGGCGTCGTCTGACGGGTCGGCACCCGCCTGCGCGCCACCTGCCGGACCGGGGCCGTCCTCGCCGCGCAACCGGGCCCGCAGCGATTCGCGTTCCGCGGAACGCCGGGCCCCGGCCACCGCGAGCGCCGCGTCGAGCCGCGTCCGCAGGCCCTTGAACAGCACCATCGACAGCGGCAGCGCGACGATCAGACCGATCAGCACGCTCAGGACCACCGGCACCGCCGCGATCACCAGCAGCCCGGCGACGACCGCGACCAGGCCGAGACGGGCCAGCGCGTACAGCAGTACGGTGGCGGCGAGGCCGTGTTCGCGTGCGGTCGGGGACGTCATGTCACCAGGCTACGGCGGCCGGCACGGTGGTGTATGAGGGCTGCGTGAGGCGTGTCCGGTTCGTCCTTTAAGAGCCCTTTACCTCCGGACAACCGTTCGAGTACCCGGGGTCCCGGGTGTCACGATGGACCGGAAACCTCAGACCCGCCCGCGGGTCGAAGGGTCAGATCCGCGTCGAACGTTGGAGGCCCACCATGACGGTCACCGCTCAGACCAGCAGCACCGAGCGCCTGCTCACCCCCGGCGAGGTGGCCACGCTCTTCCGCGTCGACCCCAAGACCGTCACCCGTTGGGCGTCGGCCGGCCGGATCGGCTCGATCCGCACGCCGGGCGGGCACCGCCGGTTCCGCGAGTCCGAGGTCCGCACCATGCTCGCCGACCTCACGAGCGAGGCCACCCTGCCGCCCGCGCGCGGATAGGAGTTGGTCACACCCACGTCACCCCCGAGGCGCTAATCTCGGGGGTGGAGGTGGTACCGATGTTGTTCCTCATCGCGTTCGTCGGCGCCGCGGTCATCGCACTGGTGCTGTGGAGAGCGATGAACACCGCCGGAGCCGACGTCACGTCGCACCAGCAAGCCCGACCCGAGGCCCCGCCGCCGCGCCCGCGCGTCAGCGGCCCGGATGACGACGCCGACTTCCTGCGTCAGCTCGACGAGAAGGTCAAACGGCGCGACGATCCGCCCGCCGTCTGAGTCGGTCCCCCCACCGGTTACCCGGTCGGCGCCCCGTCGAAGGCGTCGGCCACGGCGGCCGCGAGCTCCAGCAGGGCGAGCCGGGTTCCCGGTTCCAGCCGCTCCAGGTCCACTTCCGCGCCCTCCTCGAGGTGGGCGTCGAACGGGATGCGGACGACCGTGCGGCAGCGCGCCTCGAAGTGCTCCGCCACCCGGTCGAGATCCACCCCACCGGCCGACCGGTGCACGCAGTTGATCACGGCGACGGCGTTGGCCACCAGGTCACCGTGCCCGTGGGCCTCCAGCCAGTCCATCGTGGCCGAGGCGCTGCGGGCCCCGTCGATGGATCCCGACGACACCACGATCAGCTGGTCGGCCACCCCGAGCACGCCGTACATGGCCGAGTGCATCAGCCCGGTGCCGCAATCGGTGAGCACGATGTTGTAGAAGTGCTCCAGGAGGTTGACCGTACGCCGGTAGTCGTCCTCGCTGAACGCCTCCGAGACGGCCGGGTCCTGCTCGCTGGCCAGCACCTCCAGCCGGGAGACTCCCTGCGAGGTGTAGGCGCGCACGTCGGTGTAGCGGCGCACGCGCTGGGCGTCGCGCAGCAGGTTGCGCACCGTGGCGCTGGTCTCCAGCGGGATCTTCTGGCTGAGCGTGCCGCGGTCGGGGTTGGCGTCCACGGCCACCACGCGATCGCCGCGCAGCGACGCGAACGTGGCACCCAGGGTGGCCGTGACGGTGGTCTTCCCCACACCACCCTTCAGGCTCAGCATCGCGATCTTGTAGCAGCCGAGCAGGGGCTGGTTGACACGCACGGTGAGCTCGCGGCGGCGCACGTCGGCCGGGCTCTCCCCCGGGTTGAGCAGCCGGCCCGACAGCACGTAGACCAGGCGCCGCCACCCGGACTGCGGTGGGCGCTTCGCCGGGCGCAGCAGCCGCGCGGACGAGAGGTCGGCCCCGGAGCGCGCCTGCTGCGCCTCCTGGGCCGCCATCGCGGCCGGATCGGTCCAGCGCGCCGTACCGCGGGGCGGTGAGTCGGTCGGGAGCGGCGGCGGAGGCGGTATCGGAGCGGGAACCGACGCCCTGGCCGCAGCACGCGATCGTGGCGGCCCGGCCGGTGCCCGGCCGGTCGGAGCCTGGCCGGTCGGAAGGTGGCCGGTCGGAAGGTGACCGGTCGGAAGGTGACCGGTCGGGAGGTGGCCGGTCGGAGCCTGGCCGGTCGGGAGGTGGCCGGTCGGGAGGTGGCCGGTCGGCGGGGGCGTCCATGCGGGCGGCGTCAGCGGGCCGCCGCGGGGCGTCGGCACGGCCCGCACCGGCCGGTTCGGGGGGGCCTGCAGCGGGGGCACGCCCGCGGCGGCCCGGCCGTTCGCGGCAGCGGGCGGCTCCGGGGTGTCGTGCTCCGGTTCCGGCGCCACGGCGTCGGATCCGGGCTCCGCCTCCGGCTCGACGGGATCCGGCACGGGCTGCACCGGGCCGACGTAGGGCCGGGTGGCCCGCGACACCCGCGGGGCAGCCGCACCCCACTGCTCGCGGACGTAGCGGCCCACCGAGCCGTCCGGATAGTCCCGGTCGTCTCCGGACTCACGCTCCGTCATCTGCACATCCCGCCGAACCCGTCGTGTTGGCCGTCCAACCCTCTTACGAACGCCGACGGTAGTCGCGCGCCTGCAACGGGTCGAGGCGCGGACGGGTGGCGCGTCCCTCAGTTCGGCAGCCCTGCGTAGGAATGCAGCCCGGCCACCACCATGTTGATGAAGAACAGGTTGAAGATCATCGTAGCGAAGCCCAGTACGTTGATCCAGGCGGCCCGTTCGGCCCGCCAGCCCGCGGTGGCGCGGGCGTGCAGGTACGCGGCGTAGACGACCCACGCGACGAACGCGACGGTCTCCTTGGGGTCCCAGCCCCAGAACCGGCCCCACGCGGCCTCGGCCCAGATGGCGCCCGCGATGACCGCGAACGTGTAGAGCGGGAAGCCGATGATCGTGACGCGGTACGCGAGCCGGTCGAGGACGTCGGCAGGCGGGAGCTTCTCGGCGAACCCGGGCAGCGCGCCGGAGCGGCGCAGCAGGAACAGCAGGCTCGCGACGCCCGGCACCAGCAGCAGCCCGGAGGCGATGCTGATCGCCGTGACGTGGATGACGAGCCAGTACGACTGCAGCGCCGGCATCACGGGCGCGGCCCGCGCGTAGAGCACCGTGCCGCCCAGGAACAGCAGCACCACCACCGGGAACAGCACGAACGTCCCGACCGGCCGCATCGACGGCGAGCGGCGCAGCATCACCAGCCAGGTCACCACGGCGGCGAGGGTGATGGCCGAGGTGAACTCGTACATGTTGCCCAGCGGCCAGCGCTGCGCGGCGATCCCGCGCAGGACGATCGAGACGAGCTGCAGGCCGGCGGCGAGCACGACGAGCGACACGGCCATGCGGCCGTACCGCTCGGACCGGGTCGGCGCTTCCGGTGTCGGTTCCCTACCCTGCGACGGGGTCTCGTCGACCTCGCCGCCCCCGGCCCCCACCAGGACCGGCTTCGCCGCCCGCTCCGCCGCGTACTCGACGCCGTGCAGCACCATGGCGAGCACGTAGACGCCGACCGCGGCCATGAAGAAGCGGTCGCTGTAGAGGGCGAGTTCGCTGAGCATCAGCTGTCCTTGTCGTGTCGTGCGGTGGCCGGGGTGGGTTGCGCGGAACGGTCGTCGCCACACAGGCCTGCCCGCAGGCGGTCGAACTCCTCGCCGTACCCCGCGCGATCGGTGCGGGCCAGCCCACCGATCTCCACGACGGTACGTTCCCCGGTCGTCCCGGGAGAGATCCGGGCCCAGAAACGACGCCGCCGGATGGTCAGCGACGCGAACAGCCCGAGCAGCAGCAGCACGGCGAACACCAGCACGTAGCCCTGCCCGGGATCGTGGCTGATCTGCAGGTTGACCCACTGCGCCACGCCGTCGAACCGCACGACCGTGCCGTCGTCGAGCGTGGTCGACCGGCCGGGCACCAGGTTCGTCCTGGCCACCCGCGTCAACGCTCCCGAGTCGATCTTGTCCTGAGGCACCGAGAAGATCGACTGTCCGCGCCCGTCGTCGAGGCCGAGGTCACCGCGCAGCACGTCGACCGCGACCTCGGGATCGCGCAGGTCCGGGAACACCGACGTCACGACGGTGCCGCCGGAGCTCGTGGGCGCCAGCAGGCCGGTGATCGCGAGCCCGGTGAGCGCGCGCTGCGCCTCGTCGGTGACGCCGGGCCGGAAGAACTTGGTGGCGCCCTGCGAGAGCAGCGTGGAGGGGTCCACCGGCGTCCACTGCGTCTGCTGGGTGCGCTGCTGGCCGTCGGGGAAGGTCACGGTGAAGCGCGGGGCGTAGCCGTGGCCCTGCAGGTAGACGCGGTCGCCGCCCAGGCGCAGCGGGTTGTTGACGGCCAGCGGGAACGGCCGCCAGGTGGCGGTACCCGCGTCCAGGTCCGCGGCCGACTGGTAGCCGATGCTCGCGTCGAAGCTCGACGCCTGCCCGTTGCCCAGGTAGGTGGCGGTGAAGTCGTCGACCTTGACGCAGAACGGGTCGAGGTCCGTGCCGTCCACGCGGAGCCCGGCGCGGAACGAGTCGTAGCCGAGGATCCCGGTGTTGCAGAACTGCCCGCCCCCGGCCGCGACGATGACCTGGCCCTCGTAGCCGTACAGCTTGCCGGCGGCGAAGCCGAGCAGCAGGCCGATCAGGCTGAGGTGGAACACCAGGTTCCCGACCTCGCGCAGGTAGCCCTTCTCGGCGGAGAACGTGCGCCCGTCGCCGTCGGAGGTCTCGGTGGTGCGCCAGCCGCCGAGCCGGTCGCGGACCAGGTCGGCGGCCTCGCCGACGTCGCCGTCGACGGTGAACGTGGCGTGGTGCGGCAGCCGCGCGAGGTTGCTGGGCACCGCGACGGGCCGTGCCCGCACGCCCTTGAGGTGCTCGAACGCCCTGGGCAGCACGCATCCGATCAGCGAGATCATCAGCAGCAGGTAGATCGCGGCGAACCAGGGCGCCGCGAACACGTCGAAGAAGCCGAGCCTGTCCAGCCAGGGCGCGAGGGCGGGGTAGTCGGTGAAGTAGGAGTCGACGAGCGACTGGTTGAGCGAGCGCTGTGGCAGCAGCGCCCCCGGCAGGGCGGCCACGGCGAGCAGGAACAGCAGGATCAGCGCGATGCGCATGGAGGTCAGCGCGCGCCAGGCGTTCCGCACTCCCGCGAGTCGGTACGCATCCGTGCGCGAATCGGGCTCTCCGTGCGCGCGAGTCGGGGCTTCGGTGCTCGTTGCCATGATCAGAGCACCGGGACGAAGCCGGCGACGGACGTCTGGAGTTGCGCGAGCAGCCCGCCCCACAGCCCGGTGAGCAGCAGCACCCCGACGGCCACCATGAGCACGCCGCCGGCGATCTGGATCGTGCGGGTGTGGCGGCGCAGGAAGCCGAGCGCACGCACCGCCCGCGACGCCCCGAGCGCGATGAGCACGAACGGCACGCCCAGCCCGGCGCAGTAGGCGATCGTGAGGACGACGCCGCGCAGCGAGCCGCCCCCCGTCCCGGCCGCGACGGCCACCACGCCCGCGAGCGTCGGGCCGATGCACGGCACCCACCCCAGCCCGAACACGGCGCCGAGCAACGGGGCGCCCCACAGGCCGGCGCGCGGCACCCAGTGCACCCGGCGCTCGTTCTGCAGCACCGGGATGAGCCCGACGAACGCGAGGCCCATCGCGATCATGACGACGCCGCCGACGCGCTGCAGCACGGCCTCGTTGTCCACCAGCGCGTCCGAGAGCCAGACGACGCCGACGAGTACGGCCCCGAACACCACCGTGAACCCGGCCACGAACAGCACCGCCGCCCCCGCGACGCGCCACTTCCCGCTGCGGCGCTGCCGGGCCTCCGCGACCGTGACGGGCGGCGAGTCGGCGCCGACCAGCCCGGCGAGGTAGGCCAGGTAGCCGGGCACGAGCGGCACCACGCACGGCGACGCGAAGCTGACCGCACCCGCCAGCACGGCCACCGCCGCTGCGAGCAGCAGCGGGCCGGAGACAGCGAGGGTGGTCGAGGGATCCATCACCGATGAGCGTAAGCCCGCGCAGCCCCTTCCCGCGCATCGGGTTCTACACGGTGTAGTGGATCGCGCGCCGTCGCGGCGGGGATGGACGCCGTCGCCCCCGCGGCTCGTGGTCGGTGCCGGCCGATCAGGCCGGCTCGGCGGCCAGCTTCGTGATCAGCGTGATCAGGGCCGCGACGCGGATCGGCTGCAGGTACACCGCGGCGACCCGGTGCTGCTTGTCGAGCACGATGCTCAGCGGAACGACGTTGCGCGGCACGCCGCCGAGGTCGGCGAGCGACCGTCCGGAGTCGTCGAAGATCGAGTCGTAGGTCAGCCTCCGGTCCCGGACGAAGTCGGTGGCAGCCTGCCGGTCGTCGCGGACGTCGATGCCGAGCACCGTGGCCCCGAGCGACGCCGTCCGCTGCTGCACGAACTCCAGGTCGGGAGCCTCGGTGCGGCACGGCCCGCACCACGACCCCCAGATGTTGATCACTACGACGCGGCCGGGGTAGGCGTCGAGGCCCACCGTCCGGGCCTGGTCCAGCAGGCTGGGCCCCGACAGTCCCCGGATCGCCCCGCGCGACGCGGGGTCGTCGTAGGTGATCTCCGTCTTCCCGCCGGGCGCCACGAACTGGAAGGTGTTGCCGCTGACCACGGCGTCCTTCGTGGCCGAACAGCCCGCGAACACGAGCAGCGCCACCAGCAGCAGGCCCAGCCGCCTCATGCGCCCGTGACCGTCGGGTCGCTCGCCCCCGCGGGCTCGCGGTAGAGCAGGCCCGTGAACTCAGTGTCGGTGAACACCAGGGACGTGAGCGACGCGAGCGCGCACTGCCGATGGCGCGGGTCGTGCCACAGGCGCTTGCCCTCGACGAAGCGGCGCAGCGTCCAGATCGGCAGCTGGTGCGAGACGCACAGCGCTTCGTGGCCCTCGGCCAGCGCCCTGGCGCGGTGCACGGCGGCGAACATCCGGTGCGCGATCTGCAGGTACGGCTCACCCCACGACGGCGTGAACGGGTCGCGCAGCAGCGGCCAGCTGGCCGGGTTGCGCAGCGCGCCGTCGCCGACGGACACCTTCTTGCCCTCGAACCGGTTGCCGGCCTCGATCAGCCGGTCCTCGGTGACGATGTCGCGCCCGTGCGCGACGGCCGACGGCGTGGCCGTCTCCTGTGCCCGCTGCAGCGGCGAGGCGAGCACGGCGGTGATGTCGGCGTCGGCGAGGAACTTGGCGACGACCTCCGCCTGCTCGCGGCCGGTCTCCGAGAGGGAGAAACCGGGCAGTCGGCCGTAGAGGATCTTCTCGGGGTTGAACACCTCGCCGTGGCGCAGGACGTGGACGATCGTCGTGGTGCTCATCGCTTCGCTGCCGCTGCCGCTGCCTTCGCGGCGGCCGGGAGGGCCGCCTCGATCACCGCGAACGTGTCGTCGTCCAGGGCGGCGGAGACGAACCACGCCTCGAACGCACTCGGCGGCGGGTACACCCCGCGTTCCAGCAGCGCGTGGAAGAAGGCAGGGAAGCGCCAGGTGGCGGCGGCCTGGGCGCCCGCGTAGTCGTGCACCTCGTCCTCGGAGAAGAACACCGAGAGCATGTTCGCCGCGTACTGGACGCGGTGCGGAACGCCCTGGGCGCTCAGCGCGTCGCCGATCATCGTGCCCAGCCGCAGCGAGTTCGCGTCGAGCGCGGCGTAGACGGCCGCGTCCGCGGCGCGCAGCGTGGCGAGCCCCGCGGCGACCGCGACCGGGTTCCCCGACAGCGTCCCCGCCTGGTAGACCGGACCGGCCGGGGCGAGATACGACATCAGCTCGGCCGAGCCGCCGAACGCGGCCGCCGGCAGCCCGCCGGACATGACCTTGCCGAACGTGTAGAGATCGCCGGCGATCCCGTCGACGCCGAACCAGCCCGCCGGGGAGACCCGGAACCCCGTCATCACCTCGTCGACGACGAGCAGCGCGCCGTGCTCGTGGCAGACCTCCCGCAGCCCGGCGTTGAAACCGGGGCCGGGCGCGATCGCGCCCATGTTGCCCGCGGCGGCCTCGGTGATGACGCAGGCGATCTCGCCGCCCCGCTCGGCGAACACGGCGCGCACGGCGTCGAGGTCGTTGTACCCGACGACGACGGTGTCGGCGGCCTGCGCGCCCGTGACGCCGGGGCTGGTCGGCAGGCCCAGCGTGGCGACGCCGGAGCCGGCCTGCGCGAGCAGCGCGTCGACGTGGCCGTGGTAGCAGCCGGCGAACTTGACGATGCCGGTGCGGCCGGTGATGCCGCGCGCCAGGCGGATGGCGCTCATCGTGGCCTCGGTGCCGGAGTTGACCAGCCGTACCTGCTCCACGGGCGCGACCCGGCCGATGATCTCCTCGGCGAGCTCGATCTCCGCGGGCGTGGGGGTGCCGAACGACAGGCCCAGACCGGCGGCGGCGTGCACGGCGTCGACCACGGCCGGGTGGGCGTGCCCGAGGATCATCGGGCCCCAGGAGCTGATCAGGTCGACATAGCGGTTGCCGTCGGCGTCGGTCAGCCAGGGGCCCGCCGCCGACACCATGAACCGCGGTGTGCCGCCCACCGAGGTGAACGCCCGGACGGGCGAGTTGACGCCGCCCGGGATGGACGCGCAGGCGCGGGTGAACAAGCTGGCGGAGGCCTCGGTGTCGAGCACGGCCCCAGTCTTACAGCCGCCGCGGCGCGGTGAAGAACCGGTTGGAGTCGGGCAGGAACAGGATCACCACACCGCCGAGGACGGCGACGGCCACGAACGCGACGAAACCGAGCAGCCCGCCCGTCGGTCCGCCGCCCACCAGGCTCGCGGCCAGCAGCAGCACGAACCCCACGCTCAGCACCGTCACGAGAATCCGCGCCCAGTTGCGGCCCCGGAACGCGAGGACCGCGAAGAGCAGGTAGACCACCGCGATCGCCACGAGGATGCCGGCGAACACGCGCACCGCGGAGATCAGCAGTTCCGGCGTGGCGCCCGCGGCCGCGAGCTGGGGGTCGTCGAGGATCTCGGCCGGGATCGTGCCGGCGTCGATCGGGAGGAACAGCCCGACCAGCCCGCCGAGCAGGAACGGCAGCGCCGCGAGGACCATCAGCACGAGCCCCAGCACCATCAGCCGGGGCCGCCGCACCGGCGCGTCCCGGCCCTGGTCGAGCCCGGCGGGGTGCGGGTTGCCGTAGGGGCTGTAGCCGTAGGGCTGCTGCCCCGGGGCCGGGGCCTGCGAGTACTGGCCCGGCAGCGGGGACGAGGAGTACTGGCCCGGCTCCTGACCGGCGCGGTAGGACCCGGGCTGCCCGTACGGGTTGTACTGCGGCTGGCCCGGGTCCTGCGGTGTGGTCACGGTTCGAATTCCGGCTAGGGCTGTGCCTTGATCACGATCGTGTTGGTCCACTTGTCGTGCAGCGCGCGGCGCAGCGGGTTGTCGGTCAGCAGCACGATCCCGTCGGCCAGCGTGAACACGGCCACGAGCAACGAGAGCAGGCCGCCGCCCAGGAACGGGATGAAGCCGAGGATGCCGACCAGCGCGATCACGCCGGGGTAGATCAGCGACCGCTTGAGCAGGGTGGCCTGGTCCGGCTTGCTGCCGTCGGCCGCCACGAGTCGCGTCTTCATGACCATCTTGCCGAGCGTCTGGCCGTTGCGGGAGTGCATGAAGAAGTCGTAGCCCGCGTAGACCAGCCCGCCGACCAGGTACGGCAGCGTCGCGATCAGCGTGAACGTGAACGCGCCGGTGTCGTAGGACAGCGAGGAGATCAGCACCGCCGTCATGATGGCGGCGATGATGAAGTAGACGATGCCGAACAGGACGCCGTCGATGATCCGGCCGACCAGCCGCTCCCACCACTCCGGGATCGGGCCGGGGGCGCCGGGCGGCACCGGGGCCGGGCCGCCGTAGCCGGGCTGCTGCCCGTACGCGGGCTGCTGTCCGTAACCGGGAGGCTGGCCGTAGCCCTGGGGCGCCTGCTGGCCGTAACCCGGCTGGCCGTACTCCTGCGGTGGCTGTCCGTACTGAGGTGGCGCCTGGCCGTAACCGGGCGGGGGCTGCTGTGCGTAACCGGGAGGCGGGTAACCGCCCTGCTGGGGGTAACCACCCTGCTGGGGCGGCGGTCCGTACCCGGGCGGCGGGCCGTAACCCGGCTGGGGCTGCTGGCCGGGCTGACCCTGCCACTGGGGGTCGGAAGGCGACGTCATGGGCGGAAACGTATGGCCGGGCACGGACCGTGTCCATAGCGGGGGTCCAACCGTGACACCTCCGGTAGCTCAATCCAACCTTTCGGCAACCTCCACGGCCCAGTAGGTCAGCACGATGTCGGCGCCCGCACGGCGGATCCCGGTGAGCGTCTCCATGATCGTCCGGTCCCGGTCGAGCCACCCGTTCGCGGCCGCCGCCTCGACCATCGCGTACTCCCCCGACACCTGGTACGCGGCCACGGGCACGTCGGAGACCTCGGCGACGGCGCGCAGCACGTCGAGATAGCTCATGGCCGGCTTGACCATCACCAGGTCGGCGCCCTCGTCGAGATCCAGGGCCAGCTCGCGCAGCGACTCGCGGACGTTGGACGGATCCTGCTGGTAGGTCTTGCGGTCACCCGTCAGCTGGGAGTCGACGGCCTCGCGGAAGGGGCCGTAGAACGCGGAGGCGTACTTGGCGGTGTAGGCGAGGATGCCCGTGTCGGCGTGGCCCGCGGCGTCGAGCGCGGCGCGGATCACGCCGACCTGGCCGTCCATCATGCCGCTGGGGCCGAGCAGGTGGGCGCCCGCGTCGGCCTGTGCCACCGCCATCTGCGCGTAGACGGCGAGCGTGGCGTCGTTGTCGACGCCGCCGTCGGGGGTGAGGACCCCGCAGTGGCCGTGGTCGGTGAACTCGTCGAGACAGGTGTCGGCCATGACGACGGTGGCGTCCCCGATCTCGGCGCGGACGTCGCGCAGGGCCACGTTGAGCACGCCGTCGGGATCGACGCCCGCGGTGCCGACGGCGTCGCGCGTCTGCGGCACCCCGAACAGCATCAGCCCCCCGACCCCCGCCTCGACGGCCTCGACGGCGGCCTTGCGCAGCGAGTCGCGCGTGTGCTGCACGACCCCGGGCATCGACGAGATGGGCGACGGCTCGGCGGCACCCTCGCGGACGAACAGGGGGAGGACGAGCTGGCGGGCCTCGAGCGAGGTCTCGGCCACGAGCCGACGGAGCGCCGGGGTGGACCGCAACCGCCGCGGCCGCGAGGTGGGGAACGCCATGGCGCCACCCTACGACCCCGGCCCACACCACCCGCAGGCGCTGACACCCCCTCGCCGACGGGGGGTGAGGACAGCACCCGAGCTTCACACCCCTCCAGCGACGCCGCGCGCCCCGTCGACGGGGGGTGGGAGCGCACGAGGGGGGTGTGAGCGCTGCGCCCGAGCTCACACCCCTCCAGCGACGCCGCGCCCCCCGTCGATGGGAGGTGGGAGCGCGGAAGGGGGGTGTGAGCGCTGCGGGACCGGCCCACACACCGCTCGGGGGGTGTCAGCGGCGGCGGGCCTTCGCCTTCCTCGGCGGGGGAAGGGCTCCCTCCGCCCGCAGACGCGCCGCGTGGGCGGCCAGCGCGTCCACCAGGGCGGGGACCCTGGCCTCGTCGGGCTGCACGTCGACCCGCAGGCCGAACTCCCGCGCCGTCTCGGCGGTCTGCGGGCCGATGCACGCGACGATCGTGCGGGCGTGGGGCTTGCCCGCGATCCCGACGAGGTTGCGCACGGTCGACGAGCTGGTGAAGCACACCGCGTCGAACCCGCCGGTCTTGATCGCCTCGCGGATCGGGGCGGGCGGGGGCGCCGCCCGCACGGTGCGGTAGGCCGTGACGTCGTCGATCTCCCAGCCGCGGTCGCGGAGGCCGGCGGCGAGGGTCTCGGTCGCGATGTCGGCCCGCGGGAGCAGGACGCGGTCCACCGGGTCGAGGACGTCGTCGTAGGGCGGGAAGATGCCGAGCAGGCCCTCGGACGAGGACTCCTGCGACTCCTCGATCGACGGCACGAGCTCGGCGTTGATGCCGAACTCGCGCACCTTCTCCGCCGTGGCCTGCCCGACACACGCGATCTTGACGCCGGAGAACGCGCGGGCGTCCAGGCCGAACTCGGCGAACTTCTCCCACACCGCGCGCACGGCGTTGGTGGAGGTGAACACGACCCACTGGTAGCGGCCGTCGACCAGGCCCTTGACGGCGCGCTCCATCTGCGTGGGCGAGCGCGGCGGCTCGACGGCGATGGTGGGCACCTCCTCGGCGGTGGCGCCGTGCACGGCCAGCCGGTCGCTCATGGCGCCGGCCTGGTCCTTGGTGCGCGGCACCAGCACGCGCCACCCGTACAGCGCGCGCGACTCCCACCACGAGAGCTCCTGCCGCAGGCCGACCTCGGCGCCGATCGTGAGGATCAGCGGCCCGTCCAGCTCGGCACCCTCGGACGCCAGCGTGGCGAGGGTGGCCTGCACCGTGCGCTGGGTGGTGGACGTGCCCGACGCCGTGACGGCGACGGGAGTCTGCGCGGCCACGCCGTGCTCGGTGAGCCCGGACGCCACCTCCGACAGGTGCGAGGCGCTGGCGTGCAGCACCAGGGTCCCGGGGGCCGCGGCGACCCGGGCCCAGTCGACGCCGGCGCGGACGTCGGCCTCGATGTGCGCCGAGCCCAGCGGCACGCCGGCGTAGGCGGGGACCGCGGTGCCGGCGGGCACCCCGGGGATGACGTCGAACGGGATGTCGGCGGCGGCGACCGCGATGGCCTCCTGCACGACGGGGTCGATGGTCAGCGGGTCGCCGCTGACCAGCCGGGTGACGGCCCGGCCGTTGCGGGCCTCGGTGACGAGGTCGCGCGCGATGTCGACGGGCTGGCCGACGGCGGGACGCACCTCGGCGCCCTCCGCGACCAGCGCGAGGACGGCCTCGGGTACGTCGGCGTCGGCGATGATCAGCGGCGCGGAGGCGAGTGCGTCGCGCGCGCGGACCGTCAGCAGACCGGGGTCGCCGGGGCCGCAGCCCACGAAGGCGACGCGGCCCTGGTTGGTCGAAGGTGCTCGGTTCATCTGTGGGAACTCCCGATCCAGCGATTCTCCGGGGGCAATAAGGAGCCCCCCATGTCGAGCAACTCGGCGGCGAGTGCCGCTCCGAGCTTCTCGGCGTCGTCCATGTCTCCGGTCGCCGACGCGCGCAGGAGCGCCCCGTCGGTCGTGCCGACCACCGCGCGCAGCGAGATGCGATCCACCGCGCGCCCGTCGTCGTCGAGATCTGACACCACATCGGCCAGTGCGCCGATGGGTGCGCTGCAGTCGGCCTCCAGGTTGGCCAGCACCGCGCGCTCCGCCGACACGGCGGCCCTGGTGAACTCGTCGTCGAGCACCGCGGTGAGGGTGCGGGCGAGGTCCAGGTCGTCGACCCGGCACTCGATCGCGAGAGCGCCCTGTGCAGGGGCGGGGAGCATCTGCACGGGGTCGAGCAGCTCGGTGGCCTCGTCGATGCGGCCGAGCCTGCGCAGGCCGGCCGCCGCCACCACGACGGCGTCCAGCTCGCCGGACGCCACCTTGCCGATCCGGGTGTCGACGTTGCCGCGCAACGCGACCACCTCGAGCCCGAGTCCGAGCGCGTCGATCTGGGCGCGCCGGCGCGGCGAGCCGGTGCCGACGCGGGCGCCGACGGGCAGCTCACCGAGCACCAACCCGGCGCGGGCCACCAGAGCGTCGCGGGGATCCTCCCGCGGCGGCACGGCGGCGAGGACCAGCCGCGGATCGGGTGCGGACGGCAGGTCCTTGTAGGAGTGCACGGCCACGTCGACATCGCCCCGGGCCAGTGCGTCGCGCAGTGCGGAGACGAACACCCCGACCCCGAGCTCGGCGACGGGCGCCGACGAGCGGTCGCCCCGCGTGCTGACCTCGACCAGTACGGCCTCGTGCCCGGCCGCCCGCAGCTGGTCGGCGATCACGCCGGACTGGGCCTTGGCCAGCGTGCTGGGCCGGGTGCCGATGCGCAGCGTCATGAGGTGCCCTCCTGTTCCGGACGGGCTTCGAGTGCCGCAAGCACATCGCCGCTGCGCTGCAGCGCGACGGCCGCGGGGGCCTGTGGGTCGAGCTCGAACAGGGTGCGCAGCGCGGCGGCGTAGCTGTCGCCGTCCGGGCCCTCGGCGAGCCGTTTCACCTGCACGGTGGGTGTGTGCAGCAGCTTGTCGACCACGCGCCGGACGCTGCGGGTGAACTCCTCGCGGACGCCTGCGTCGAGCTCGGGGAGCCGGGAGTCCAGCCGCAGCAGTTCCGCGTCGATGACATCGGACGCCCGGCGCCGCAACGCGGTGACGGTGGGTGTGACCTCGGCGGACCGCTGGGCGGCCAGGTACGCCTGGGCCTCCTCGGCCACCAGCTGCTGGGCGGCGGCGACGGCCGAGCCGTGGCGGCCACCCGACAACCGGTGCTGCAGCGCGACGAGGTCGACGATCGTGACCCCGGGCAGGGCCGCGGCGCCCGGGTCGACGTCGCGGGGCAGGCCGAGGTCGCACACCGCCAGCGGACGCCCGTCCCGGGTGGCGACGGCGGCGGCCATCGTGGCGTGGTCGACCACGGTGCCGACGGCACCCGTGCACGCGACCAGCAGATCGGCCATCGCCAGCACCGCGGGCAGGGCGTCGAGCCCGCCGGCACGGGCGGGGGTGCCGTGGCCCGCCGTGGTCTCGGCGAGGCGCTCGGCGCGCTCGGGTGAGCGGTTGAGCACCACGATCTCGGCGGCCCCGGCCCGGCGCAGGTGGGCCGCCGCGAGCGCACCCATCGCCCCGGCCCCCACCAGCACGGCGCGGCGGCCGGCGAGATCGCCCCCGAGCACCTGCGCCGCGTCGGCGAGAGCCTCGGAGACCACGGAAGCACCGGCGCGGTCGATGCCGGTGCTGGCGTGCACCCGCTTGCCGACGCGCAGGGCCTGCTGGGACAGCTCGTGCAGCACCCGGCCGACGGTGCCGGCCTCGTCGGCGGCGGCGTAGGCGGCGCGGAGCTGGCCGAGGATCTGCGCCTCGCCGACGACCATCGAGTCCAGCCCGGCGGCGACGGCGAACAGGTGCTGCACCGCGGAACCCGCATAGTGGACGTAGACGTGCTCGGTGAGCTCCGGGAGCGGCATCGCGGAGTGGCGGGCGAGCACCGCGGACACGTCGGCGAGGCCGCCGTGGAACGTGTCGACGACAGCGACGATCTCGATGCGGTTGCAGGTCGACAGCAGCACGACCTCGGACACGTGGGCGCCGTGCAGCATCTCGTCGAGCAGCTTCGGCACGTCCTCGACGCCGACCGCCGCCCGCTCCAGCACCTCGACGGGGGCACTGCGGTGGGAGAGCCCTACCACCAGCACGCTCATGAGTGCGGCACTCCGTTCACCGGGTGGCCGTTGGCCGCGTGTCCGTTGCGCACCTGTGGGGGCTCCGCGAGGTGACGCCGGGCCACGTGGAAGGCCAGTATCTGCAGCTCGACGGCCAGGTCGACCTTGCGCACCTCGACGTCAGCCGGCACCTGCAGCACCACGGGCGCGAAGTTGAGGATGCACTGCACGCCCGCGGAGACCAGCAGGTCGCACACCGCCTGGGCGGCCGGGCCCGGGGTGGCGATCATGCCGATGGTGACGCCGCGCTCGGCGCTGATCCGGGGGATCTCGCGGATGTGCTCCACGACGATCCCGTTGATGTGGATGCCCACGAGATCGGGATCGACGTCGAACAGCGCTGCCACGGGGAACCCGCGCCCGCCGAAACCGCCGTAGCCGGCGAGGGCGTGGCCGAGGTTGCCCACCCCGGCCAGCGCCACGGACTGGCGGTGGTTGAGGCCGAGCGACTGCTCCAGCTGGTGCAGCAGGGGGCGGATCTCGTAGCCGACCCCGCGGATACCGTAGGAGCCGATGAACGAGAGATCCTTGCGGAGCTTCGCCGGGTTGACGCCGGTGGCTGCGGCGAGCTCGTCGCTCGACACCGTCTCCGCTCCCTGCTCGGAGAGCTCTCCGAGCATCCGCAGGTAGAGCGCGAGCCGCGCGACGCTGGCCTCGGGGATCGACCGCGACCTGGCGGTGGCGCGCTCCACGGGCTCCGCCTCCGGCGGCACGGTCACGGTCTCTCCTCGCTGACGACTGCCGACGGCCACGATCCGGGACTCCGGTGACACCCGGACGGATACACCCGGGCGCAGGGCTTGACGGCGACTGGGTTCCACGGTAGCCGCTTGTGAACACAGGCACAAAGTTGCGATCTTGCTCGCGATCGTGCTCGCGACACGCCGTACCGGTGATCGCCGGCGGCGCGCCGCTCGTCGCTTCCGGGGACCTGCCCGCACGGGCCGGGAACCGGCACGCGAACGCCGCAGGGGCGGCCCCGGAGACCGGGACCGCCCCTGCGGACGTCGTGCTCGAGCTGGGATCAGCTCTTCGCCATGAGCACCTTGTCGATCACGAACACGGTGGCGTTCGAGGTGGGGATGTTGCCGCACAGCACGGTGGCGGTGTTGCCCATGCCGTCGGTGATGGTCGGCGCGGTGGCGGAGCCGCCGATCGTGACGTCACCACCCGCGAGCTCGGTGGTCTTGCCGGCGGCCACGAGGCCGGCGGCGTCGTAGCGCTGCGGGACGACGTGGTAGCTGAGAACGCCGCCCAGTGCGGTCGGGTCGGCCAGCAGGGCGTTGAACTTCGCGTCACCCAGCTGCTTCTGCACAGCGGCGAACGCGTCGTTGTACGGCGCGAAGACTGTGATGGCCTTCTGCGAGTTCAGGGTGTCGACCAGGTTGGCCGCCTTGACCGCGGTGACCAGCGTGGTCAGCAGCGGGTTGGTGGAGGCCGCGCTGGCCACCGGCTGCGGTCCCATGTTGTTGAGCGAGCCGGGGGCGTCGCCGGTCGGCAGCTTGCTGCAGGCCGGGCCGAAGACGTCGGCGTTGGTGGTGACACCGTCGCTCGCGGCTGCGGCGCTGGTGGCGGGCGCAGCGGCGGCCGCCGGAGCGCTGGTGGCGCTGCCGGTGGAAGCGGTCTGGGAGCTGCCACAGGCGGCCAGCGTCACGGTGAGGGCGGCCATGGCACCGACGGCGGCCAGTCGCTGGATCTTTCGCACGGGTTTTCCTCCTAGAGCGTGGCCCGGTCGATCCGGGCCTGTCATCAGAACCTTCGGCGTTGGGCCGTAAGGGGTTCATTCTTGGGATGTGACGGTTGCGACACGAGGCCGTCACAGCTGGGCCATGAGGGCGTCGCAGAGCTCTCGGTCAGCGTAAGGAGCTGCGCTGATCGAGGACGGATTGGGCTGATGGGGTCAGGTGACGGTGAAGGTGGTGGACTGCCACCCGGACGCGCCGTCCGGGATCGGGTCCGCGCGCATGTCGGTCTGGGTGTAGCCGCCCTTGTCCGTCGCCCGGACCTGCACGTTGTGCGTGCCGGCCGCGAGCGTGAAGTCGGTGCGCCACATCCGCCACGTGTCGAGGTTCACCTCGGTGGAGAGCTCGGCCGCCTGCCACGGGCCGTTGTCGACCCGCGCCTCGACCTTCGCGATGCCCCGCGTCTGCGCCCAGGCCGTGCCCGCCACCGTGACGGTGCCGGCCGGAACCCGGCCGAAGCCCTGCGGCGAGTCGATCCGCGACATCGTCTTGATCGGCGCCTTCTGGGCCCAGCTCCGCTCGACCCAGTAGGCCCGCTTCCGCGGGTCCGCGAACGTGGTGGCCTCCAGGTCGACCACCCACTTCGTGGCCGAGACGTAGCCGTAGAGGCCCGGCACCACCATGCGCACCGGGAAGCCGTGCTCGGGAGGCAGCGCCTCGCCGTTCATGCCGATCGCGAGCAGCGCGCCGCGTCCGGGCTCCATCACGACGTCGGTCGGCGTGCCGGTGTACCAGCCGTCGATGCTGGTCGAGAAGAGCTGGTCGGCGCCGGGCGCCACACCGGCTTCGAGCAGGATGTCGCGCAGCTCCACCCCGATGAAGTTGGCGGTGGAGACGAGGTTGCCGCCGATCGGGTTCGAGACGCAGGTCATGGTGATCGTGCGCTCCACCAGCGGGCGGGCGAGCAGGTCGTCGAAGGTGAGGGTGATCTCCCTCTCGACCATGCCGTGGATCTTCATCGACCACGCGGACGCCGTCTGGCTGGGGATCCGCAGTGCGACGTCGATCCGGTAGAAGTCCGGGTTGGACGTGAGGAACGTGGGCGTGCCCACTTCGGGGAACCCGGCGCCCGCAGGAATCGCGGGGGCGCGTTCGGTGAGCCGCGCGGCCCGGAGCTGGTCGGTGACCGTCACACGGGAGTTGTCGACGCCGCCGCCGAGCAGCAGCCCGCCGCCGCCCGCCGCCAGCGCACCGACGCCGACCCCGACCGCACTGCCGATGAGGACCGTGCGCCGGGTGACCCCGACACCTGCGGCTGCGACGTACGTGCGGCGGGCCAGCGCGTGCAGCCACCGGAACGACAGCACGCCCGCGGCGAGGGACACCAGCGGCGCGATCAGGTCGAGCGGGGAGAACACCGGCGCGATCGCCACCGCCGCGAACCCGAGCACGCCCAGCACGACCACCACGACGAGGCCCGGCCGCATGCTGCGCCGTGACGCGATGCCCGCCAGCACGGCGACGACGGCGATGACGACGGCGATGCCGCTGAGCAGGATGGGCTTGTCGGCGGTGCCGAACGTCGTCTTCGCGAACTCGGTGAGCGGCTCGGGCGAGAACCGGATGACGGTGTCACCCACCGCGAGGTACGGGGAGGAGGCGGGAGAGATCAGCGCGGCGACGAGGTGGCCGAAGCCGAGTGCGGCACCCACCGCGAGCAGCCCGATCAGCCCCGCCCACAGCGTCGGGATGCCGGATCGGGCCGGACTGGCCGGTTGGGGTGGTGCCACGGTCGCGCTCACGTCAGGTCTTTCGCCCGGGATGCTGATGCGGTTCGATCCGCGTGATCGGTGCGAGACGCGCGTTTCCGCCCTCGGCGGGGCGGTCCGGTCGATCTCGGAAGGATCACCGGTCCAGTGCGGCGCGCAGGCGGGGTTCGTCCACCCGCCAGAAGCTGTGCTCCCGGCCGTCCACCATGACCACCGGCACGCGGTCGCCGTACTCGGCACGCAGCTCCGGATCGGTGTCCACGTCCATCGTGTCCCACGGCACGCCCAGCTCGTCGCAGATCCGGGCGGCCTCCGTCTCGGCCGTCACGCACAGCGAGCAGCCCTGGCGGGTGTAGACCGTGACGTGGTGGCTCATGCCCCCACCGCCAGCTGCCGCCGAGCCACCTTGCCCGTCGGGGTGCGCGGCAGTGCGTCCACGAACTGGATCACCGCGGGCACCTTGAAGCGGGCCAGCCGCAGGGCGCAGTGCGCGCGCACCTGGTCTTCGGTCACGTCTCCGGACAGCACCAGGACCGCCTTCACGGCCTCCCCCGTCCGGTCGTCGGGGACGCCGATGACGGCGGCCTCCGCCACCCCGTCCAGCTCGGCCAGCACCTGCTCGACCTCGCGCGGGAACACGTTGAAGCCGTTGACGATCACCAGGTCCGACGACCGGTCGACGAGGTGCAGGTCGCCGTCGGCGTCGAGGAACCCGACGTCGGCGGTGCGGAACCAGCCCTCGGCGTCGGGGCCGCCCCCGCCGCCGGGCCAGTACCCGGAGAACAGGTTGGCACCGCGTAGCGCCACCAGCCCGGTGTCCTGCGCGGGATCGGAGACGTCCTCGTCGATGTCGTCGGGATCGGGCTCGGACTCGACGTCGATCGGCCTGCCGTCGGCGTCCACCAACCGCAGCTCGACGCCCGGGAGCGCCCGGCCGACGGAGCCCGGCTTCGGTGCGCTGTCCATCCTGTTCGTGGTGATCACCGGCCCGCCCTCGGTGAGCCCGTACCCCTCGAAGATCGACAGGCCGGTCGCGTCACGGAACTGCGCCAGCCACAGCGCCGGCAGCGGCGCACCGCCCGAGGTACAGAGCCGGACGCCGGCCAGCGCCGCGCGCAGCTCGTCGTGGGGCAGGTCGAGCAGCGACCGGAACATCGACGGCACACCGGCCAGGCCGCTCACCCGTTGCTCGACGATGACCTGCGCGATCTCCGGCGGGTCGAAGCGCTCGGTGAGCACCACGGTGGCGCCGGCCCAGCAGACCTGGAGGAAGCCCGCTGCGAGGCCGAAGATGTGGAACAGCGGGAGCGAGAGCAGCACCCGGTCGACGGGCGTCACCGGCGCGGGACGCAGCGCTGCGGTCTGTTCGCGGTTGGCCAGCACGGCCCGGTGCGACAGGCACACACCGCGTGGTATTCCGGTCGTGCCGGACGTGTAGACGAGCAGCGCGATGTCCTCGCCACCCCCGACCACGACCCCGGAAGGATCACCTGCCGGCGCCGTGACGTCCGGCGGGGCGATCATCACGGCCCCGACCGCCGCGGCGGCCGACCGGGCGACGTCGTCACTCTCCGCAGCCACGACGACCGTCGGCCGGCAATCGGCGAACACGAGCGCCAGCTCCCTGGCCACCGCGATCGGGCCATGGGGGACGGCCACCGCGCCGGCTGCCAGCGCACCCAGCAGCGCGACGCAGAAGGGGGTGCCGTTGGCCAGCCGGACCACCACCCGGTCACCGCGGGACACCCCGGCCGTACGCAGTCGCGACGCCTCCGCCGACACGGCTCCGGCCAGCTGGAACCACGTCGTGGTGTTTCCGCTGCTGACGTCCACGATCGCGGGCTGCTCGGGGACGCGGGCCGCGGCACGTGTCACCAGATCGACGAGATGCCCCGGCGACGACGACGCGGGTTCGGGGATCGGGCTGCTGTCCACGGCTCTCCAGGGTCTCACTCGGCGGCGCGGGGCCAGGCATGGCGAGTCTGGCACGGACCGGGTGGCGCGTTCGTCGGGGCGTTCGGCGCCGTCGGACGGCCGGGCACGGGGCGACACGCAGCGCATCGTTACACTCACCGCGCGTAGTCGTCCGCTCACCGGAACGCACGTGCTGCGAGCGGATGCTCGCACCTCCGTACACCCGACCGGCCGTAAGCTCCGCGCCTACAACCCCCACAACGCCCCGAAGCACCGGTTCGTCGCGAGACTCACCCGAGGGAGTGGCATGCTGCCTGTTGCGATCAGCACACCGCAGGCCGTTCCGCGGCGTGCTGTCCGGCACCGGTGCAGGCGCGACAGGGCCGCATGACCACGCCGACCGCGGCTCCCGTCCCACCCACGCGGCCGGCCCCGGGTACGTCGGCGACTCCGACGCCGACCAGCGCCGCTGCTCCCGCCCCGGCCGCGCGGCCGGTCGAGGAGCACCCGGCATGACACGACCGATGCGACCGGCCCCGCCGCACCGCACCGACACCGCCCGCCTCCCCACGGGTGGGGAGGTACCGATGTCCCCGACGGCCGCCTCCCCGGTCGGGGCGCCCCCGGGTCCCGCCCGCAACGCCCCCCGGACGTCCGCACCGACGTCCCCGCCGCTCCCCCGCCCACGGCCGCAGAGCCCGACCGGACCGCCCGCGGCCGGCCCGGCGGGGACGCCCGCCGAGCACCAGGACACCACCGGCGCCTGGGCGCTGGTGAACGCCGCGCAGGGCGGCGACATGAATGCGTTCGGCGAGCTCTTCGACCGCTACTACGACGTGGTCTTCCGCTTCGTGCTGTTCCGTATGGGCGATCGCACCCTGGCGGAGGACATCGCCCAGGAGACGTTCGTGCGGGCGCTGCGCCGGATCTCGTCGGTGAGCTACCAGGGTCGCGACATCGGGGCCTGGTTCGTCACCATCGCGCGCAACCTGATCTTCGACCACGTCAAGTCCAGCCGGTACCGGCTGGAGCAGACCACCAGCGAGATGGTGGACCACTCCCCCAGCACGGGCGGGCCCGAGCAGCAGGTCCTGGACGGCGCCACCAACGACGAGCTCCTCCGGTGCGTCCGCAAGCTCAACCCCGACCAGCAGGAATGCATTCAGCTCCGGTTCCTGCAGGGGCTCTCGGTCGCCGAGACGGCGCGCATCATGGATCGCAACGAGGGTGCGGTCAAGGCCCTGCAACACCGCGCGGTGCGTCGCCTCGCGCAGCTGCTCCCGGAGGGTCTCCGATGAATCGGCCCTTCATCGAGCCGGAAGGGCCCGGCGTTACGGATGCGGCGAGTGAACAACTCGATGCGGTGAACGGTCGCACACCCGTAACCTGTCCCGTGGCTGCTCGTTGTGCTGGTGAACAGAGGGAGCGTGGGGTGCGGGAGCATCTCACCTCGTACAGCGCAGGTGTGCAGTGAGGACGGCAAACATGCCCGCCGAACAGGGTCCGGCCGGTCGGGACGCAGAGCGTTTCGCCATGGCGGTCGAGCAGGGGACACCCCCCGGCTCCGTCGCCGACGACCCCGAGCTGGCCCGCGACCTGGAGATCGCGGCGATGCTGAGCGTCAGCGGCGACGCGTTTGCGCCGCGGCCGGACGAGAAGGCGCGCGCGCGGCAGCACCTGATGGCGCGGCTGGCCCAGATCGACTCCGGATCCGCCACGACGCCCGCCGCGGGCCGGGTCGGCGACGACGACGACACGGCCGTGATGCCGGTCGTGGCCCCGGCCGGGACCCTCGTCGAGGCCCGCCCCGACGGTGACCCCGACGCCACGACGGTCCGCAGGCGTCCCGGCCGCCGCGCGAGCCGCCACGCCATGCCCAGCCGTCCGGCCGGCCGGCCCGGCGCCCGCTCCGCTGCTCGCGGGATCGGCAGGCGGGCGGTGCTCGTCGGCACCGCCGCGCTGCTGGCGGTCGTCGCCGTGGCCGGCGGCAGCGTCTTCGCCAGCCGCAACGCGCTCCCCGGCGACGCCCTGTACGGCGTCAAGCGGGTCGCCGAATCGGCCGGCCTCGCGATGACCTTCGACGACACGGCCAAGGGCCGACGCCAGCTCCAGCTCGCGACCAGGCGGATCGACGAGGTGGAGCAGCTCGCGGCGCGGGGGCCCGCCGCGGCCTCTCCCGAGCTGATCCAGTCGACGATCAAGGACTTCGACTCGTCCACCGGCGCGGGCTCACGGACGCTCCTCCTCACCACCGACGACGCCGGACACGGCGCCGCGCTGGGCGACCTGCGGGCGTGGGCGGGCGAGCAGACGGCTCGGCTCTCGGTGCTGCGCTCGGCGCTGCCGACCGCGGTGGTGCCCGGTGCCGACAGCTCGATCAGCCTCCTCGGCCGGATCCTGGGCCGGACGGAGGCCCTCGGCTACCGTTCCTCGTGCACCCAGGTCACGTCCGGTGTGGTCGACGACCTCGGCCCGCTGCCCGCCCAGGGTGCCTGCACGCCGCTGCCGGAAGGCGTCACGGGCGGGGCCCCCGCGGGCAGCACCGGCCACAGCGGTGTCACCGGCACCGACCCGGCACCGTCGGGCCGTTCGGCGACCGGCGGGCCGGGGTCCGACACGCCCGGCACCATCGCCCCCGCCACCAACGACGGGACGGTTCCCGGCGAGACCGGCGCGGACCCGAGGTCCGACACCGGGACCGCCACACCGCCGACCACCACGTCGGCGCCGTCGGGCGGGGGCAACGCCCCGGGACCGGCCCCGGTCCCGGTGCCGGTCCCGGTGCCGCTGCCGCTGGTGCCGCCCATCCAGCTGCCACCGCTGCTGCCCGGCCAACCGGGGATCACGATCGGCTGACGCGGGCAGGCAGTGCTGACGCGGGCAGGCAGTACAGCGAAGAGGCCGTCGCGGGGAACACCTCGCGACGGCCTCTTCGTTCGTCCGCGCCGACAGTAGGCTGGACGCACAAGACCCCTACCGGAGGCTCGTACGTGGTTGAAGCAGACAGGTGGTCCGGCGACAGCGGCACGCCGGCGGACCACGCCGCCGCATCGCCCCGCGTGGTGGCCGCCGCGCCAGGCGACCCGGCCGTGCTCGCGGGCGAGGCGTCCGCCGCTGCGGCGGTCGCCGCCGGCGACGCCGGACCGGCCGACGTCCCGCAGACCGACCTCACGGCCGCGGCCTTCTTCGACGTCGACAACACGATGATGGTCGGCGCCTCGATCTTCCACTTCGCCCGTGGCCTCGCGGCCCGCAAGTTCTTCACCACGTCGGACCTGGCCGGGTTCGCCTGGCAGCAGGTCAAGTTCCGGGTCGGCGGCCGGGAGACCGACGTCTCCGGCCATCGCGACACGGCCCTGTCGTTCGCGGCGGGGCGGCCGGTGGCCGAGATCGTGTCGCTGGGCGAGGAGATCTACGACGAGCTGATGGCAGACCGCATCTGGACCGGCACCCGCGCGCTGGCCCAGATGCACCTCGACGCCGGGCAGCGCGTGTGGCTGGTCACCGCCACCCCCGTCGAGCTGGCCCAGATCATCGCGCGCCGCCTCGGGCTCACCGGGGCGCTGGGCACGGTCGCGGAGAGCATCGACGGGACCTTCACGGGACGCCTGGTGGGCGAGATCCTGCACGGCCGGGCCAAGGCACACGCCGTCCGCGCGCTGGCCGTCGCCGAGGGGCTGGACCTGCGGCGCTGCACGGCCTACTCCGACTCCGTGAACGACGTCCCGATGCTCTCGGCCGTCGGCACGGCGGTCGCGGTCAACCCCGATTCGGAGCTGCGTGACGTCGCGAAGGACCGCGGCTGGCAGATCCGCGACTTCCGCACGGGCCGCAAGGCCGCGAGGATCGGCGTGCCTTCGGTGCTGGGCGCCGGCGCGGTGGCCGGTGCGGTGGCGGCCGGCCTGGCAGCACGCAGGCGCTGACACCCCCCGCGCGACCGCACACCCCCCGTCGACGGGGGGTGTCGAAGCAGACGAGGGGCGTGAGGAGCCGAGCTAGCCCAGGAAGGCGTTGCGGCGCTGGCTCAGCAGGCGGTAGAGGGTGTGCTGGATCGTCTCGCGGACCTGGTCGGTCAGGTTGAAGACCATCATCGGGTCGTCGGCCTCGGCCGCGCCGAGGGTGTCGGTGCGGATCGGCTCGCCGAACTCGATGTACCACTTGGAGGGCAGCGGGATCAGGCCGAGCGGGCCGAGGTGCGGGAAGAGCGGCGTCACGGGGAAGTACGGCGCGCCGAACAGGCGGGCCAGCGGCTTGATGTCGCCGATCTTCGGGTAGGTCTCCTCGGCCCCGACGATCGAGCACGGGATGATCGGCACCCCGGTGCGCAGCGCCGCCGAGACGAAGCCGCCGCGGCCGAAGCGCTGCAGCTTGTAGCGGTCGCGGAACGGCTTGCCGATGCCCTTGAAGCCCTCCGGCCACACCCCGACCAGCTCGCCGGAGGACATCAGCCGTTCGGCGTCCGGGTTGCAGGCCAGCGTGGCGCCCTGCTTGCGGGCCAGCGAGCCGAAGCCGGGCGTCCGGAACAGCAGGTCGGCGCCCAGGGTGCGCAGGTGGCGCTGGGCCGGGTGGTCGTCGTGCAGCGCCACCGCCGTCATCAGGCCGTCCAGCGGGAACGTGCCCGAGTGGTTGGCCACCACCAGTGCCCCGCCGGTGTCGGGCACGTTGTGCATGCCGATCGTCTCGACGCGGAACCACTTCCGGTAGAGCGGGCGCAGCGCGGGCAGCAGCAGGTTGTCGGTGAGGTCGGCGTCGAACCCGAAGTCGTCCACCGCGTAATCGCCCTCGAGGCGCCGCCGCGCGAACGTCAGGACTGCCTCGAGCGCCGTCTCCCATTCCGCCGGGTCCGCCGCGACCGGCTCCGGCTCCGGCGCGGGCGGCGGGGCCGCAGGTGCGATCGCCGGCTTGCCGAGGCGCCAGCGCGTGCGGGCCCCGGACTCGTCCGCGTGCAACGGGATGACGCGGGCCTCGGACACGACGGTTCCCCTCCTGGAGGGCTCGGGGGTGATGGCGCGACGCGGACGGCGGGCCGGCGGGCGGCGGGTGCTCATCGCAGCACCACCCGCGCCACGCTGAGCAGGCCACGCTCCAGCGACTCGATACGCTCGGGCGAGATCACCGGGCGCAGGGCACGGCCGCGCACGTAGTCGTCGAACGCCTGCATGGTGGTCCAGCGGGGGGTGAAGCCGAACTGCGTGCGCAGCCGGCCGTTGTCGACGACCCGACCGAAGTTGAGCAGCCGCATCTGCTCCGGCGAGAAGTCCACCAGCCGCGCGCTGCGGAACAGCCGGCTCAGTGGGCCCACGGCGCCGCTCGGCAACGGCACGGCGACGTGGCCCGCACGCCGGATGGCCTGCGAGAGCAGGATGACCCCGTCGGCAGCGACGTTGAAGGTGCCGGCGATCTCGTGGCTGGCGGCCCGCTCGAGGACGGCGAGGGCGTCCTCCTCGTGCAGGAGCTGCACGCGGGCGTCGTAGCCGAGCACCGTGGGGACGGCCGGCAGCGCGAAATAGCGGGTCAACACCGTGTCGATGCGCGGGCCGATGAAGTTGGCGAAGCGCAGCACCGTGACCGCGACGTCGGGGCGACGGCGGGCGAACCCGCGCAGGTAGCCCTCGATCTCGACGGCGTCCTTCGCGTACCCGCCCGACGGCAGGTCCTTCGGCACCATCGTCTCGTCGAACAGCGCCGGATCCCGCGGGCTCGACCCGTACACGGCGGAGGTGGACTTGAGGACCAACCGCTTCACCGTGGGCGCCTTCTGGCATGCGGCGAGCAGCTGCATGGTGCCGATGACGTTCATCTCCTTCATCGCCGTGCGGCCACCGGACGATCCGGGGTTGGCCGAGAGCGACGCGTGCACGACGGTGTCGACCGACGCGTGGGAGATGACCTTGGCGATGAGCGGGTTGCGGATGTCGGCGCGCACGAACTCGACGCGCCCCATGCGGCGCAGCAGATCCCGCGGCGGGGGGACGGTGTCGACACCGAGCACGCGGTCGATGTCCGGATTGGCAGCCAGGCGGGCGGCCAGGTGGCCACCCAGGAACCGGCTCACCCCGGTGACGAGAACGACGGACGGCGTCACGTCCCAACCCCTGACCGACGACGTGGATGTGACAGGGCACCGATGCTAGCCGCCGGACCCGGGCCGATGGCGCGGCCGTGAGCCGACGCACGGCAACGGCCGGCGGAGTCACTCCGCCGGCCGACGAACGAGCTCTACTTGCCGAGCTTGCGACGCTGCACGCGGGTCTTGCGAAGCAGCTTGCGGTGCTTCTTCTTCGACATCCGCTTGCGGCGCTTCTTGATGACCGAACCCATACGTGGACCTTCCTGATCGGGACGCGGCGGAACCGCGGAGTGGAACGAGCAGGGCCCGACCGGACGCGACGCCGGGAAGGCGGGCACGGGCCGGGCGATGACCGGTGGCCGATCCTACCCGCGAGCGGTACGCACGCTCAGCCCGCGTCGAAGTAGGCGCTCCGCAGGTAGTCCTCCACCGCGCGCTTGGGCACCCGGAAGGAGCGCCCGACACGGGCCGCGGGCAGCTCGCCGCCGTGCACCAGCCGGTACACGGTCATCTTCGACACGCGCATCATCGCCGCCACCTCGGCCACGGTGAGGAACTGCACCTCCGCGAGGTGTATCTCCGGCTCGATCGCCATCCGGTCACCGCTTTCGTGGTAGGGCCCGGTGTTCCCCCTGAGGATAGCGGGGCGGGTGTGACGACCCTGACACGCACTCCACCCACGTGTGGACTACAGCTCCGCGTCAGGGTGACACCAGGTCATCCGAACGGGTCAGCCCTGCTGCGCCGCGCGACCGAGCTCCGCCGACCGATCACGCGCCGCCTCGATCGCGTCCAGCAGGGCGGCCCGCACGCCGTGGCGTTCCAGCTCGCGGATCGCGGCGATCGTCGTGCCGGCCGGGGACGTCACGGCCTCGCGCAGCAGCACCGGGTGGTCGGGTGAGTCGCGCATCATCTGAGCCGCACCGAAGGCGGACTGCACGATCAGGTCGGCGGCGACCGTGCGGTTGAGGCCGAGCAGGATCCCGGCGTCGATCATGGCTTCGACGAGGTAGAAGAAGTAGGCCGGGCCGGAGCCCGACAGCGCGGTCACCGCGTCCTGCTGCGACTCCGGCACGCGCACCACCCTCCCGACCGACGCCAGCATCTTCTCCACGGTGGCGAGCTGCACGTCGGTGGCATGCGTGCCCGCCGAGACGGCGCTCATGGCCTCGCCGACGAGCATCGGGGTGTTGGGCATGACCCGCACGACCGCCGTCCCGTCGGGCAGCGCGCGCTCGAACAGCGACGTCGGCAGGCCCGCACACAGGGACACCACGAGGGTGCCGGGGCGCAGGGCGGGCGCGAGCTCGGCGAGCACCGGCGCGATGTCCTGCGGCTTGACGGCCACCACCACGACGTCGGAACGCCCGGCGGCCTCGGCCACCCCGGCCGATGCCACGCCGTGCCGCGCGACCAGCTCGGCGGCGCGCTCCGGGTGGCGCTCGGTGAACACCAGCTCCTCGGCCGCCGTGCCGGCCCCGAGCAGCCCGGCCAGCAGTGCCTCCCCGATCTTGCCCGCCCCCAGCACCGCGATCCGTGTCACTGGGCCGCCTCCGCGGGAACGAGCACGTCGGCAGGAGTCATGGCGCTGACCGTAGCGGGGCGAGCGCGAGCTGCCGCGCCTGGCAGATCAGCCGGCCCGCCGCGTCGATCACCGTGACGTCCTCGTCGAACCACGGCCCGCCCACCACGGCCGCGCGCGACTCGATGCGCAGCCACCCCGGCACCGGGTGGGCCCGCATCAAGGCGGTGAGCTGCACGGTGGGGGCCCACCCGAACCGGCCGCCGATGTTGAAGACCGTGGGCGGCAGGATGTCGCCCGCGAGCAGGGCGAACAGCACGTCGGTGGGCTCGTCGCGGGGGCGGCACCAGCCGCGCAGCACCGGTGGCGCCTGCTC
This sequence comes from Mycobacteriales bacterium, assembly GCA_038320445.1. GTDB lineage: Bacteria > Actinomycetota > Actinomycetes > Mycobacteriales > Pseudonocardiaceae > Pseudonocardia. Next base: position 31,117 of record JBBQEF010000017.1, read on the forward strand.
GCCGCGCAGGAACGCCAGCGAGGCGGCGTCGAGCCGGAGGTCACAGGAGCCGGCCAGGCCGAACGGCGAATCACGGCTCGCGGCGGGGTCGAGCGCGTCGGCCGGGGGCTCGACGGGCAGGTCCGGCAGGTCGCTCCAGTGCGGCTCGTCGTCGGGCAGGCGGCCCGCGGTGAC
>JBBQEF010000018.1:0-31132 GCA_038320445.1 Mycobacteriales bacterium
CAACAGCCGGACGGCGGCGCTGCACGCTCCCCCGACCATGTGGTGCAGGGCGAGCGCGGCGGCATCCTCCGGCGCCGCTCCGGCGGCAGCGGCGGCGACGCCCAGCACGAGCGGATGGTGCACGTGCGGCAGCGCCCGAAGCGCGTCGACGGCAGGCCCCGGAAACGTGAGGGCGACGGTCCGCAGCAACGCCGACCCCTGTGCCCGCGAGGCGTGCCGCAGCGCCGCGGACGGCATCCGTGCGGACACGGCTGCGTCCCACGCCCCCCACCGGATTCCAGCATGGTGGCTTCGCTCCAACTCGGGTGGAGCGAAGCCACCATGCTGCAACTCCCGGGGCGGCACCACCACCGTGGGCTGCGCCAGGGCGCACGCCGCCGCCGCGGCGGCCGCGGGCACGCGGCCGCCGGCCGCCAGCCGCCCGGCCAGGAACAGGGCGAGGTCGGCGACCGTGCGGATCAGGCCGCGGTCCACCAGCGACTCCACCCCGCCCGAATGGCCGTGGCCACCGGACGGGATGCGCGAGTCGGCCAGCAGCAGCACGCCCGAGGGCACCACCATGACGTTCCGTTCCCGTGGCGAGTGTCTCGCCGTGGAACGTACCCGGTGGCCGACCGGGGGCCTGTTTCCGTCAGGTGACGAACACGGGCGCCGCAGTGTGCGTCGCTTCCCACCAACGGAACCCCTGCAGATCGTCGGGGCCCCTACAATCGGCGGCGAACCGATCCGGGAGGCGACGTGCGCTATGGCCTCGGCGTGGATCTGGGCACCACCTTCGTGGCGGCCGCGATCGCGCACCCGGGCCGCCCGGAGATGGTTCAGCTCGGTGACCGTTCCGTGGTCGCTCCCGCCGTGGTCTACCGGCACGAGGACGGGACGCTCGTCACGGGCGATGCCGCCGGCAGGTGGGAGCTGAGCAGCCCTGGACGGTTCGGGCGTGACCTGCTGCGCCGTCTCGGCGATCCCACCCCGGTGATGCTCGGTGGTGTGCCCTACGCGGTCACCGACCTGCTCGGGGCGGTGCTCCGCGACGTGGTGCGGAAGGTCAGCGAGACGCAGGGCGGCCCCCCGGAGCGCATCGTCGTGACCCGGCCTGCCGGCTGGGGTCCGCACCGGAGGAGGACGTTCGACCAGGTCGCCGCGACGCTGGGCATACCCGGTCCCCTCTCCGTGTCCGCGCCCGAGGCGGCCACGGCCCGGTACACGGCGTCGCGCCACCCGGGCGACGGCACGATCGTCGCCGTCTACGACCTCGGCGGCGGCACGTTCGACGCCGCCGTCGTGCGCGCCGGACCGCACAGTGCCGAGATCCTGGGAACGCCCGAGGGCCTCGAACGGCTCGGCGGCATCGACTTCGACGACGCGATCCTCTCCTACGTCAACTACCGGTCGGGCGGTGCGCTGGGCGAGCTCGACATGCAGGACCCCCGGACCGCGGTCGCGCTCGCCCGGCTGCGGCAGGACTGCGTGCTGGCCAAGGAGGCGCTGTCCGTGGACAGCGAGGCGACCGTGCCGATCCACCTGCCCGGCCGGCACCTCGACGTCCGGCTGACCCGTACGGACCTCGAGGAGATGCTGCGCGCTCCCGTCGAGTCCACGATCAGCGCGCTCTTCCGGGCGCTGCGGTCCGCGCGGGTGGCACCGCGGGACCTCGGTGCGGTGCTGATGGTCGGTGGTTCGTCGCGGATCCCCGTGGTCAGCCGCATGGTGTCGGAGGCGCTGCAGGGTCCCGCGATGGTGAACCTCCATGCCGAACACACCACGGCGCTGGGGGCGGCCGAACTGGCCGCGCGCACGCTGGGCGGCGGGCGACCGGGCGCGACGGAGGCCCCGGCGAACCTGCTGCCGCCCGCCGGTGGCGTCGCAGCGGCGGCGCGGCGGCGGCCGGCTCCGGCTGCTCCGGGCGAGCCGCTCCGACCCGGCCCGGGTCCGACCCGGGGCGGGCCTGTCGTGGCCGGACCGCGGCAGCCGATCCGGCCGCCCAGCCCGTACCCTCCCGGATCCGGACCCGGACCTCGCCCCGTCTCCGGGCCGCCGCCTCTGCCTGCGATGTCCCCGGCGACGGCAGAAGCCGACGGGCCGGCTGCTGCCGACGCGCGGGCTGCGGCCGACGCGCGGCCGGGCACCGGGGGTGACTGGCAGGCGCCCACGATCGGCCGGCTGCTCGTGATCGGGATGGGCCTGCTCGCGCTGGCCGTGGTCGTCGGGCTCGTCGCCTACGCCGTGATCAGCCGGCTCTAGCAGGGGGCAAACCCCACCCGGCGATGGCGGGTTGCCCGGTGCCGGGGTGGGGCCTGCTCGGTGTGGCGGGCCGCTCGGATGTCGCATCCTTCGGGTCGAGGGAGTCGCCGAGCCGACCCCTGCGCCCCGGAAGGAGCAACGACCATGGTCGTCCCGGCCCTCCCGCCGTCGAGCAGCCTGGCCGCCGCGGTGTCGGCCGGGGAACCGTTGGTGTTCCTCTCGGCGCACCTCGACGACGCGGTCCTCTCCTGCGGCGGCCTCCTCGCGTCACTGGCGCGGCGCTGCCCGCTGACCGTCGCCACCGTCTTCACCGAGGCCGGTGCGCCGCCCCACACCCGCGCCGTGAGGTCGTTCCTGCGGCAGTGTTGCGCTCCCGACGCGGGCACCCTGTTCGCCGACCGCCGGACCGAGGACCAGGACGTGCTGGCCCGGCTCGGGGTGTCCCACCGGCATCTGGGGGCCACCGATGCGCTCTTCCGCACGCGCGATCCGCGCGGCCCGGTCCTGGACCTCATCGGCCGGGCCGTGCCCGAGCTGGTGCATCGTTACCCGACCTACCGTTTCGACATCGCGAAGGGGCGGGTCGCCGCGGGTGACCGGGCGTTGATCGCCGCCCTGACCGCACAGGTGGGCGAGCTCATGAGCTCCCTGGACGCCCGGATCGTCCTGTGCCCGATCGGGATCGGGAAGCACGTGGACCACCTGATCACGCGGACGATCGGCGAGCGCAGCGGCCACCACGTCATCTACTACTCGGACTTCCCCTACGACCTGACGGGTGACCCGGACCGGGCGTTCCTCGACCGGCACCGGCTCGTGCCGTGGACCTGGGACCAGCGGATCACCGAGAAGCGCAGCCTCATCCGCGGCTACCGCACCCAGGCCGACGCCCTCTTCCCCGACGGCGAGATCCCCGTGCGGCCGGAGACCTACTTCGAGGTCGCTCCGCGCTGATCCGCGGCCGGCCCGGCCCGGGGGGACAACCCCACTCGGGCTCGGGGGATGTCACCGCCGGGCCGGGGGGCCACTCCATCGTCCGGAGACGGATACCGATCCACCCTGGTCACAGTGCAGGAAGAGCCCCGACAGACGGCACTTCGCAACCGAGGGACGTGACGAGATGACCGCAATCGCGACAACCACCCGGCCGGCGGCCGCTCCCCGGCCGCCCCGACCGGCGTCGACCCACCGGTCGCGGATCGAGCTGTCGGTCGTCATCCCCACGTTCAACGAGGCGGGCAACATCGACGAGCTGCTCCGCCGGCTCGGGGTGGCGCTGGCCGGGCGCGTCGCCGAGGTCGTCTTCGTCGACGACAGCACCGACAGCACCCCCGCGGTGATCACCGCGGCGGCCGCCACGACCCCGTTCCCCGTGACGCTGATCCACCGCGACACCCCGAGCGGGGGGTTGGGTGGCGCGGTGGTGGAGGGGCTGCGGGTGGCGCGGGCGCCGTGGGCGGTCGTCATGGACGGCGACCTGCAACATCCCCCGTCGCTGGTCCCCACCCTGCTGGACGCCGGGCGGCGCTCGCTCTGCGACGTCGTGGTCGCCACCCGCTACTCGGGCGGCGGCAGCAACGACGGTCTCGGGAGCGCGTACCGCCGGGTGGTGTCCACCGCCTCGACGAAGCTGGCCGCGGCCGTGCTCGGCGACCCGATCCGCCGGATCAGCGACCCGCTGAGCGGTTTCTTCGCCGTCCGCACCGCCGCGCTGCACCTGGACGCGGTCAAGCCCATCGGCTACAAGGTGCTCCTCGAGCTGATCATGCGGTCCGGCCTGACCAGGATCGAGGAGGTCCCGTACCAGTTCGGCGTCCGGCACGAGGGCGAGTCGAAGTCGTCGGTCAGGGAGGGCCTGCGCTACCTGCACCACCTGCTGGTGCTGCGCGCCGCCCTGCGCCCCGCCCGGCGGCCGGTGGCCCCGCAGCGGGCCCGCCTCGAGCTCGTCGACGGCCACGCCCGCGCCCGGACCGACACGACGCTGAAGGTACTGGTGGTGACCGGCGAGGCACCGCCGATCGTCTCCGGGATCTCCCGGACCGTGGACCGGCTGGCCACCGGCCTGCGCCGGCGCGGGCACACCGTCGACGTCCTGTCGTCGGTGCAGATCCCCCGGCTGGTGATGGGCGAGTACCGGTTCAGCGCGATGGCCGTCTTCTGGCCGGGCATCTCGCGCCGGCTGGCCGACTACGACGTGATCAACCTGCACGGCCCGGTCCCGACCATGAGCGACCTGTTCCTCGCGCTGGGCACGCGCCGGCGCACGCCGGTGGTCTACCTCCACCACTGCCCGCTCGCGATCAGGGGCGTCGAGAAGCTGTGCGGTGTCTACAACCGCATCCACAAGGCACTCTCCGGCCGGGCCGACCTGACCCTGGCCACCTCCGAGTACTACGCCGAGCAGGAGCGGCGGCCGGGCGGCCCCGAGGTCCGGGTGATGCCGCTGGGCGTCGACCTGCGGCCGCGGCCGCTGAAGGCGCGCTCCGACGAGGGTCCGCTCCGGGTGCTGTTCGTCGGCCAGATGCGGGGCTACAAGGGCGTCGACTGCCTGATCCGCGCGGTCGCGGGTCGGCCCGAGATCGCGCTCACGCTCATCGGCAACGGCCCCCAGCGCGCCGAGTTCGAGAAGCTCGCCGCCGACCTGGGTGCGGACGGCGTGCGTTTCCTCGGCCGGGTGAGCGACGAGGTGCTGCACGCCGCGTACGACGAGAACGACGTCGTCGTGCTGCCCTCGGTCACCCAGGCCGAGGCCTTCGGGCTGGTGACCCTGGAGGGCATGGCCGCCGGCTGCGTTCCGGTGGTGTCGGACCTGCCCGGCGTGCGCGACCTGGCCGAGGGGGTCGGGCTGGTCGTCCCGCCGCGCGACGAGGTCGCGCTCCGCGAGGCCCTGCTGGGCCTGGCCGCCGACGGTGCGCAGCGCCGGGAGCTGGGGCGGCTGGCCCGTCGCAAGGCCGAGGGCCTCACCTGGGACAACTGCGTGGACCACTACGAGCGCGCGCTGCTCGACGCCGTCGCCGCGCGCGGCGACCGCCGCACCCGGCCCGCCGCGGCCGGCGGCGTCTCCCGGCTGCCCGTCCCGCCCCGCGCCGTCGCGCACGCAGCCGAGACGGGCTGAGCGGCGATGCCAGCCCCGGACGTCCGCCGCCCGCACGTGGTGGTCTCCAGCTGCGACGACACCGGCAACCCGCACTACGGCGGGGGCGGCGCGGTGGTCGTCGCCCAGATAGCGGTCCAGCTCCTCCGCGCCAACCGCGTGACGGTCGTCACCGGCTCGTACCGCGGCAGCGGCCGGTCCACGGTGCGCGACGGGGTGCGGTACCTGTTCCTGCCCGTCGGGTGGGCGGGGCCGCGGGGCGGCCAGATCGTGTTCCAGATCCTGCTGCCGCTGGTGGCCCTGCTCTACCGGCCCGACGTGTGGATCGAGAGCGTCACCCCGCCGGTCTCGGCGAGCCTGCTTCCGGTGTTCGCGCGCTGTCCGGTGGTCGCGCTGGTGCAGATGCTCAGCGGCGCCGACATGAGCCGCCGCTACAAGCTCCCGTTCGAGTCGGTCGAGCGCCGGGCCCTGCGGCTGTACCGGCACTTCGTGGTGCTCAACGAGACGGACCGCCGCGCGGTCCGGGCCGCGAACCCCCGCGCGTCGATCGCCCTCATCCCCAACGGCATCGCGCGCCCGCCCGCTGCGGACATCGAGTACGGCTCGGGGTCGCACATCCTGTTCCTGGGCCGCATCGACGTCCGGCAGAAGGGCCTGGACCTGCTGCTCGCGTCCGCGGCGTCGGGGCTCACGCTGCCTCTGGTGATCGCCGGGGGCGGGACCGCCCAGGAGGAGGCCAGGCTGCACGCGCTGGTGCCGGTGGACGGCGGGGACCGCGTCCGCGTCGTCGGCCGGGTCGAGGGTGACCGCAAGCGGGAGCTCCTGCGCACCTGCGCCTTCATGGTCGTGCCGTCCCGCTACGAGACGTTCTGTCTGAGCGCGCTGGAGGCACTGGCCCACGGGAAGCCGGTGGTGTACTTCGACCTGCCGCAGCTGGACTGGATCGGGCCCGGCTCGGGCGTCGCCGTCCCGCAGTTCGACGTGGGGCGCCTCGCGACCGCCATCTCGCAGTTGTCGCGGGACGCGGCGCTGCGGACCCGGCTCGGCCGCGGCGCGCGGGAGCGGTCCGGCGCGTACGACGCCGCGGCCACCGGCGAGCGGTACCGGGCGCTGGTGTCGGAGCTGGTCGGAGGCCGCGTGGGCGGCGTGGCTGCGGGAGCGGCGGCGGGGGCATTCCCTACCCGGACCGGCGGGTTCGCTCCTGCGGGCGGGGGGCCTTCTCGATGGTCCGCGCCGACCGCACCGCGCAGGCTGAGCTGGACCGGGAACCAGCCCGTCCGCACCCGAGAACGGCTGAAATCATGATCGACCTGAAGGTCAAACGGGCCGCCGGCGCGGGGAGTGCCGTCCTGGTCGGGGGCATCGCGATCAACGCCGTGCTGAACTACGGCTTCGGTGTGACGCTGGCCTGGCTGATCCCGCAGGACGCCTTCGGCGCGGTGAGCGTGCTGCTCAGCGTGCTGCTGCTGGCCGCGACCGTCCTCGCCTCCGGATTCCCGTGGGCGCTGGCCCGGACGATGGCCCGCGCCGAGGACGGCGGCCCCGCAGCGCGCGCCGACGCCGACTCCTCGTTCCGCGCGGCCCTGCTCGGCAACCTCGCACTGGGGACGGCGCTCGCCACCGGACTGGTCGTGGTGCAGCTGACCACGGGGTGGGTGCTGCCCGGCGCCGGCCCCTGGCTCACCGCGCTGATGGCGGCGGCCGTCGTCCTGATCTCGGTCTACTCGGTGTTGTGGGGTGCGCTGCACGGCACCCGGTGCTTCGACGCGATCGGCCTGACGCAGCTCGCCGAGACCCTGGTGAAGGTGGCGGGCGGCCTCGTCCTGGTGGGGCTGTGCGGGTTCGGCGTGCCCGGTGTGGCCGCGGCCGTGCTGGCCAGCATCGCCGTCGCGGTGTGGATGAGCTGCCGGGCGCTGGGTGACCGCCTGCCCGCGCGGGGGCCGGTGGCCGGCGCCAGGGCCTTCGCCACGGCGGCCCCGATGGCCGTGGGCACCATCGGCTTCGGGCTGCTGACCACCCTCGACATCCTCGTGCTGGGCGGGGGCCACGGCGCCGGCTTCGCCGCCGTGGCCGTCTACCAGGCCGCCGCCGTACTCGCCAGGGCGCCGGTGCTGCTCAGCAGCGCCCTCGCGGAGGCGATGTTCCCGTTCATCGCCCGCGGCCGCAGCCGGGCCGAGGCGCACCGCTGGTTCCGGGCCGGCTTCCGCTGGGTGCCGCTGGCGTTCGTCCCGCTGCAGCTCGTCCTGCTGATCACCCCCGGCTCGGTGGTCGGCCTGCTGTTCCCGGCGTCCTACCTCGCCGCCGCCGACCTGGCCAGGGCCATCACCGTCGGCACGACCGGGCTCATCGTGGCCGACATGCTCCTCAAGGCCCTGCTCGCCCGGGGACTCGCCACCGCGGTGGCGACGCGCGTCCCGTTCGCCGTCGCGGCCGAGCTGGTGGCGTTGCTGGTGCTGGTGCCGCGGTGGGGCGGAACGGGCGCCGCGGCCGCGTTCGCGGTCGGCACCTGGACGGCGGCCGCCTTGCTGGCGTCCGCGTACCTGCGGCAGTACTGGCCGGGGTGGGTGCAGGTGCGGACCGCGGTGCGATGGTCGTTCGCGATGGGCCTGCTGGCCCTCGTCCTCTTCGCCGCCGCGCTGGTCCCCCGCCCGGCCGACCTGCTGCTGATCGCCGTCGGCCTCGCCGTCTACGCGGCCGCCGTCGTGGCCCTGCGGTTGGTTCCGGAGGCCGATCTCGCCGCCCTCCGCGCCCGGCTGCGCCGCCCGGCCGCCCCGTCTTCGGGAGACCGTCGTCATGGTTGACACCTACCTCCCCGCCCCTCGCCGGGCCCGGCTGCCCGAGCCGACCCACCCGGTGCCCCCCGTGCGCCGCCGGCGGGCCTCGGCGCCACCGGAGCTGCTGGTGGTCCTCGGGGCCGCGGCACTGGCGGGGGTCACGATGCTGTGGAACATCGCGCGGAGCCCGGACACCCAGTACGACGAGGTCGTCTACACCAAGGCCGCCCAGCAGGTCGCCGGGAACTGGTCGCTGACGTGGACGAACCAGCCGATGTTCGTGCACCCGCCGCTGTCGTTCCTCGCCCAGGCCGGCTGGCTGCGGCTGCTCGGGATGCAGGACGCACCGCTGGAGCAGGCCATCGTCGCCGCCCGGGTGCTGACGGCCCTGGCGATGATCTTCGCGTTCCTGCTGGTGGGGCTGCTCACCGCGAACCTGGCGTCCCAGGCCGGACGGCGCCGGGGCCTGGTCATCGTGGCGGTGGTGGTCGCGATCGCGGCGACCGATCCGGTCCTGCTGCGCTACGGGCGGTTGGCCATGATCGAGCCGCTGGCCCTGATCGCGGCGCTGCTCACGCTCTGTCTTGCGATCTGGCTCCGCGGCCGCCGGCTGTTGGTCTACGTTCCGGTCGTCGGGCTGGCCACGGGGCTGACGCTGCTGACCAAGGAGGTCTCGGCCTTCCTGGTGTTCACCCCGGTCGTCCACCAGCTGCTCGGCCGCGACTGGCGACGCGCCGGGTGCGCGATCGGCGGCTTCCTCTGGGGTGTGGGGCTGTGGCTGCTGTTCCCGCTGTGGGCGGCGACACTCGGGCTGACCCAGAGCTTCGCGTCGCAGAAGTTCTCCATGTTCGAGCGGTTGACCGGCCTGCTGCAGATCACCGGCTGGAACCGGCCGGGCGTCTCGTTCCTCGGCGCGGTCGGTTCCAGCATGGGCCAGTACGCCACCTCCTACCTGGTGATGCTCAGCGGCGGCATCGCGCTGGTGTGGCTGTTGCTGCGGTCGACGGCCGGCCCGGCACGGTGGTTGCTGGCCTGGCTGCTGACCAGCTACGGCTTCGCCGCCTACAGCGTCCTGCTGGGCACCCTCAACGAGCAGTTCTTCGTCTACCTGATGCCGGCGTCCATCGCGGGCACCGTCCTGATGGCCGACGCGCTGGTGTCGGCCCGTGTCCGGGCGGAGCGCGCCCGCGGGCGGATGTCCCGACTGCCCCGGGCCGTGATCGCGGCCGGTCTGGGCCTCGCGCTGGTGACGGGTGTCGCCACGGCCAGCTGGGCCCGGTTCTACATCCCGGCCAACGACGGGGTCTTCGAGATCGCCGCGTACATCCGGGCCGAGGTCCCGGCCTGCTCGGTGATCACCACCACGGCCGAGGCCGCCCGCTTCACCCACCTCCTGCCCGGTCGCGCCATCCGGACGTTCGCCACCGAGGGGGGCGCCGTCAGCCACGGGGTCCACCTGTTCGTCATCAGCGACAAGGACGTCCTCGGCGGCACCGTGACGGCGGACTTCCCGTCGGCGGTGCGGTCCCGGGGCCACCTGCTGGCGTCCTTCGACAGTGCGACCTACCACGGCATCCAGCTGTGGGAGGTGACGCCCGACCCCGACGACCCGCTCGCCGACGTCGAGACCGTCCCCGGCGGGGACTTCGTGACGACCGCGGGCTCCCGCTGCGGGGGCCACTCCGTCCTCGACGGCCGCGACGGCGCGTTCTCCGCGGGCTGGGACGACCTGGGCGGCAAGGCCGCCGTGGGCCCTCCGCTCACGGCGAGCTTCACGTCCGGCGGCGCCCCGGCCACACAGGTGTTCCGGGGTGCCGTGCTCACGAACGACGGGCCGGACGGGGTCCGCGCGGCGCCGATCGTCGCGGCCCTCGCGGCCCAGCGGCCGGACGCCTACCGGCAGGCCCAGCTCCCGCCGATCACCCGGCCCGACGGCGCCGCCCCGCTGACCGACCAGGAGGTGCTCGCCCTGGTGTCCGACCCGGCGATCGCGGCGGCATACCTGCGGACCCCCGCGGGCGCGCCGGCCCCGGCCGAGGCGATCTCGCACGCGCGGGCCAGGCTCGGCGACCCGCTGGGCCCGTCCACCCCGATGCCCGACGGCACCGTGCGGCAGGCGTTCGCCGGTGGGGTGCTGGAACGGCCGGCGTCCTCCGCCGACGTGCGGCTCTCCCCGATCGGGCAGACCGCGGTCGACGCCGGCCTGGTGACACCGCCGGCGGCGGCCGGTGTGCCCGCCGCGCCCCCGCCGCTGCCGACCGCCCCCGACGATCAGCTCGGCCAGGACCAGCCGACGTCGGTCAAGCCGTTCGTCATGTCGCTGCTCGCCGGGCTCGCCCTGTACGTCGGGCTGCCGACCGTGGTCCACGAGCTGGCCGCCCTGCGCAGGCGTCGCCGCTCCGCCGGCAGGGGTGTGTCGTGAACGCGCAGCAGGCACGGTGGTCACCCGGGGCGACGGCGGCGCTCGGCGGGACCGGAGCACTCCCCCGTCGCCAGGTCGTGCTGCGTGTCCTCGTCGTTCTCGTCGTCCTCGCGCTCGGACTGCTGGTCCGTTCCAGTGGGGCGCTGCACAGCCCCGATCCGCAGCTGCCGCCGCTGGACGGGGCCGCCAGGGTCGACCCGAGCGTGTTGCGCGCGGGCCCCGCCACCGAGACCGAGCTGATGCTCCTGCGCGACAGCTTCCACGTCCGGGGGGTGGTCGTCGTCGGCGACGTCACGGTCGAGGAGCGGGCGGTGACCCGATCGCTCGGTGTCGGCCTCCTGACGATCGAGATCTCCGACGTCGACGCGCCGTCGCCCCGGCAGGTCACCGAGCTGATCCGGTTCGTCCGGGCGACCACCGCGGACGGGGAGGGCACCGTCTTCCTGCACGACGACGACGGCAGCGGCCCGGTGCTGGTCACCGCGGCGATCGTGCAACTGGTCGACCGGGTGCCGCTGACCGACGTCCTCGCGCGGCTGACGACGGCCGAGCGAGCGGCGATCAGCCCCGCACAGAACCTGGCCCTGCAGGGCGTGGCCGCAGCCGTTGCCGGCGGCGGCCCCGCAACCGACCCGTACGCCGTAGCACTACGAGAGGTGGGACCGTGACGACCATGAACCCGACCATCGACCCGACGCGGGAACGGGCCCGGGTCGTGAGCCCGGCGCCCCGCGAGGTGTGGCGGGCCGTGTTCGCCGCCGACCCCGACGCGATGCCCACCCAGAGCCCGGAATGGTCGGACTGCCTGTGCGCCGACCGGGGTCTCGTCGATGCGAGCCGGCTCTACGAGCTGCCCGGCGGCCGCAGGCTGGTGCTGCCGCTGGCGGGCCGCCGCGTCGCCGGGGTCACCGTGCTCGAGCAGGGGTGGCCCCACGGCTGGGGCTACGGCGGGCTGCTCGTCGAGGGCGGTGAGCTCACCGACACGGAGCGGCGCATCGTGCTGGCCGACCTCGCCCGACGTCCGGTGGTCCGCAGCGGTGTCGTGCCGAACCCGCTGGCCGCCGCGTCGTGGTCGGAGGCGGCCCCGGCCCGGGCCGTGCGGGCGCCGGACCGCACCCAGGTCGTCGATCTCTCGGGCGGCTTCGACACCGTGTGGTCGAAGCGCTTCAAGAAGGAGACCCGCAACCGGGTGCGCAAGTCCGAGGGCGTCGCACTGGACATCCGCCGCGAGAGCGGCGCGGACGCGGGCCGGGGCGTCGCGATGTTCGCGGAGCTCTACGCCCACGCCGTCGACAGGTGGGCGACCGAGCGCGGGCAGCCCCTCTGGATCGCCCGGCGGCTCGCCGCCCACCGGGACCGGCCGGGCGCGGTCGCGGCGGTCGCGGCGGCACTGGGCGAGCACTGCGTGATCTGGTCCGCCGCGACCCCCGAGGGCGAGCCGGTGTCGGTCGACGTCGTGCTCCAGCACGGTCGCCACAGCCTGGCCTGGCTGGGCGCCGTCGACCCCGCTCTGGCCCGCGCGACGATGGCCACCTACCGGGTGCAGTCGATGGCGATCGAGGACGCCTGCCGTGCCGGGTCGCTGCACTTCCACATGGGCGAGTCCGACGCGGGATCGGGCGTCGAACGGTTCAAGCGCAACTTCGGCGCCGAGTCGATCGACTACGACGCGCTCCGGTTCGAACGCCTCCCGCTGACGGCGGGCGAGCGGCACCTGCGGGCCGCGTTCGCTGCGGCGTCCCGGCTGCGCGCCCGGGCGGCGGAAGGGCCCGGCACCCGGTGAACCGCCCCCGCATCGCAGCACCGGTGCTGGCACTGCTGGCTCTGCTGGCGCTGCTCCCGATCACGGCCTGCAGCCCGGCGGCGGCGGCCGACCCGTCCGCGCGGGGCGGCCCGACCTTCGGGACCCTCACCTCCCTGCCCGAGCACTCGGCGGAGGAGGCCCGCGCCGGCGTCTCCGTCGCCGAGGTCGAGATCGACTGGATCCGCGCGGAGCCGGCCGAGGGGCAGTTCGACGAGGACTACCTCCGAACGGTGCGCGAGGAGGTGGCGACGTTCCGGGCCGACGGTCGCACGATCACCCTGGACCCGACCCTGCACTACACGCCGGACTGGGTACGGGACAAGCCGGACGCCCGGCTCGTCGACGACGTCGGCAACGTCTCCGACCAGGCCAACTTCATCTTCAGCCAGACGGTGCGGGCCAGCGCCGAGGGCTACCTCGCCAAACTGGCGACGGAGTTCGACCTCTCGCAGGTGACCTCCCTGCGCGTGACGTCGGGCACCGACACCGAGGTGCTCTACCCCGCCAACGGCCACTACTGGGCCTTCGACGCCAACGCCCAGAACGGTCCCGACCTGCCGCCGACGATGGCGCCCAACCCCGCGCCGGGGTGGCACCCGGGGCAGGACGGGCCGGCCGGGGACGAGGTCCGGCGGTGGGCGGACTGGTACGTGGGCGCCCTGAACGACGAGGTGAACTGGCAGATCGCGACCTACTCGCGGCTCGGGTTCCGCGGCAGCTATCTGGTGCTGACGCCCGGCGTCGGCGTCCTGCCCGCCGAGTACGACCAGGCGATCAGCCAGAACCTGCCGCCAGGCCTGCTCGGCACCGGCGCCGCGTGGCAGGTCTTCTACCGCGGGCTGCCGCGACGCCCCGACCTCGTCGCCTACGTGAGCTCGGCCGCCGACGGTTCCGGCGGGAACGACCCGTGCCGGCCGTCGGACCGTTCGGAACCGCTGGACTCCCCCGACGTCCACGGCTGGTCCGCCGCCCGCTGGACGACGCGGCTGGCACAGGAGTACGGCTTCGCCGTCGCCGGGGAGAATCCCGGCTGGCACCAGTCGCACCAGCTCGACGCGTCGTACCGCGACCTCTCCGCCGGCGGGATGATGGCGGCCGCGCTGAGGCAGGCGCGCAGCTGCGGATTCGCGACCTTCTACTGGGCGCACGACGACCGGCTGTGGGACGGCACCGTGCCGTTCGGCGTCTACGCGGCTCACGTCGCCGGCTAGCCGGTGGGGGGCCAACCCCACCTCGACCTGGGGATTCCACCGGTCGCCCGGGGGCGTACACGGTCGTTCCGCGCCGCGGCCGGTGAAAAGCTGATGCCTCCGAACGGCCGAACGAATGGACACCGATCGTGACCGTCACCAGAACGACCGCGCCCACCGCGCCGGACGCCATCTCGGTGGCCGCCCGATCGCTGGCACCGGACCTCGCCCGCGGCGCGATGCTGCTGTTCATCGCGCTGGCCAACGCACCCGGGTACCTGTACGGCCACCCCATGGGCGTGCGCGGCTACCGGATCCCGGAGTCCGTCCCGGACAGGGTCGTCATCACCCTGCAGATGACGTTCGTCGACGGCCGCGCCTATCCGATGTTCGCGCTGCTGTTCGGCTACGGCATGGTCCAGATGCTGCGCAGGCACACCGCCGCGGGCGTCGACGCGGACACCGTCCGCGCGCTGATCCGCAGGCGGGGCTGGTGGCTGGCGCTCGTCGGCCTCGTGCACGCCTCGCTGCTGTTCTCCGGCGACATCCTGGGGGCATACGGGCTGCTCGCGGTCATGCTGGCCGGGGCACTGACCCGGGTGGGCGACCGCGCGCTCCTGGCCGCGGCCGCGGTGTGGCTGGTGCCGGTCGCGCTGCTGGGCGCGCTGTTCGACCCCTCCGTGCCCGATCACGGCACGGCCGCGACGACGGCCGCACCGATCGCGGCGGCCTGGGAACGCGTCGGTGAGTGGGGCCACGGCCTCGTGCTGAACTCGCTGGTCAACCTGGTGCCGCCGCTGCTGGTCGGCATCTGGGCCGCCCGCAGGAGGCTGCTCGACGATCCCGAGCGCCACCGCAGGCTGCTCGCCGGGGTCGGCGGGGTGGGCTGCGGGCTGGCCGTGGTGGGCGGGCTGCCGATGGCGTTGATGGCCGCGTACTGGTGGCCAGCTCCGTCCGCGACGGCCGTCGCCCTCGCCGCCGTGGCGCACACCGTGAGCGGCTACGCGGCCGGTGCGGGGTACGCCGCGCTCGCCGGGCTCGTCGCGATCCGGGTGGACCGCCGCCGCGGCGCGGTGGTCACCGCCCTGTCCGCGTGCGGCCAGCGCTCGATGACGTCGTACCTGCTGCAGTCGGTCGTGTTCGTCGCGGTGCTGGCCGAGTACGGCGGTGGTCTCGGCGACGAGCTGTCGGTCGCGCAGACGGCCGCGCTGGCCGCGGCGACGTGGGCGGCGACCGTGGTGCTGGCCGAGCTGATGCGGCGGCGCCGTCACCGGGGACCGGCCGAGGTCCTGCTGCGCCGCCTCACCTACGGCAGGCGACGCGGACGGGGGCCGGCCCTACCCGGTCCCGGGGGGATCGGCGCGGCCGACGGGGGTCGGCACCATCGCCGCGGCGCGTAGCCGATGCGACTGTTCTTCCATCGCCCGATCAGTACGGATCACCTCACCGGCCGGGAGCAACCGGACCGGACGACGCAGAAGGAGCACGGCAATGAGCATCGTGGACCACTCCCCCCACCGGACGGATCGCTCGCCCGCGACACAGCCCGTCTTCCCGGACATCGACCGGCGCCAGGTCGCGTTGTGGGGCAACCACACCGTCAAGCTGCGACACACGCTGGCGGACCGCGACCTGTTCTCGGACGAGTCGCTGGCCCACCTGATCGAGACGATCGACCCGAGCTCCGTCGTCATCAACACGATGGGCGACGACGTCACCACGTGGGGCCACTGCGACGCGACAGGGCTCCCCGGCGCGACGGTTCTCGACGCGGTGCGGAACGGCCGGATCTGGATCAACATGATGGCCGTCGAGAAGGTCGACCCGCGGTTCGGCGAGCTCCTCGAACAGATGTACTCGGAGCTCGAGGGCGCGATGCCCGACTTCAGGACCTTCAAGCGGAAGCTCGGCCTGCTGATCTCCTCCCCGAACGCCAAGGTCTTCTACCACTTCGACGTCGCGGGGCAGGGCCTCTGGCAGCTGCGGGGCCGCAAGCGGATCTGGATCTACCCGGCGACCGAGCCGTTCCTGGGCGCGAAGAACGTCGAGAACGTCATCTGCGGCCGCGGCGAGGAGGAGGTGCCCTACGAGCCGTGGTTCGACGACCACGCCGAGGTCTACGAGCTCGAGCCCGGGGACATGCTGCACTGGGGGCTCAACGGCCCGCACCGGGTCGAGAACCTCGACATGATGAACGTCTCGCTGACCACCGAGCACTGGACCGGCGAGATCCGACGGTCCTTCGCCCGCCACTACGGCAACGGCATCCTGCGCAACACCCTGCACCGGCGACCGCGGTCGAGCTCGACCGACGGTCCGGCCTTCTGGGCGAAGGCCGCGCTGACCGCCGCCTGGCGCACCAGCGGCCTGCACAGCCGGCAGGGCTACAAGCGGGTGCTGAGCTACCGCATCGACCCCGACGCGCCGCTGGGCCGCGTCCCGGTGCCGGAGCGGTCCGTCGCCGGCGCCTGAGCGCGCCGCCGTGCCCGGCGCGCCGCCGACGCACTTCCTCCCGCGCAGGCGCGGGAGAGGAGCGGGTTGGCAGCGGGGTGGCCGAGGGCCGACACTGAGCATCGGCGCGACGGGCGACGGGCTCACCGCGCGGTCCTCGGCCGGAGGTTCGCACCGCGATGAACGAGCATCGCTGTCTGCCGCCGAGCCCTGCGGGTGCAGGCGACGAGTTCACCTGCCGGTGCCGGGTCCGGTACGTCGCGGTGCGCAGGCGCTGGTGGAGCAGGCGGCTGCGATGGGAGCGCAACCCGTTCGTGGTGCCCGGGGATCCGGGAACCGACGAACCTGCCCTCCGCCCCTGGCGTACCGACCACGCGCCCCGCGAGATCGGCTGAGGAGACCGGTATGACTGGTCACGTCCCACCGGAAG
Organism: Mycobacteriales bacterium; assembly: GCA_038320445.1. Classification (GTDB taxonomy): domain Bacteria; phylum Actinomycetota; class Actinomycetes; order Mycobacteriales; family Pseudonocardiaceae; genus Pseudonocardia. Next base: position 16,407 of record JBBQEF010000018.1, read on the forward strand.
CCACGCGGCGGGCGGTGCTGACGGGGATCTGCGGCGCGGCGTGCATGGCGCTCGCCTCCTGCGGCAGGGCGGTCGTTCCCGGGGTGGCGGCCCCCGCCCCGCCCCCCGCCGCTCCCCGCGGTGCGGCCCCCGCCGGTGCGAGGCCGGCGCTGGCCGCGGTCTCCGACATCCCGGTCGGCGGCGGCCGGATCTTCCCGGAGTACCGGGTGGTGGTGACGCGGCCCCCGACCGGCGACCTGAGGGCGTTCACCGCGATCTGCACCCACGACGGCTGCGCCCTGACCAGGGTCGCCGACGCGACGATCGACTGCCCCTGCCACGGCAGCAGGTTCGCGATCACGGACGGCAGCGTCGTGCACGGGCCCGCGGAGCGGGCCCTGCACCCCCGCACGATCAGCGTCCAGCGCGACTCGATCGTTCTCGAACCGTGAGCCGGGTCGACCTCGATGCCCGCGGCCGTCCACCCCGACCGCCGTGGCCGTCCGGTAAGGGAACCGTGCCATCGCGGGCGGTACGACCGCGCCGCCGCCGAGGTTCCGCTCGGCGTCGACTGCTCGTAGCCTCTGGCCACGGCCGGATCGCACCCCGTTTTTCTCCGTCGGAGGTATCACGGCATCCGGTGCGCGCTCATTCGTGCGGGAGGCGCAGCTGACATGACGTACTGCCTGGGGGTCGATCTCGGCACCACGTTCGTCGCGGCTGCCGTCGCGCGCCCGACCGGGGTCGAGATGTTCACGCTCGGCGACCGGGCGGTGGTGAGCCCCGCCGTCGTCTACCTCAGCGACGACGGCAGCGTCATCACCGGGGACGCCGCCGACCGGCGGGCGATCACCCACCCGGACATGGTCGGCCGCGAGGTCAAACGGAGGCTGGGCGACCCCACCCCGATCATGCTGAGCAACGTGCCCCATCCGGTCACCTCGTTGCTCGGCGCGCTCCTGCGCGACGTGTGGCAGAAGGTGGTCACCACCGAGGGCGCGCTGCCGCGGCGGACCGTGCTCACCCACCCCGCCAACTGGGGACCGTTCCGCCGCGAGCTGTTCGACGAGGTCCCGCTCAACGCCGGGATCGACGCGCCGCGGATGGTGACCGAGCCCGAGGCGGCGGCCGCCTACTACGCCATGTCCGGCCGGCTGCGTGACGGCGAGATCGTCGCGGTCTACGACCTCGGCGGCGGCACCTTCGACGCCACGGTCGTGCGCAAGCACCCCGGAGGCCTCGAGATCCTGGGGGCGCCGGAGGGCATCGAACGGCTCGGCGGCGTCGACTTCGACGAGGCGATCCTGTCCTACGTCGACTTCGCCGCGGGCGGAGCGCTGGCCGAGCTCGACATGCGCGACGCACAGACGGCCGTCGCACTGGCCCGGCTGCGCCAGGACTGCGTGCTCGCGAAGGAGGCGCTCTCGCTCGACACCGAGACGGTGATCCCGGTGTTCCTGCCCGGCCGGCACTTCGAGGTCCAGCTGACCCGCACGGGCTTCGAGGAGATGGTGCGTGCGCCGGTCGAGTCGACCATCGGCGCCCTGTCGCGAACCGTGCACTCGGCCGGGCTCCGACCGTCGGACCTCAGCGCGGTGCTGCTCGTCGGCGGGTCGTCCCGCATCCCCCTGATCGCGGACATGGTGTCGCGGGAGTTCGGCCGCCCGACGGTCGGGGACGCCCACCCGAAGTACGCGGTCGCACTGGGGGCCGCAACGATCGCCGCCGAGTCGAGAGCGGCCCACACGGGACCGCGAGGTGGGTTCGGCCCTCCCAGCCCGACGCGGCGGGTGGACGTCCCCCCCACCGCCGCAGTCACCACCGCTGCAGCCACCACCACCGCAGCCCCCAACGCCGCCACCAACGCCGCGGCCACCAACGGTTCCGGGAGCGGCGCTGCCGTGCCCGCAGGGCGACGTCCCGCGGACGGGGCCGCCGAGGCCCGGCCCCACTCGTCGAACGCCGGGCGGGTGGGCGGTCCGGGTGCCGGGAACGGCGTTGCGCCGCCCGCAGGCGGCGGTTCCTTCTTCGACCCGACCGAGGTTCTGAGGCTGCCGCGGCCGGTGCCGAGCCTGCCGGCGGGGCCCACCGCAGGGCCTCGCTCGCGCAGGCGGATCGGCCCGGTCCCCGCCGCCGCCGCGGCCGCCGTCGCCGTCCTGCTCGTCGTTCTCGTCTACGTGGCGGGCCCCTGGCGGGCGGCGGACCCGGCGGCCGCCGCCACCGGGACCGCGGCACCGACAGCGCCGCCGACCACTGTGCCGACCACTGCGCCGACGACCCCCGTAGCGCCGCCCGCCGCCAGCTCCGCGCAGCCGACGGTGGCCGGGGCGTTCTCCGTCGCGGCCGGCCCCCATGCCGGGGCGGTGACGCCGGACGGCAAGCTCGCCTACGTCACCAGTACGGTCACGAAGGCCGTGTCCGTGGTCGACCTCGCGACGAACGCCGTCATTGCCGCGATCCCGATCCCCGCCGGGCCGCCCGTCTACGTCGCCTTCACCCCCGACGGAGCCCACGCCTACGTCAGCGTGTTCGACGAGGCCAACCCGGCGGCCAACTCCATCGTGGTGGTGGACACGGCGTCCCGATCCGTCACGGCGACGATCCCGGCCGAGAAGTACCCCTACGCCATCGCGGTCAGCCCGAACGGCCGCCAGGTCTACGTGCCCAACCACGACGCGGACCTGATCTCGGTGATCGACACCGCCACGAACACGGTGACCAACAAGATCACCGTCAGGCCCAACCCGCACAGCGTCGCGTTCTCCGTCGACGGCCGCCGCGCCTACGTGGCCAACCACGCGTCCAACGTGGTGACGGTGCTCGACACCAAGAACGGGGCGATACTGGCGGAGATACCCGTGGGGCGCAGCCCGCACAGCATCGCGATGTCCCCGGACAGCTCGCGCGTCTACGTCGTCGACTACGACGCCGACTCGGTCGCGGTCATCGACCCTGCGGCCAACACGGTCGTCGGGACGATCCCCGTGCAGCGGGAGCCGCAGAGCGTGAAGTTCGCCCCCGACGGCAAGCATGCCTACGTCGTCAACGACGGGAGCAACACCGTTTCCGTCATCGACACCGCCACCGGCCAGGTCACGGCCACGCTGGGCGTGGGCCAGACGCCGACCGACATCTTCGTCGCCCCTGACGGCAGGCACGCCTACGTCACCAACATCAGCTCCAACGACGTCACCGTGCTGAACATCGGCGCATGACGCGGCAGGGGGTAATCCCTACCTGTGACGGGATCAGGGCCGGACGGACCAGGCAGGGCGGGCGGCGCGGCTGGGGAGAACCCCACCCGGCCGGTCGGGCCTGCCCCCTTCCCCGTCGGCCCGTGGAGAAGGACGATTCGCTGATGATGCTCGAGCCTGCGCGGCGCGCCGGGGATGCGCCCCGCCGCGCCCCCGACGCCGTCCGGGCGACCCGGCTCCCCACCCCGTCCGGCGACGTCTGCCGCCGGGCCGAGCACGAGACGTGGCTGCGCCGCCGCCTGCTGGAGCGCCAGCTGCACGACGGCGCGTCGCTGCGGATCTCGGCACTGACCCTGCAGCTCGGCCTGTTCCGGCACCGTGTGCCGGCGACCGAGGAGGACCTGCGGGAGTCCATCGGCGGGCTGCAGGACGAGCTGCACGCCGTGCTCCAGGAGCTGCGCGAGGTCGCCCGGCAGATCTACCCGCCGCTGCTCGACGAGGCCGGACTCGGCCCCGCCCTGCGCGAGATGGTCGCGAGGATTCCCGTTCAGGTGCGTATAGACGCCGATGACGACCGGTTCGGACCGGCGGTGGAGGGCGCCGCCTACTTCGCCGTCGCCGAGTGCCTGAGCGCCCTCGACGGCGATGCGCCACCGATCCGGCTGCTGGTCCGGCGCGACGCCGATGTGCTCGCCGTACACCTGGAGGGGATCGACGTGCGGCATGCTCCGCTCATGCACGATCAGGTACGGCGCATGGGCGGCACGATCACGGTGGTCGCCGGCCCTGGCGCCCCCACCATCACGGCGAGAATCCCGTGCGAGTAGCTCTGGCCGAGGACGGGGCTCTGTTCCGCGAGGGCCTGCTGATGCTGCTGCAGGCGGCGGGGCACGAGGTCGTCGGCTGCACAGCGGACGGCAACGCGCTGGTCGATCTGCTGTCCTCCCAGCCGGCCGACATCGCCATCCTCGACATCCGCATGCCCCCCGAGCCCGACGGCGGGCTCGTGACCGCCGAACGGTTGCGGGCCATGCACCCGGATCTGGGCCTGCTCTTCCTCTCCCACTACGCCGAGACGCACTACCTGATGCGCATCCTGCAGATCGGCACCGACGCGATCGGCTACCGGCTGAAGGAGAAGGTGGGCAGCGTCGACGTTCTGACCGACACGCTCACCCGGATCCGGAGCGGCGAGATCGTCATCGAGCCGGTGCTGGCCAAGCGGCTGGTCGAGCGGCCACGCGGTGACAAGAAGGGGGTCGTCGCCTCGCTGTCCGAGCGCGAGACGGACGTGTTGCGGCAGATGGCCGAGGGCCGTTCCAACAACGGCATCGCCGCACAGCTGTTCGTCACCCCCAAGGCCGTCGAGAAGCACATCGCGAACATCTTCAGCAAGCTGGACCTGCACGCCGACACCGCGGAGCACCACCGCCGGGTCCTCGCCGTGCTGAAGTACCTGCAGTCGCAACACGACGGAGGCTGAGGCGTGCCCCCGGCCGCCGACACCGCGAGCCGTCACCGGTGGCCGTGATGAACCGGACGATGACGGCGAGAGTGCTGCGGTCGCTGCTGGTCGCCTGCGGCGCCGGCGCCCTGATCCTCGTCGTGATGAGCGCCCAGAACCTGGTCGAGGACTCCCAGCAGCTGCAGGTACTGCTGCCCTTCGTGGCGGCGGCGCTGGCGGTGCTCGGGCTCGACCTCGTCCTGCCCGGGGTCAACCGGCTCGTCGAGCGGCTGACCGGCCATCGGGACGTGACGGCGTACTCGGCGCTGGCGGAGGCCGCCGCGCGGATCGGGGCCGGGTCGCTCGAGCAGGCATTGCCGGGGCTCGCCGAGGTTGTGGCGGGTGGCACCGGCGCCACCCGCGCGGTGTTGTGGCTCGTGGTCGACGACCGGCTGGTCGAGAGCGCGCAGTACCCGTCGCGGCCCGACGACGGTCGCGGGCCCGTCGAGGTGGCGAACCTGGCGGTCCTGCTGGCCCGTCCGGACACCGACCATGTCGTCCCCGTGCTCGACGGCCAGGTGCTGCGGGCGGCCCTGACCATCGAGAAGCCGCGCGATCCCATCACCCCGGCCGACCAGCGGCTCATGCAGGACGTCGCCAACGGGGCCGGTCTGCTGCTGCGCGGGGTCGCGCAGAACGCCGAACTCGCCGAGCGGGTGCGGCGCGCCGACGGCCTCGCCGCCGAGCTGCAGGCCTCGCGCCAGCGGCTCGCCACAGCACGCGAGGTCGAGCGGCGACGGCTGGTCATGGAGCTATCGCACACGACGACCGACCGGCTCGCGGCACTGCGCGCCGAGGTGGCCGCGGCCCGGCTGGCCCTGGACCCGCGAACGGAGGACGCCGCCCTGGCGCAGGAGGCCGTGGCGCGCGCGACGGTCGGGCTCGACGACCTGCTCGACCGGTTCCGGGTGATCGCGCGTGGCGTCTACCCCGCCGTCCTGCGCGACCTGGGGCCGGCCGCGGCGCTCGACGAGGTGGCCGCGGACCTCGCGAGGCCGGTCCGGATCAGCGGCGGGCTCGCCACGCGGCTGGACTGGGAGATCGAGTCCGGCATCTACTACGTCGCCGCGGCGGCCGTGCACGAGCTCGCCGGCCGGCCTGCGGAGGACGACCTCGTGGTCCGCTTCGAGCAGGCCGGTGGCCGGGTGCACGTCGTGATCGACGACGCGACGCCTCCGGTCACGGCCGGGCAGTTGCGCGCCGCGCTCGTCGACGACGTGGAGCGGCTCATGGCGCTCGGCGGGGGCATCGAGCTGTCCGGTCCGGACGCAGCGGACACCGCGGCAGGCCCCGGGTCCGCGATCGTGCTCCGCGCCTGGCTGCCCGACCAGCTCGAGCCGCTCGTCGGGAGCAGCGTCGGCGCCGAGCTGCAGGCGTGATGAACCCGGCAGCGAACCGGGTCACCCGGGCCGGCTCGGGAGGGACCCGCGCCGAGGGAGTCGCCTACCTGGTGCTCCTGACGGTCTGTTCGCTCCTCGCGCTGGTCTGGCTGATGCTCGGTGCCGCCGTCGCGGTCGCGGCACACACCCCCTCGGTCGCCGCAGAGCTCACCGCCGCCGCCGCGGCCGGCAACGTGTGGGCCGACGGCGTCGTCAGCGCCGTACCGCGCACCGAACCGATCCCCCAGGTGTTCGTCGACTACGCGTTCAGCACGCTCAACGTCATCGTCGCCGCGCTGCTGCTGGCGTCGCGGCGGTCCGGCTGGCCGGGCCGGCTCCTGGCCCTCGCACTGGTCGGGTCGGCCGGGGCGTTCAACCTGCAGGCGCAGGCCGCGGCGACGGCCGTGAGGATCGCCACCGGCCTCTCGGTCGGCGGCGTGCAGCAGGTGTTGCTGTACGGCGTGGCGTGCGCCGGCTACGTCGCCGCGCTCATGATCTTCCCGGAACGGGGTGTCTCCGGCCGGAACCGCGGCGTCATCCTCGCGGTCAGTGCCGCGACGGTGGTACTGGTCGGGACCGGAACCGCGCTGCTGGCGCACACCCTGACCAGCGTCATCTTCTTCGGTGTCGGGGTCCCGGTCGTCGGGCTCGCCCTGCTGCCCGGCCGTATCCGGCGCGCCTCGACCGTCGCCCAGCGGACCCAGGCCCGCCTGCTGTTCAGCGTGCTGATGGCCGCGCTGGTCGTCGCGATCGTGCTCACGATCATCACGGCGCTGCTGACGGCGCTGGGGTCGGGCGGCTTGACGCTCGTGGATCCGACCGCGCCGACGGGCCTGTTCAGGAAGACCGGCGGCGGGCTACCGGTCGCGCTGCTGTTCTGGTACTCGCGCCTGTCCTGCTTCGCGATCGCGGCGGCCGTGCTCGTCGCGACCCGTCCCGGAGCGCTGTGGACGGCCGAGCGGCGGTTCAGCCGCAGCCTGGTCGCGCTGCTGGTCTCCGCGTTGGTCGGGGGCGGCTACTTCGTTCTCGACACGGTCGTCGAGGTGGTGCTCGGCCCGGGCCGGTACGGGGCGGGGATCGCCGTGACGGTCCTGGCCACGGGCACGGCCGCGCTGGCGTTCCTGCCCGTCTACCGGTACTCCGAGCGGCTGGTCGACCGCGTCCTCTACGGGACCAGGCCCACCCCCTACAGCGTGCTCGCCGACATCACCGCACTGTCGACGTCCAGCTCCGCCGATGCCCCCGACCTGGAACGGGTCGCCGAGGCCGTCGGTCAGGGGCTGAGCGCGACGACGTGCCGGCTCACCGTGATCAGGCCGGGCCTGCGGGACCGCACCTACACCTGGGCCAAGCGCACGGCACACGCCTCCGACGAGCTCGTCGAGGTACCGATCCGCCACGGTGACGCGCGGATCGGGGCGATCGCCGTCGACCACGCCGCCGTGGCCGGTCTCCTGGTACGGCGCCAGCGCCTGCTGGAGGACATCGCCGACAGCCTCGGCACCGTGCTCCAGGCGAGCCGGCTCGGCATCGAGCTCGAGCGCCAGCTCCGCGCGGCACTCGCCCACGCCGCGGAGATCGCCCGCGCCCGCCGGACGGCCGTCGCCGAGATGGACGGGGAGCGGCGGCGCATCGAGCGGAACCTGCACGACGGCGCCCAGCACCACCTCGTCTCGCTCCGGCTGACCCTCGGGCTGGTCGAGCACCAGGTGTCGACGGCCCAGCTCGAGCAGGCGCGCGACCGGCTGGACCAGGTCGTCGAGAAGATCGACATGGCCGAGTCGGTCCTGGCCGAGACCGCGGCCGGGGTCTCGTCACCACTGCTGGCCCAGAGCGGCCTCGTCGGCGCGCTCGGCACGGAGCTCGCCGCGGGGCACCCGCCCGTCGTCCTGGACGCCGGCGGCGTGGCCACGGGCCAGCGTTTCCCCGCGGAGGTCGAGGCCGCCGTCTACTTCTGCTGTCTGGAAGCGGTCAACAACGCCCGCAAGCACGCACCGGGCGCCGCGATCGAGGTGCGCCTCTCCGTCTCCGGCGGCCGGTTGCACCTGTGCGTGCGCGACCAGGGGCCGGGCTGGGACACGGCGGCCGCGGCCGGCTCACCGGGCCACGGCATACCGGGCCACGGGATGCGGAACGTGGCCGCCCGCATCGGTGCCGTCGGGGGCCAGGTGCGGGTCCGGTCGGCGCCCGGTGCGGGCACGACGGTCGAGGGCTCCGTACCGGTGCCCGACTGGGCCGTGCCCACCCAGCGCATGCGCAGCGCCGGACGCGGGCGGCGTCCGGCGACGGCCGCGGTCCGCGGCAGCGCCGCCCCCGGCGCCGAGCTGCTCGACCGGGTCCGCCACGCCGCGCAGGTGGCCGGTGACCTCTACCAGGGCACCCGGCACGCGGAGTCGCTGCGCGTGCTCAGGGAGGTGCTCGACGGGCCGTTGCGGATCGCGGTGGTGGGGCCGCCGGGTGCCGGGACCTCGACGCTCGTCGACGCCCTCCAGCGTCACGCGGCCGCGGCCTCGCCCGCCACGGGGGTCCCGTGGGCCACAGCGGTCAGGCTGGTCGACTCGGCGGGCGCGGTGCCCCGGCGGTCCGGCCGCTTCCCGGTGGGGGCCGAAGCCGACGCCGTCCTGCTCCTGGTGCGCCGCCAGGGGCCCGAGGGCGCGCCGCGGCCCGCGGTCGCGCCCGGGCCGCAGCGCGACCGCGCGCCGCGGACGATCGGGGTGCTGAACCGCGCCGACGACGCCGTGGGCCGTGCGCTGCGGGACCCCGCCGCCGCCGAGCGCGCGGCGGCGGCCTACCGGCGGTCCCGGCCGGAGGTGCGCGCGCTGTGCCCGGTGGTGGTGCCGGTGACGGCGCTGCTCGCGCGGGCGGCGGCCACGCCGCGGGAGGCCGACCATCGGGAGCTGGCACGGCTGGGCACCCTCTCCGAGGATCAGCTCGCTCGTCTCCTCGCCTCACCGAACGGCGCCCTGCGCGTCGTCCCGTCGCCGAGGCCGCGTCCGGCCGGCCGGCCGGTGCCCATGGCGGACGTGATCGACGGCGCGGGCGTCGTGCGGGAGCTGGTCGACCGGTACGGGCCGGTGGGCGTCGCGCTGTCGGTCGAGCTGATCCGTTCCGGCCAGGCGTCCACGGCAGCGGAGCTGGCGACGGCCCAGCTCGCGTGGAGCGGGCTGCCCCGGCTGCACCAGCTGGTCGAGGCGCGCTTCGTCTGGTGTGCCGACGCTCTGAAGGCCCGGTCGGCACTGCGGGCGCTGGACGCCATCGTCCGCGCCGAGCCGCCCGGGGGTGGCACGCAGCCGCTCGTCTACCTGCTCGAACGGATCCGTTCCGGGGCACACGAGTTCGCCGAGATGGACCTGGTCGACGCGCTCCAGGCCGGGGAGCGCGACCTGCCCGAACCCGACCGCGCGGCGGCCGAGAGGCTGCTCGGCGGCTCGGGAACCGACCCGCGGATCCGCCTGTGCCTCCAGCCCGACGCCGATCCCCACGACCTGGCCAGCGCCGCGGCGGAGCAGCTGTCACGCTGGCAGCGCCAGGCCAGGCACCCGGCGGCCACGGCCGATGCCCGGGCTGTCGGATCGGTGCTGGTGCGCACCTGCGAGCAGCTGCTGGCGCGGGCCGCGGCCACGGAGGCGGAACACGGCCCGGCCGCCAAGCCGTCAGAACAGGAAGTACCGCTGCGCCATCGGTAGCTCGGCCGCGGGCGCGGGCTCCACCACCTCGCCGTCGATCCGGACGGTGAACGTGTCCGGCTCGACCTCGATCCGCGGCAGGGCGTCGTTGTTCGGCATGTCGGCCTTCGTCAGCCGCCGGGTGTCCTTGACGGGCACCAGCCGCCGTCTGACGTCGAGCCGGTCGGAGAGGCCCCCGGTGAGCGCCGTCGGTGCCACGAAGTGCACCGAGGTGGCCGCAGCCGTCACGGCCGACGCGCCCCACATCGGCCGCGGCAGCTGCGGCTGCGGCGTCGGGATGGAGGCGTTGGCGTCGCCCATCGTCGCGTAGGCGATCACGCCGCCCTTGACCACCAGCGCCGGGCGGACGCCGAAGAACGCGGGCTTGTACAGCACCAGGTCGGCGAGCTTGCCGATCGCGATCGACCCGACCTCGGCGTCGAGGCCGTGGGCGATCGCCGGGCAGATCGTGTACTTCGCGACGTAGCGCCGGGCCCGCATGTTGTCGGCCGCGCCGTCGCCGGGCGCGGACCCCCACCGCTTCTTGCCGACGTGCGCGGTCTGCCAGGTGCGCAGCGGCACCTCGCCGACGCGTCCCATCGCCTGCGAGTCCGAGCCGATCATCGAGATGGCCCCGATGTCGTGCAGCAGGTCCTCGGCCGCGATCGTCGACGGGCGGATGCGGCTCTCGGCGAACGCGAGGTCCTCGGGGACGGTCGGCTTGAGGTGGTGGCAGACCATCAGCATGTCGAGGTGCTCGTCGACGGTGTTGACGGTGTGCGGGCGGGTCGGGTTCGTCGAGCTGGGGAGCACGTGTGGCTGCCCGGCGACGGTGATGATGTCCGGCGCGTGCCCTCCCCCGGCCCCCTCGGTGTGGTATGCGTGGATGCCCCGGCCGTTGATCGCGGCGAGGGTGTCCTGCACGTAGCCGGCCTCGTTGAGCGTGTCGGTATGGATCGCGACCTGCACGCCCGTCTGGTCGGCCACCCGCAGGCACGCGTCGATCGCGGCCGGCGTCGAACCCCAGTCCTCGTGCAGCTTGAATCCCGAGATGCCGGTCTCGACCTGCTCGTGCAGCGCGTCGACGCTCACGGTGTTGCCCTTGCCGAGCAGCGCGATGTTGATCGGGTACGCGTCGAGCGACTCCAGGATCCGCGCCACGTACCAGGCGCCGGGCGTCACCGTGGTGGCCTTCGTGCCGTCGGCCGGGCCGGTGCCGCCCGCGATCCAGGTGGTGACGCCCGAGCCCAGCGCCTCCGGGATCTGCGTCGGGGAGATCAGGTGGACGTGGCAGTCGACGCCGCCCGCCGTCATGATCATCCCGTTGCCGGCGATGATCTCGGTGGACGGACCGATCACCAGCGCCGGGTCGACCCCGTCCATGATGTCGGGGTTGCCCGCCTTGCCGATGCCGACGATCCGGCCGTCGCGCACGCCGACGTCGGCCTTGATCACACCCCAGTGGTCGAGGATGAGCGCGCCGGTGATCACGAGGTCCGGGGCGCCCTCCGCGCGGGTGGCACGCGACTGCCCCATCGACTCGCGGATCACCTTGCCGCCGCCGAACACCACCTCGTCGCCGCCCCGCGGCCCGCCGCAGCGGTCCTCGGTGATCTCGATGAACAGGTCGGTGTCGGCGAGCCGCACGCGGTCGCCTGTGGTGGGGCCGTAGAGATCGGCGTAGCGGGGGCGGTCGATGTTCCAGGGGCCGGTCACGAATCCGCCATCCGCAGCCCCGGCACCGTCTTCGTCCCGCCCAGCTCCACCAGCGACACGGTGCGCTCCACCCCGGGCTCGAACCGGACGGCCGTCCCCGCGGGCACCGCGAGGCGCTTGCCCTGCGCCAGCTCCCGGTCGAACAGCAGCGCCGGGTTCGTCGCCGCGAAGTGGTAGTGCGATCCCACCTGGATCGGACGGTCGCCGGAGTTCACGACGGTGAGCGTGATGCGCTCGCGGTCGACCGGGACCGACGACGGGGCCAGCTCGTACTCACCGGGGATCACTGGATGGGCCGGTGCACGGTGACGAGCTTCGTGCCGTCGGGGAAGGTCGCCTCCATCTGGATCTCGTCGACCATCTCCGGGACGCCCTCCATGACGTCACCCGCAGTCAGGACGTGCTGGCCGCCGGTCATCAGCTCGGCGACGGTGCGGCCGTCGCGCGCGCCCTCCAGCACCCAGGCGCTGATCAGCGCGACGCTCTCGGGGTAGTTGAGCTTCAGCCCGCGGTCCCGGCGCTGCTGCGCCAGGCCCGCGGCGACGTGCAGCAGCAACCGCTCCTGCTCGTGGGGGGACAACAGCACCGTGATACCTCCTCGTGCCCGCGAACGCGATCAACCTAGTGCCGGGCGATGTCGCTGGGGTAACACGAGGCAGGATGAGCGCCCGTGTCCCGCCCCGCCCGCGCCGTGATCCGCGCCGAGGTCGACCACGGCCACGCCGAGCTGGTGGGCGACCCGGACCGGCCGCAGGGCTGGACGCTGCTGGTCGACGGCACCGCGCAGTCCCACGTCGACCTCGACGACCCGACGCACCTGGAGTTCGAGTACGTCCGGCGCCTCGGGCACGTCGTGGACCTGATCGCGCCGCCCGCCGCTCCCCTGCGCGTGCTGCACCTGGGCGGCGGCGCGTGGACGCTGGCCCGCTACGTCGCGGTGACCCGCCCCGGGTCCACGCAGCGGGTGGTGGAGCTCGACGCCGGGCTGGCCGATCTCGTCGCGTCCCGGCTGCCCGCCGACGGCCTCGGCATCGAGGTCGTCGTGGCCGACGCGCGAGCCGCCCTGGCACGCGTGCCGCCGGGCTCGGTCGACCTCCTCGTGCTGGACGTCTTCGCGGGCGCCCGCACCCCGTCGCACCTGACCTCGGCCGAGTTCGTCGCCGCGGCCGCGAGGGCGCTCGCCCCGGACGGCGTCTACGCCGCCAACGTCGCCGACGGGGGCACGCTGGCATTCGCGCGCACCCAGGTCGCGGCGGCGGCCGCGGAGTTCCCCGAGCTCGCGGTCATCGCCGCGCCGGACGTGCTGCACGGCCGCCGCTTCGGCAACCTCGTCCTCGTCGGGTCGTCCACACCGCTCCCGGACGCCGGCCTCACCCGCCGCGCCGCGGCCGACCCGTTCCGCGCCGGCGTGCTCGACGACGCCGGGGCCCGCCGGTTCGCGGGCGACGCGACCGTGCTCGGCGACCGGGCGGCGACGCCGTCGCCGATGCCCCCGCCGGGGTTCTTCGGGCGGCCGCTCTGAGCGTCAGATGGCGCCGTTCTTCTCCGCCTCGGCCACGTTCGCCTGGTGCTCGGCGAGCGTGGTCGCGAAGCACGACGTGCCGTCCTTCTGGCAGCGCACGAAGAACAACCAGGGCCCCGCCGCCGGCGCCATGGCCGCCTGGATCGCGGCGCTGCCGACCGCGGCGATCGGCGTGGGCGGCAGGCCTGCGTTGGCGTAGCTGTTGTACGGGCCGGGCTTCACGCGGTTCGCCGCCGAGGTGCGCAGGGCCTGCAGGTCGAGGGGGTAGTTCACGGTGGAGTCCAGCTCGAGGCGCTGCCCGGCGCCGAGCCGGTTGTAGATCACCCGCGCCACCTTCGGCATGTCCGGCGTGATGCCCTCCTTCTCCACCAGCGAGGAGAGGACGAGCACCTGGTAGGGGGTGCTGGCGATGCTCTGCGCCCCGGACACGATCCCCGCGGCCTCCAGCCGGGCCGACGACGTGGCGAGCAGGGCCTGCAGCACGGCGAGCGCCGTGGTGCCGGGCTCGACGTCGTAGCGGCCGGGCACGAGCAGTCCCTCCAGCCGGCGGGCCGGCTCGGCCTTGGCCACGTCGTCGAGCGCCCACGCCGGCACGCCCAGCGTGGCCGGGTCGGTCTTCGCCATCACGGCCCGCAGGTCCGCGACGGAGACGCACTTCTGGGCGCCGTCGACCTCGGCGCAGGTGGCCTTCGACGCCAGGCTGAGCACGCCGGGGACGACCGTGCCGTCGGGGGCGCTGGTGTCGTCGAGCTGCACGCCGCCGCGAATCTCCAGCTGCCCCACCCTGGCCGCCGGATCGAGCAGCAGCGAGACGGCCGACGCGCCGGACATGCGGAGCCTGACCTGGTAGTAGCCGGGCTGCACCGAGCGGATGCGGGGCTCGTCGGCCGCGGCCCTGGTGAACGCCTCGACGCTCTCGACCACCCCGAGGTCGGCCAGTTCGTTGGCGATCCGGCGGGTGGTGTCGCCGTCCTGCACCCGGACGACCACGCTGCCGTCGCCGGTGCCCGGGAAATCGGGGGCGGAGAACACCGAACGGAAGACGTAGTAGCCGCCGCCCGCAATCGCCCCGAGCAGCAGCACGACGGCGACCAGCACCACGCCGAGCCGCTTGCGCCGCTGCGCGCGGGCCCGCCGCGCCACACCCCGGCTGCCCACCACTGCGATCCGTTCAGTGGGGTCACCCGTCGTGGTCGGGCCATCCCATCCGTCCGATCTCACAGCGCAGCAGCGTAACGACGAGGTGTCGGCCCTCGCCGCGGTACCCCCGTCGGAGTACGCCCGTCACCGTCTGGAGTCGAGCCAGCCCTGCAGGATCGCGACGGCGGCCACCTGGTCCACCACCGAGCGCTGCCTGCGGCCCCTGACCCCGCGCGCGCGCAGTTGCTGCGTGGCCACGACCGTGGTGAGCCGCTCGTCGGCGTAGACGACGGGCACGGGCAGCGCGGCCGCGAGCGCGTCCCCGAACGCCCGCGCCGCCTCCGCCGCGGGGCCCTCGCGGTTGGCCAGCGTGCGGGGCAGCCCGACGACGACCTGCACGATCTCGTGCTCGGCGACGAGGCCCGCGATCGCCCGCACGTCGCCGCCCGCATCGACGTCGCGGGCGACGGTGACGAGTGGCGTGGCCAGCACCCCGTCGGGGTCGCTCAGCGCCACGCCGACCCGCACCGAGCCGACATCGATCCCGAGTCGGCGACCCCGCAGCCCCGACGATTCGAGCCCGCTCAACGGGAAGCGAGCTCCCTGCGCAGCGCGTCGATCGCCGCC
>JBBQEF010000019.1:0-30818 GCA_038320445.1 Mycobacteriales bacterium
GGCTCGTTCCAGTAGCCGAGCATCACCGAGTAGCCGCGGGTGCAGAGCTCACCGGGCTCGCCGCGGGGCAGGGTGAGGCCGGTGTCCGGGTCGACGACCTTGATCTCGACGTGCGGGTGCACCCGCCCCACGGTGGAGACGCGGAGCTCGAGCGAGTCGTCGGCGCGGGTCTGCGTCGACACCGGCGAGGTCTCGGTCATGCCGTAGCAGATCGTCACCTCGGTCATGCCCATCCGGTCGACGACCTGTTTCATCACCTCCACCGGGCACGGCGACCCGGCCATGATGCCGGTGCGCAGCGAGGACAGGTCGTAGGACTCGAACGCCGGGTCGTTCAGCTCCGCGATGAACATCGTCGGCACGCCGTAGAGCGACGTGCACCTCTCCTGCGCGACGGCGTGCAGCGTGGCCTTGGGGTCGAAGCCGGGGCCGGGGATCACCATCGTGGCACCGTTGGTGGTGGCTCCCAGGTTGCCCATGACCATGCCGAAGCAGTGGTAGAAGGGCACCGGGATACACACGCGGTCGGCGCTGGTGTAGCCGCAGAGGCGGCCCACGAAGAAGCCGTTGTTGAGGATGTTGTGGTGCGACAGCGTCGCGCCCTTGGGGAAGCCCGTGGTGCCCGAGGTGTACTGGATGTTGATCGGGTCGTCGGGGCTCAGCTCGGACTGCAGGCGGGCGAGCTCGCCGCGGTCGCCCTGCGCGCCGGCCGCGGCCAGCGCGTCCCAGTCCGGGGTCCCGATCAGGATCACCTGGCGCAGCTCCGGACAGCTCGGCCGCACCTCCTTGATCATGGCCGCGTAGTCGGACGTCTTGAACGCGGTCGCCGCCACCAGCACCGCGATGCCGGCCTGCTGGAGCACGTACTCCAGCTCGTGCGTGCGGTAGGCCGGGTTGATGTTGACCAGCACCACGCCGATCTTCGCGGTGGCGTACTGGACGAGCGTCCACTCGGCCACGTTGGGTGCCCAGATCCCGACCCGATCCCCCTTGGCCAGGCCCGTGGCGAGCAGGCCCAGCGCCACCGTGTCGATCTCCTCGCGCAGCTGCGCGTAGGTCCACCGCCGGCCGGTCTGCACCTCCACCAGCGCCTCGCCATCGGGATGCGCCGCGGCCGTCCGGTCGAAGTTGTCGCCGATGGTGTCGCCGAGCAGCGGGACGTCGGACGTGCCGGAGGCGTAGGACGGGACGGCGGGGGTGGCACTCGACACGGCAGGGCCTCTCGTCTGTGGGACAGACCACATCCTGCGACGATCACCGGGCGGATGCCACCTCCGGATGGGGAGGAATCCCGGTCGCGCGTGCTGGATATCCTGGGGAGATGCACGACCCCCGCGCCCTGCTCGACCCCGCCACCGACGCCGTCCGCAAGCTGGCCCGCAAGGGCTACGCACTGGACGTCGCCTCGCTCGACAAGCTCCTGGCCGGCCGCAACTCGGCCATCCAGCGCGGCGACGAGGCGCGCGCCGGGTCCAAGCGCGTCGCGACGTCGGTGAAGGGCGCGAGCGCTGACGAGCGTCCGGCGCTGGTGGCGCGCGCCCGCGAGCTCAAAGGCGTGGTGGCCGCCGCCGAACACGAACACAAGGAGCTGGACGCGGAGCTGCAGGACCTGCTGCTCGGCATCCCCAACCTCCCCGCCGACGAGCTGCCCGACGGCACCTCCGACGCCGATGCCGAGTTCGTGCGTGCCTGGGGCGAGAAGCCGGCGATCGAGAACCCGCTCGACCACGTCGACATCGGCGAGCGGCTCGGCATCCTCGACCTGCCCCGCGGCACCAAGCTGGCCGGGCCGCGCTTCGCCGTGCTGCGCGGACGGGGTGCCAAGCTCGAACGGGCGCTCGCGCGCTACTTCCTCGACGTCGCCGAGGCCAACGGCTACACCGAGTTCTCGGTGCCCACGCTGGTCAACCGGGCCACGATGACCGGCACCGGGCAGCTGCCGAAGTTCGAGCAGGATCTGTTCAAGACCGGCGTCGACGCGCACGAGCTGTTCCTCATCCCCACCGCCGAGGTGCCGCTCACCAACCTCCACGCGCAGGAGACCCTCGCGTCGGAGGACCTCCCGCTCGCCTACACCGCCCACACCCCCTGCTTCCGCTCCGAGGCCGGCTCGTACGGGCGCGACACCCGCGGCCTGATCCGGATGCACGAGTTCTCCAAGGTCGAGCTGGTGCGCTTCGTCGACGCCGAGCGCACGCGCGAGGAGCTGGAGGTGCTGGTCGGCCACGCCGAGGCGGTGCTCCAGGGCCTCGGGCTGGCCTACCGCATCGTGAAGCTGGCCGCGGGCGACACAGGCTTCGGCGCCGTCATGACCTACGACATCGAGGTGTGGCTCCCCGGCCAGGACGCCTACCGCGAGATCGCCTCGGCGTCGGACTTCGGCACGTTCCAGGCCCGTCGCGCCGGCATCCGGACCAAGGCGAAGGACGGTCGGCGCGGCTTCGCGGGCACGCTGAACAGCTCGGCCATGCCGATCGGGCGCACGCTCGTCGCGCTGCTGGAGCAGGGGCAGCAGCCCGACGGATCGGTGCGCCTCCCGGAGGTACTGGGGCCGTATGCGGGGTTCGACGTGCTCGATGTGAACCGCTGATCGCACGCCCGTGACCTGACCACCGTTCGGCGCCGCGACGGGCGGCATTCTGAGAGCGTGTGACGTCCGTATGGCGGCAGACAATG
The DNA here is from genome assembly GCA_038320445.1 of Mycobacteriales bacterium. GTDB lineage: Bacteria > Actinomycetota > Actinomycetes > Mycobacteriales > Pseudonocardiaceae > Pseudonocardia. The sequence goes on from JBBQEF010000019.1 coordinate 2,677, forward strand.
CGGCGTTCGGAGTAGTTGCTGCCGTTCGTCGCCGTGATCACACCGGACGCTGGGTCGAGAGCAACCTCGACTCTCAGGAAGCCGGACGGGGCGGGCGCGCCTCATTACCGTCCGGCGGCATGAGGACCCACCGCCCAGACGACATGGACGCGACCGGCCCCCTTCCGCTCCCCGGTGCGCACCTCCGCGACGCGGGTCGCCGCCGGATCACCGGCGCCACGTCGTTGAGCGCCGTCGGCGGGGCCGCGCTGGCCGTCGCGTTCGGTGCGCTGTTCGCACAGTCGACGGCCGCCGCCAGCGCCGGGACGGCCCCCGCGAAGACGGCACCCGTGGCGAACACCGAGCCGGCGGCCGAGGCCGCGACGGCAGCGCCGGCAACCGGCGCGGCGCACGCCGGCACGTCGAAGGTCGGCACGCCGCACACCGTCGCCCCGAAGCCGGCGGCTCCCAGGACCACCGTCGCGAAGCCCGCCGCTGCGAAGCCCGCCGCTCCGAAGATCCTCGTCAACCCCACCGACGAGACCACCCCGCCCGCCCCGCCCGCGGCGGCCCCGAAGGCGGCCGCCCCGGCCGCTCCCGCGGATGCCTCATCGGGAGCATCGTGATCGACATGCAGCTCGCCGACCGGGTCGGTCTGAACGCGCTGGGCACCACTGCGGTGCTCGTCGTGACCGACCCGGCCGGCCTGCCCGCTGCGGAGGGGGTGCTGCGTGAGGAGCTGGCCGCCATCGACCAGGCCTGCAGCCGCTTCCGCCCCGACTCCGAGGTGTCCCACCTGCACGATCTCGCCGGCACCGCCATGATCGTGTCGCCGCTGCTCGGCGAGGCGATCACCGTGGCCCTGCGGGCGGCGGCGCTCACCGACGGCCTCGTGGACCCCACCGTCGGACAGGCGGTGCGCGACCTGGGCTACGACCGTGACTTCGCCGCGGTCGCCCCGAACCAGCCCGAGCCCTCCGCCCCGGCACAGCCCGCCCCGGGCTGGTGGCGCGTGACGTGGGATCCGGAGCGACGCGAGGTGCTGCTGCCCCGCGGGGTCGTGCTCGACCTCGGGGCCACGGCCAAGGCGCTCGCCGTCGACCGCATCGCCGCACGCGCGGCGGACGTGGCCGGATGCGGGGTGCTCGTGAGCGTCGGTGGCGACGTCCGCGCCGCGGGGCCCGCCCGCGAGGGCGGCTGGCGCCTGCGGGTCGGTGACGACCACGAGCGCGCCCTGACCGAGCCCGACCTCACCGTCACGATCACCAGCGGCGGGCTGGCCACGTCGAGCACCACGCGTCGCCGCTGGCTGCGCGGCGGGCGCCCGGTGCACCACATCGTCGACCCGCACACCGGCGACGTCCCGGACAGCCGCTGGCGCACGGTCACCGTCGCCGCCGCGTCCTGTGTGGACGCCAACATCGCCAGCACGGCATCGATCGTCATGGGCGAGCGGGCAGTGGCCTGGCTCTCCGAGCGCGGGCTGCCGTCCCGGCTCGTCACCGACAGCGGACAGATCACGATCACCGCGGGCTGGCCTGCGGAGAAGGGGAACTGACGTGGATCAGGCACTCTGGTTCGCCAGCCGGGCGACCGGGCTGGTGTCCCTGCTGCTGATCACCGCCACCGTGGTGCTGGGCGCGTCGCACGCCGGCCGCGCCACCTCCACCCGGTGGCCGCGCTTCACCGTGCACGCGGTGCACCGCAACCTGTCGCTGCTCACGCTGGTGTTCCTGGTGGTGCACATCGCCTCCGCGATCATCGACCCCTACGTCAAGATCGGCTGGATCGACGCGGTGGTGCCGTTCGTGTCGAAGTACCAGCCGCTCTGGCTGGGGCTCGGCACGGTCGCGTTCGACCTGGTGCTCGCGGTGCTGATCACCAGCATCATGCGGCTGCGGGTCCCGTTGCGGCTGTGGCGGCTGGTGCACGTGTCGACCTACGCCATGTGGCCGGTCGCGGTGATCCACGGACTGGGCATCGGCGGTGACGACAGGTCGCTCTGGTGGGTGCTGGCGCTCAACGTCCTCTGCGCGGCGGCCGTCGCCACGGCGCTGACCCGCCGGCTGCTCGCCCGCGACCCCGACGCGCAGGCGCGCCGGGCCGTCGAGATGAGCATGCGGTGATGCGGCTCCGCCGCCCGTGCGCGGAAAACGTCGCCAGGGCGACGTTGTGCGCGCACGACCCACGACCTGCTGACGCGGTCGCATGACCGCGCTCGCCGACCGTCCCGACATCGAACGCCAACAGGCCATCGACGTCGCCCGGCTGTTCGACCGCTGGGCCGATCCCGGCCACACCGCGAACCTCAAGGAGCATGTCGCCCGGGTCGGGCCGCTGCCGCTGCACGCGTACCCGAAGCGGCCCGGACAGGACCGGCTGATCGACACCGTCGCCCGGGCCGGGCTCCGCGGCCGCGGCGGCGCCGGGTTCCCCACGGCGGAGAAGCTGGCCGCGGTCGCCCGCGGCCGCGGTCGCTCCATCGTCGTCGCGAACGGGTGCGAGGGCGACCCGACCAGCGCCAAGGACCAGACCCTCCTGGCCCGTTCCCCGCACCTCGTGCTGGACGGGATCGCGCTCGCCGCGCACGCCGTCGGCGCCCGCGAGGCGATGTTGTGCGTGCACCGCGGCAGCCCGCTGCTCGGGCTGCTGTCCGCGGCGCTGCACGAGCGCTTCGAGGACGCGGTCGCCGTCCAGCTCGTGGAGGTGCCCGAGCGGTACGTCGCGAGCGAGGCATCGGCGCTGGTCAACTTCCTGAACAGCGGCCAGGCCAAACCCACCACGATGCGCGCGTCCGAGAAGGGGGTGCGCGGCCGGCCGACGCTCGTCGACAACGTCGAGACCCTCGCGCACATCGCACTGATCGCACGCTTCGGCGACGACTGGTTCCGCGAGGCCGGCACGGATCACTCCCCCGGCACGCTGCTCGTGACCGTCGCGGGTGCGGTGCACCGGCCGGGCGTCTACGAGATCGAGACCGGGCTCCCGCTCAGCGACGCGCTGGAGCTGGCCGGCGGTGAGCTCCAGACGCTGCAGGCCGTGCAGATCGGCGGGCTCGGCGGCAGCTGGCTGCCCGTCGAGGACGCCGTGGAGCTGCCGCTGGCGCACGAGGCCTGCCAGGACGTCGGCATCCCCCTGGGGGTCGCGGCGCTGATCGCGCTGCCCGCACAGGCCTGCGGGCTCACCGAGACGGCGCACGTGCTGCGCTACCTGGCCGAGGAGTCGGCCGGGCAGTGCGGGCCGTGCATGTTCGGACTGCCCGCGATCGCCCATGACATGGCGGCGCTGGCGCTCGGCGACGGGAGGGTCCTCGACCGGCTCTACGACCGGCTCGGCGTCATCCCCGGCCGCGGCGCCTGCGCACACCCCGACGGGGCCAGCCGGCTCGCGGCGACCGCGCTGCACACGTTCGCGGCCGACGTCGACGCGCACGCGGCGGGCGAGCCGTGCCGGTGGGCGGATGCGTCGGCGTGGACGCCGCTGCCCGGGGACCTGTCGTGAACGCGACCACGGGAAGCGGCACCGTGACGGTGACGACGGGGATCGCGGTCGATCCGATCGCCTGTCACGGGCACGGCCTGTGCGCGGAGATGCTGCCGGAGATGGTGGAGCTCGACGAGTGGGGCTACCCCATCCTCCTCGCGGACGAGGTGCCGCCACAGCTGCAGGCCCCGGCCAAGCGGGCCGCGGCATCGTGCCCGACGCTGGCGTTGCGACTGGGCCGGGTGACGCGGCGCGAGGCCTGAGCGTGATCGCCGAGAACCTCGGCACCCACGCCTGCATGTGCCGAGCGCGGTCACCCGAGCACGAGCACCCCGAGCGGGAGGCCGGGCAGGGGGTGGAGCGTGGCGTCGTCGACCTCGCGGCCGGCCCAGAGTGCGGGAACGTCCGCCTGGCGGGTGACGGCCCCGGACACGAGGGACGGGTGGTTGGCCACCACGACCCTGCCCTCCGCGTTGACCAGCGCGGCCGGCTGCCCGACCCGGTGCAGCAGGGGCAGCAGCCGCCGTTCCAGCCAGGAGTTGACGATGTCCGCTCCGACCACGCCCAGGTACTCCCGTCCGCGTCGCAGCGGCACGGTGAACGTCAGGGTGTACTCCTCGGTGCACAGCCAGTCGACGTACGGCCCGGTGACGTGCCGGGTCCCCGTCTCGCGCGGGATCGCGAACCACGGAAGCACGGTGTAGTCGTAGAAGTTCTCGGCGGCCGGGTCGAGCACCGGGCGCAGCCGTCGCACGTGCGCGTCACCGCGGGGGCCGCGGTGCCACCACTCCATCCAGTGCTGGGCGTCGGTCAGCACCCCGGGCGCCAGCACGAGGCCGGCCCCGACCAGCGGTGTCCCCTCGGCCTCGAGCACGGGCCGCACCACCGCGGCCATCGGTTCGACGTCGGCCCGCCGCACCGGCGCCCCGTCGGCGGGCAGCAGCAACTGCTCGGCCACGCCCCGCAGGCCCTCGACGGCGGCGAAGGTGCTCTCGCACAGCCGCGACACCCGCTCGGCGAGCCGTTCGACCGCGCTCACGACGCCTCCCCGGGTCGGCGGGTGCGGGCTCACCACGCGACCTCGTCGTCCTCGCCCAGCAGGGTCAGCTGGACCGCGCTCGCCCACGCCAGCGCCGCGTAGACGTGAGCGGTCGCCACGGCGCGGGCCCGCAGGCCGTCGCCGGACCCGACCGCGGCCAGGATCTCGCGGTGCTTGTGCAGCACGTCGGCACGTGCCGCTGGGGTGCCGGCCGAGAGCCACAGCACCGGCCCGACCTCGGCCTGCATGCCGATCACCGCGCGCGTCAGGCGTGGGGACTGCGCGGCGGCGGCCAGCTCGATGTGGAAGCGCGACTCGGCGCGGCGGCGGCCGTCGGCGTCGGCGGCCCGTTCCAGCGCGGCGACGCTGTCGGTGATCAGCGTGATCTCCTGCTCCCCGGCCCGGTCGGCGGCCAGCAGCGCGCTGGTGCCGGAGAGGGCTACGTAGTGGTCGGCCAGGTCGCGCAGCTCCGACGGGCTGATCTCGCGCAGCCGTTCACGCAGCACCGCCGACGCCCCGCCGCGGTGCTCCCGCACGAAGCTGCCGCCGTTGCGCCCCCGCCGGGTGGTCACCAGGCCCTGGCCGCGCAGCTCGGTGAGCGCCTCCCGGACCGTCACGGCCGACACCCCGAACGACTCCGCCAGGTCGCTCTCGCTGGGCAGCTGCTCGTCGGGGACCAGCAGGCCCAGGCGGATGCCCTCGGAGAGCCTGCGCACGACGGCGTCGGCCCGGCGTGCGGCAGGGAGCGGCGCGAACACCGCGGCCCGGCCTCCTGCCGCCGGTCCGTTCCACACCCGGTCATGCTGCCACAGGTGTTGACGTAAAACCTATGAACTCATAGGTTTCGCCGATGCCGCCCGATGTCCGGTCCGTACCGGTCACCGCCCCGCCGGTGACGGCAGCGATCGGGTTGCGTGGCGTCCGCAAGGAGTTCCCCGGCGGGGTCGTCGCGGTCCACGACCTCGATCTCGATGTCGCCGAGGGTGAGTTCGTGACGCTGCTCGGCCCGTCGGGATCGGGGAAGACCACGGTGTTGCGGATGATCGCGGGGTTCGAGCGCCCGACAGCAGGCACCGTCTCGCTGCGCGGCCGCGACGTCACGGCCGCGGCCCCCTTCGACCGCGACGTGCACACCGTCTTCCAGGACTACGCGCTGTTCCCGCACCTGTCGGTCGTGCGCAACGTCGAGTACCCGCTCCGCATCGCCGGCGTCGGGAAGGCCGAACGCCGGGAACGCGCGCGGGAGGCGCTGGCCACCGTGCGCCTCGACGCCGTGGCCGACCGTGCCCCGACCGCGCTGTCGGGCGGGCAGCGGCAGCGCGTGGCACTCGCCCGCGCGCTGGTCGACCGGCCCGCCGTCCTGCTCCTCGACGAGCCGCTGGGCGCACTGGACCTCAAGCTGCGCGAGCGGATGCAGATCGAGCTCAAGCAGATCCAGCGGGCGTCCGGCATCACGTTCGTGCTGGTCACGCACGACCAGGACGAGGCGCTCACGCTCGCCGACCGGGTCGTCGTGTTCAACGAGGGCCGGGTGGAGCAGGCCGGGCCGGCCACCGAGGTCTACGAGCGGCCCGCGTCGGCGTTCGTGGCCGGGTTCGTCGGCACGTCCAACGTCGTGGACGGGGTCAGCATCCGCCCCGAGAAGATCAGCTTGGGGGGTGAGGGCGACCGGAGCGCGGCCGGCGTGGTCGAGGAGCTGGTCTACACCGGCGCCACCACCCGCTGCGTGGTCGCGCTGGAGACGGGCGGCACGCTCTCGGCCCTGCTGCTGAACGGCGCAGGCGACGCGCCCGTCCCCGCCAGGGGGGAGCCGGTCCGGCTGTCCTGGCGCTCCGAACACGAGATCCACCTCAACGGGTAGGGAGAGTCGGATGCGGACAGCGATGCGGTCGATCGCACTGGTGGGGGCCGTGGGCCTCGCGCTGGCGGGGTGTGGCGGTGGCACCACCGCGGCACCGGGAGCCGCGGCGCCGCAGGGCACCGCCTACGCCGGCCCCGTCGGCAAGGGCGAGGGCAAGCTCTCGGTGCTCGCCTGGCCCGGCTACGCCGAGGACGGCTCCACCGACCCGAAGATCGACTGGGTGACGCCGTTCGAGCAGCAGACCGGTTGCCAGGTGTCGGTCAAGACGTTCGCGACCTCCGCCGAGGCCGTCCAGCTGTTCTCCACCGGCGAGTACGACGTCGTCTCGGCGTCGGGTGACGCGTCGCTGCGCCTGGTCTACGGCGACCGCGTGCAGCCGGTCAACACCGCGCTCGTGCCGAACTACGCCGACATCTTCCCGGACCTCAAGGACAAGCCGTGGAACTCCGTCGGCGGCAAGGAGTACGGCATCCCGCACGGGCGCGGCGCCAACCTGCTGCTCTACAACCTCGCCGAGAACCCGACCCCGCCCACGTCGTGGTCGGCCATGTGGGACGCGAACTCCCCCGAGAAGGGCAAGATCAGCCCCTACGACGACGCGATCTACATCGCCGACGCCGCCGTCTACCTGATGGCCACGCAGCCCGACCTCGCCATCAAGAACCCCTACGCGCTGGACCAGAAGCAGTTCGACGCCGCGATCGGCCTGCTCAAGCAGCAGAAGCCGCTGGTCAACGAGTACTGGGGCGACTACATCAAGCAGAGCCAGGGCCTCACGTCCGGCGCGGTCGCGCAGGGTCAGGGCTGGCAGCTCACGGCCAACCTCGCCAACACCGACGGCCAGAAGGTGGGCACGGCCAAGCCGAAGGAGGGCGCCACCGGCTGGTCGGACACGTGGATGGTCAAGAAGGACACCCCGAACGTCAACTGCTCGTACCTCTGGCTCAACCACGTGGTGTCGCCGCAGGTCAACGCGCAGATCGCGGAGTACTTCGGGGAGGCGCCCGCGAACCAGAAATCCTGCGCGCTGACCACCAACAAGGACCACTGCACGCAGTACCACGCCGCCGAGACCTCGTTCTGGACCGACGTCTACTACTGGACGACGCCCACCGAGACCTGCCTCGACGGCCGCACGGACACGAAGTGCGTGGCCTACGACGAGTGGGTGAAGGCCTGGAGCCAGCTGCGGAGCGCCTGACACACGATGGCGAGCGCGAGTTGCACGTCGTCGCAGCACCGGACGGAAGGAGGAACGCATGGCCGTTGCCACGAAGCACCCGCTGCAGTCCGTGCTGCACCGCCGACCGGGGCTGCGGCTGACCGGGCTGCTCGCGCCCGCGCTGGCGTGGCTCGGGCTGTTCTACGTGGTGCCGCTGGCGTTCCTGCTGGCCACGGCGTTCTTCGACACCGACAGCTTCACCGGGCGCATCATCTACACGTTCACCACCGACACCGTGGTGGAGGTACTCACCGATCCCGGGTACCTGCTGACGGCCCTGCGCACGGTGGGTGTGGCGGCGGGGGTGACGCTGCTCTGCGTGGTGCTGGCCGTCCCCCTGGCGTCGTACATGGCGCTGGTGGCGCGGCCCCGGTCCCGCGCGGTGCTGGTGGCGCTCGTGGTGACGCCGTTGTGGGCGTCGTACCTGGTCAAGGTGTACGCGTGGCGCATCCTGCTCGCGCCGGAGGGACCGCTCGGCGGCCTGTCCCCGGGTTACGGCTGGCTCGCGGTGATCGTCACGCTGACCTACCTGTGGCTGCCCTACATGGTGCTGCCCGTCTACGCCGGCATCGACGCGATGCGGGGCTCCTTCCTGGAGGCGGCCGCCGACCTCGGCGCCCGGCCGTGGACCGCCTTCCGCACCGTCGTCGCGCCGATGCTCGCCCCGGCGGTCGCGGCCGGCTCGGTGTTCACGTTCTCGCTGTCGCTGGGCGACTACATCACCGTCCAGCTGGTGGGCGGCACCAACCAGATGCTGGGCAACATCGTCTACACCAACTTCTCCACCGACCTGCCGTTCGCCGCCGCCGTCGCGTTGCTGCCCCTGATCGCCATGGCGGCCTACCTCGTGACGATCCGGCGCACCGGCGCGCTGGAGCAGCTGTGATCCTCTCGCCCGCCGCCCGCTGGACCCTGCGCACCGCCGCCGGGCTCGTGCTGGCGTTCATCTACGTGCCGCTGCTGCTGGTGCTGCTCAACTCGTTCTCCACCAGCGTGACGTTCGCGTGGCCCCCGCCCGGCTACACGCTGCGCTGGTGGCAGGCGGCGGCGTCCAACGAGGGGGTGCGGACGGCCGTCGTCACGTCCGTGCAGGTGGCGCTCGCCGCGACCGCGATCGCCGTGGTGCTGGGCACCCTCGCCTCGATGGCGCTGGTGCGCTACACGTTCTTCGGCCGCGAAGCGGTGTCGCTGCTGGTGCTGCTGCCGATCGCGCTGCCCGGCATCGTCACGGGCATCGCGCTGAACACGCTGTTCACCCAGGCCCTGGGCGGGCTGACGTTCTTCACCCTCGTCGCGGGGCACGCCACGTTCTGCATCGTCATCGTGGTGAACAACGCGTCCGCGCGGCTGCGCCGGATGTCGGGCACCCCCGAGGAGGCGTCGACGGACCTCGGTGCCGGCCCATGGACCACCTGGCGGCTCGTGACGTTCCCGGCGCTGCGGGGAGCGCTCGTGGCGGGCGCGCTGCTGGCATTCGCGCTGAGCTTCGACGAGATCATCGTGACGACGTTCACCGCCGGTCCGGGGCTGCAGACGCTGCCCCTGTGGATCTTCCAGAACCTGTTCCGACCCAACCAGTCCCCGGTCGTCAACGTCGCGGCGGTAGTGCTCGTGGCCGCCTCGGTGGTACCGGTGTACCTGGCCAACCGGCTCTCCGGCGGCTCAGCCGGCGCCACAACGAAGTAGGGAACCCATGCAGACGTTCCACAACATCATCGACGGCAAGCCGGCACCGGCGGCCGACGGGCGCACGCTGGAGATCCACGACCCCAAGACGGGCGAGGTCTACGCGACGTCGCCGCTCTCGGGCGCCGCGGACGTCGACACGGCCTACGCGAGCGCGAAGCGGGCGTTCGACGGTACGAACGGAGACGGGGGCTGGCGCGACACGACGCCCGGCGACCGGATGAACGCGCTGCTCAAGATGGCCGACGCGATCGAGGCGCACGGCGAGGAGCTGGCCGGCATCGAGGCCCAGGACACCGGCAAGCCGCTCGGGCTCACCCTGAGCGAGGAGGTCGGCCCGATGGCCGACCAGCTGCGCTTCTTCGCCGGTGCCGCCCGCCAGCTGGAGGGCCGGGCGACCGCGGAGTACCTGGCGGGGCACTCGTCGTCGATCCGGCGCGAGCCGCTGGGTGTGATCGGGGCCGTCACGCCGTGGAACTACCCGATGATGATGGCCATCTGGAAGATCGGCCCGGCCATCGCGGCGGGCAACACGTTGGTGCTCAAGCCGTCCGACACCACCCCGGCGAGCACCGTGCGGATGGGCGAGATCTTCGCCGAGGTGCTGCCGCCCGGCGTGCTCAACGTGGTGTGCGGCGACCGCTCCACCGGCGCCGCGATGACCGACCACGACATCCCCGCCATGGTCGCGATCACCGGCAGCGTCGCGGCGGGCAAGGCCGTGGCCGAAGCCGCCTCCCGGCGGGTCACGAAGGTGCACCTGGAGCTGGGCGGCAACGCGCCGGTGGTGGTGTTCGAGGACGCGGACATCGCGGGCGCCGCCGCCGACATCGCGGTCGCCGGGTTCTTCAACGCCGGGCAGGACTGCACCGCCGCCACGCGCGTGATCGCGCACGAGTCGCTCGCCGTCGAGCTGGCCGACGCGCTGGCCGCGGAGGCCGCCACCGTGCTGCTGTCGCGCGACGAGACCCCGGGCGCGGAGGACCTGTTCATCCCGCCGATCAACAACGCCGCGCAGCTGGGCAAGGTGTCCGGGCTGGTGTCACGGGTGACCTCCCCCGGGAAGGTGCTCTGCGGCGGCGCCCCGGCCGGCGGCGCGGGCTACTTCTTCCCGCCGACCGTCGTCGCCGGTGTCACCCAGGACGACGAGATCGTGCAGACCGAGATCTTCGGCCCGGTGATCACCGTGCAGTCGTTCTCGAGCGAGGACGACGCGGTCGCGATGGCCAACGGGACGCCCTACGGCCTGGCCTCCAGTGTCTGGACGACCGACCACGGCCGCGCGATCCGGATGTCGCGCGCCCTGGACTTCGGCTGCGTGTGGGTCAACTGCCACATCCCGCTGGTGGCGGAGATGCCGCACGGCGGGTTCAAGCAGTCGGGCTACGGCAAGGACCTCAGCGCCTACAGCCTGGAGGACTACACCCGCGTCAAGCACGTGATGAGCAAGTACGAGTAACGACGCGGGGGCCGTCCGCGATCCTGGGCACATGATCCGCATTCGCCCCGCTCTCCTCGTCGCATCCCTGGCACTGGCCCTCAGCGGATGCGGAGCGACGTCGGTGGTCGGATCGGCGAGCCCCGAGGGCTCGTCGGTCACCTCCGCCGAGGCCGCCGCCCGCGAGGCGACCGGTGGTGGGGGCGCCGCGGCGTTCGACGCCTGCGCGCTCGTCCCCGCCGCCGACGTCAAGGCCCTGATCGGCGCCAACGACGGCGGCGTGGCCGCACCCCCGGTGGGCAGCGGGGGCAACTGCGTCTGGACGAACAAGGACAACGAGTACTCCGTCACCGTCGACATCGGGGCCACGGACACCGCGATCAACGGCCTCCCGGAGCTCGATCCGGCGCTCGGCACGGCCGAACCGCTCGACGACGGGATGCGCTACTTCGCGGGGGCGGTGGACTTCGCGGCGAAGGGCCGGTCCTGCTACGTCCAGGTCGCGACGAACGAGACGACCGACGGCGGCGACAAGGCCGCGGCCACGACACTGGCGACGGCGCTCAAGGCCCGCATCTAGCCGACCGTGCAGACCGCGTGGTGACCGTGCAGAGGTCAGGACGTCTGCACGGCAGCCACGCGGTCTGCACCGTCACCAGCCTTCCGACAGGACGAGGGACAGCATCGCCGCGAAATGGTCCGCGGCCGCCTCGTCGATGCACAACGGGGGCTTGATCTTCAGCACGTTCAGGCCGTCCCCCGTCGGCGCCATGATCACACCGAGCTCGCGGAGGCGGTCGCAGATCGCGGCCGTCTCCTCCGTGGCGGGCTCGCCGGTGTCGCGGACGAGCTCGACGCCCAGGTAGAGCCCGAACCCGTGCACGGCGCCGACGAGCGGGTGGTCGAGCGCCTCCAGCCGGGCCTTCAGACGCCCGCCGACCCGCGCGGCGTTGCCCATCAGGTCCTCGTCGCGCAGCACGTCGAGCACCGTGGTGCCGACCACGCAGGACACCGGGCTGCCGCCCGTCGAGGAGAAGAAGTAGCCGCCCTCGCGGTAGCGGTCGGCGACGGCGCGGGAGGTGACCACCGCACCGAGCGGGTGGCCGTTGCCCATCGCCTTCGCGACCGCGACGACGTCGGGCACCACGCCCTGGGACTCGAACCCCCAGAACCAGCGTCCGAGGCGGCCGTAGCCGACCTGCACCTCGTCGGCGATCGCCAGCCCGCCCCGGCGGCGGACGGCCGCGTAGACCGCGGCGAGGTAGCCGTCGGGCAGCGCCATGCCACCGGCGTTGCCCGCGACCGCCTCGGCGACGAACGCGGCCGGCGCCAGCCCGTCGATCACGGCGACGGCCTCCGCCGCGGAACCGTCGCGGTAGGGGGCCGCGACCGTGTGCACCCAGTCCGGGCGGGTGGCCGCTGCGTTCGGGTTGTCGGCCTCCGACGTCGAGACGGCATCGGTGAGGTAGGTCCAGCCGTGGTACGCCTCGCGGACGGCGACGACGTCGCGGCGCCCGGTGGCGGCCATGGCCAGCCGCATCGCGAGGTCGACGGCCTCGGAGCCGGAGTTGACGAGGAACACCGTGTCGAGCGGGTCGGGCGCCAGGGCGGCCAGCCGTTCCGAGAACTCGACGACCGCCGCGTAGTGGAACCGCGAGTTGGTGTTCAGCCGCCGCAGCTGCCGTGCCACCGCGGCCTCGACGCGCGGGTGGGCGTGCCCGAGCACCGCCACGTTGTTGACCATGTCGAGGTACGCGCGGCCGTCGGTGCCGGCGAGGTGGTGGCGCCACCCGCGCTCGATGCGCGGCGGGGCGGCGTAGTAGTGCTCCTGGACCCCGGCCAGCACGGCACCGCGGCGGGCGAGCAGGTCGCCGCTGTCCCCGACGGTCGGGGGAAGGCCGAGCAGCGGCGCGGGGTCGGCGGTGAGCGCGAGCCAGCCGGGCGCGTACTCGGGCCGGACGAGCGGCGGTGGCTCGGGCGCGTCCCGGCGCCGGACTCCGATGTGGACGTGCCCGCCCGCCGTGGCCAGCCGGTCCCCGGCCACCACTCGCGCCCCGCTGTCCACAGGGGAGCTCATCCGTCCCGTCAGCGTGAGGATGCGGGCACCCGAGGCCAGGACCAGGCGATTCGTCGACGCGTCGAGCACCGCGCCGTCCCAGGGGGCCACCAGGTCGGCCGCTGTCCACAGGTCGATGCCGGTGGGTGTGGACGCCGGGGACAGTGCCGACAGCGCGGGCGAGCCGGCCAGCCGCGGCCGCCCGTACTCGGTGGCGACGGCGGACGGCGGCGGCGACTCGCCGTCCCCGGCCAGCAGCGCGGCGGCCAGCCGGCCCGGGAGATCCGGCTCCAACCAGGCGCCCCTGTCCACGGCATCGGAACCGGCCGAGAGGTCCAGCACCGCGCACGGGCGGTCCCCGAGGCGGCCTGCGGGCACCGACAGCGGTGCGACGGCCGACCCGATGGCATCGCGGAGCAGCGCGCTCATCACCTCCACCGGCAGAGACGTCGCCCGCGCGAAGATCTCCCACTCGGCGTCCAGGCCGTGCAGCGCGTAGGCGTTGCCGGCGTCGATCACGGCCTGGTGGTGCCCGCTGACGACGAGCACCGCCCCGCGCAGCACCACCAGCGGCCAGAGCGCGTCGACCTCGTCGGCCGACAGCGCGCGCAACGCATGGAACGCCCGGACCGCCGGCAGCACCGAGGCGGGCTCGGCGCCGGCGTGGTGGAGCACCGAGGAGATCGTCACGGCGAGCTCGGAGACGGCCCAGGTGCGGGTGAGGTCACCGAGGTCGATGACGCCGTCGGGCTCGCGACGACCGCCGCGCAGGGCACAGACGACGTTGTCGTCGGTGAGGTCGAGGTGCACGGCCTGCCGCGGCAGGTCCGGAAGGCGGGCCCACGCGTCGGCGGCCGCCCGCCGCACCTGCGCGCGCTGCTCCGGATCGGCGACGTGCCGCGCGAGCCGGTCCACGACGACGTCGGCGAACCGCAGGTCCCACTGCAGCGAGCGGTCCAGCCCGGGATGGTCGAACGCGGCCAGTGCCACGCTGACCTGACCCGCGACCCGGCCCATCGCCGCGACGACCGACGGCGCGAGGTAGCCGTCGCCGGTCAGCGTGCCGCCGCCCAGGTGGCGCAGCACACGGGCGATGCGCGGGCCTTCGGGCAGGTCGAGCGTGACGGCGAGCCGGCGGCCCTCGGCGTCGGCCACCACCGTGGCGGCGCGCAGGCCCGTGCGCGCCAGCAGCGCGGCGGCGTCGTCCTGGGCCTGCACCTCGTCGGCGCCGAACGCCGTGTTGGCGATCTTGAGCACGCCGCACGGGCGGCCGTCGGGCCACGTGAGCAGCAGGTTCGTGTCCTGCTGGCTGCCCAGGGGATGCGCGCGGACGTCCAGCCCGAAATGTCGCGCCACCAGCTCCCTGGCCTGCTCCACGGCGATGGGGGTGGCCGCGCTGATCTCGTCGCGGAGGAAGTCGAAGCCCGTCACACGGGGATCGGATCACAGACCGCCCGTGTTGAGTAGCAGGTCCGGGGTACCGCCCGCGCCGCCGTCCTCGATCACGCCGGGCGTGGCGTGCTCGACGATCCACCGTTTCACGGTGGCGCTCGGGGCGTCGCCGTAGGTCTGCTTGTAGAGCGCCGCCACCCCCGCGACGAACGGCGCGGCCATCGACGTGCCCGAGTACGAGGCCGTCCTCCCACCGGGCACCGGGGCGACGATGCCGGTGCCCGGCGCGTAGAGGCCGACGCAGCTGCCGGTCGACGAGCCGGCGTTGCGCCGGTCGGCGATCGTGGAGTTCGCGGCGACGAGCACGCCGGGGACCATGCGGGGGGCGGCGTCGCAGTCGTCCCGACCGGTGTTGCCCGCCGACGACGCCACGAACACGCCCTGCGCCACGAGCTTCGACACGGCCTCGGCCAGCACCGTCGAGCGCCCGTAGCTCCACGACATCACCGCGACCGACGGGCCACGGGCGTTCCTGGCGACGTAGTCGATGCCCGAGAGCAGCGTGGAGAGCGTGCCGGATCCGCTGCAGTCGAGCACCTTCACCGACCGCACGGTCGCCTGCTTCGCCACCCCGTGCTGCGACGACGCGGCGATCCCGGCCACGACGGTGCCGTGCCCGTCGCAGTCACCGGAGCCGGTGTCGACCGTGTTGGCCACCTGCGTCGCGCGGCCGCCGAACTCGGGGTGGGTGGTGTCGACGCCGGTGTCGAGGACGTAGACGGTCACCCCGACCCCGGTCGCCGTCGTCGTGTAGCGCCCGTCGAGCGGGAGGGAGCGCTGGTCGATGCGGTCCAGACCCCAGTCGGGCGGGTCGACCTCGGTGCCCTCGGTGAGGGGCGCCGGATCGACCGGGGTGACGCGACGGTCCGGCTCGACGCCGAGCACGCCCGGGACGGTGCGGAGCCCGGCGAGCTGCACCGGGGTCAGGCGGGCGGCGAATCCCGTGAAGGCCGAGCCGTACGTGGCGGTGGGCCGGGCGCCGACGGCGTCGGCGGCCCTCGTCGCCGCGAGGACGGTGCTGACCTGCACGACGTACCGGGCGCCGTCGGCCGCGGCGGCGGCGCCCGCACCCGCCAGTACGGCGAGGAGCGCGGTGATGATCAGCACCGGAGCGGTCCCCAGGAGCAGGCGTGTCACGTGGAGCGACGGTACGCAGGCGGGACGGATGGGGCCAGGGACACGATCGAGGCTGGAGTGACGAGAGGGCCCTACGGGGTGACGGAGGGTGCGCCACCGTGCGGCCGACCTGGCTACGCTCTGCGGGATGAGGACATCGTGGGTCGTCGTCGCGGCCGCGCTGCTCACGGGCGGCATCGCCGCCTGCTCCGTGGGACCGTCGGGCGGTCCCGCCGCAGCCCCGGCGTCGACGCCCCCTGTCACTGAGGCCCGTGCGGACGGGCAGGGGTTCGGGCTGCTCAAGGACGTGCGCCTGACCCGCCAGGACGGCGCCGACCGGATCGTGTTCGAGTTCGCCGACGCCGTGCCCGGCTACGCGATCTCCTACACCGACCTGCCGGTGACGTCCGACCCCGCCGGCCTGGTCGTGCCGGTCGCCGGGGCCGCCGCCCTGCAGATCTCGCTGCGGGGCGCGAGCGCGTACGCGGCGGTCGGCGACGCCGCTCCCGCCTACGGCGGCCCGAACCGGATCCCGGGCGGCGACGCGACCCGGGTCACCGAGCTCGTCGGGCTCGGCGACTTCGAGCGCGTGATGGCGTGGGCCGCCGGCGTGAACGCCCGCACCGGCTTCCGGGTCACGACGCTCAGCGGTCCGCCCCGGCTCGTGGTGGACGTGGTCTGAGCGCCGCGACCCCGGACGACGCGCCGCGCCGGCCCACAGCCGATGATCAGCGCTTCGGAACCGTGCGCCGTGCCCACTGCGGCCCCCTGCGCCGAACCGGCGATCACGGTCACGCCGCCGCCCTCCGCGGGACCGATCACGTCGGCGGTGGGCGGGCTCAGCTGTTCGCGGCGTGGATCCCGACCTCGGTGGCCTTGACCACGAACCACAGCTCCGCTCCCGGTTCGACGGCCAGGTCGGCGACGGCCGCGGGCGTCACGTCGGCGGCGAGCCCGTCGGCCCACGGCGGACCGCCCTCGGCCGTGCCCGCACGGAGCCGCACCAGGTTCCCGTGCGGTTCGATGGCGGCCAGCCGGACGCGCAGGACGTTGCGCGGGCTGCCCTCGGGCCGCGTCGCGTACACGGCGACCGCGGCGGGCGGGAACACCGCGACGGCGGGTTCACCCTCGTCCGCCCCGTCGTGGAGACCCGAGACGAGCAGGCCGTCGGCGGTGCGCAGGCCGCCGGGGCAGGCGACGCCGGGGATGAGGTCCAGGCCCGCGATCCGTGCCGTGAAAGCGCTGCGCGGCCGCGACAGCACCTCCCGCGTCGGCCCCTGCTCCACCAGGCTGCCGCCCGTCAGCACCACGACCCGGTCCGCCAGCACCAGCGCGTCGAGGGCGGAGTGGGTGACGAGCAGCGCGGTCTGCTTGCGGTCGCGGACGATCCGGCGCAGCAGCGAGCGCATCGCCGGGGCGGCGTCGACGTCGAGGGCCGCGAGCGGCTCGTCGAGCAGCAGCAGCTCCGGCCCGGGGGCCAGCGCTCGGGCCAGCGCCACCCGCTGCTGCTGCCCACCCGACATCTGCGCCGGCCTGCGGTCGGCGAGCTCCGCGACGTCCACGGCGGCGAGCAGCTCGCGGGCCCGCGCCTCGGCGTCGCGGCGCGGCACCCCGTGGGCTCGCGGCCCGAACGCGACGTTGCCCAGCGCCGTGAGGTGCGGGAACAGCAGGGCCTGCTGGGCGAGCAGGCCGACGGCTCGGCGGTGCGGTGGCACCTGGATGCCCGCCTCGACGTCGGTGACCGTGTCCGCACCCATCCGGACGTGGCCGCCGTCGGGGCGCAACAGCCCCGAGAGCACCGCCAGCAGCGTCGACTTGCCGGAGCCGTTGGGGCCGAGCACCGCCAGCACCTCGCCGGGGGCGGCGCCGAGCTCGACGTCGAGGGTGAACGCGGGCCGCCGGACCAGCACGCGCGCGTCGAGCCCGGTGGTCACGCCAGGCCCTCCACGGTGCGCGGCCGGGCCAGCGCGATCACGATCACGGACACGACCACGAGCAGCAGCGACGTGGTCACGGCGGCGTCCACGTCCACCTCCCGCTGCTGGTAGACCAGCAGCGGGAGCGTCTGTGTGACGCCCTGCAGGCTGCCGGCGAACGTGATCGTCGCACCGAACTCGCCCATCGCGCGCGCGAAGGCCAGTATCGAGCCGGAGACCAGCCCGGGCAGCAGCAGCGGCACCGTCACGCGCCGGAACGCCAGCGCCGGTGACGCGCCGAGCGTGGCCGCGACGGCCTCGTAGCGCTGCCCGGCCGTCCGGATCGCGCCCTCCAGGCTGACCACGAGGAACGGCATCGCGACGAACGTCTGCGCGATGATCACCGACGCCGTGGTGAACGGGATGGTGACGCCGAAGGCGAGGTCGATCCCGCGGCCGACCAGGCCGGTACGGCCCAGCAGGTAGAGCAGCGCCAGCCCGCCGACCACCGGCGGCAGCACCAGCGGCAGCAGCACCACCGAGCGCAGGAAGCGCAACCCGCGCAGCCGGCCGCGGGCCAGCACCACCGCGAGCGGGCCGCCGAGCAGGACGCAGAGCGCGGTGGACACGGCCGCCGTCTGCAGCGAGAGCCCGAGCGCGTCGAGCGAGGCCTCGCTGACCAGCAGTTCCGGCACCCGCGGCCAGTCGGCCTTCACCATCAGGCCCACCACGGGCAGCGCGATGAGCGCGAACGCCAGCGCGGCGGGGATCCACAGCCAGCCGGGCAGGGCGACCGCCGACCCGCGGTCCTGCGACAGCCGCGGCGCCGGGCCGGTCACCGATCCGGCGCCGGGACGGCTCACGGCGCGCCGAAACCGGCTGCCTGCAGGGTCTTCCGACCCGACTCGCCGGTCACGGCCGCCACGAACTTCGCCGCGAGATCGGCCTGCTTCGCATCCTTGAGGACGGCGATCGGGTAGTTCGTCACCGCCTGCTTCGCCTCGGGGAAGGAGACGCCCTGCACCGTCGCCTCGGCGGCGGCCACGTCGGTGACGTAGACGAGGCCGGCGTCGGCGTTGCCGGTGGTGACCTTGCTCAGCGCCGACTTGACGTCGGGCTCCCGGCTGACCGGCGTGAGCGTCACGCCGGTGGCCTTCTCGATCTTCGCGGCGGCGGCACCACAGGGCACCTGGGCTGCGCAGACGACGACCTTGAGGTCGGGCTTGGCGAGATCCGCGAACGACGCGATGCCCTTCGGGTTGCCCGGGACCGTGGCGATCTGCAGGACGTTCGTCGCGAAGATCGTCGGCGGGCCTGCCGTGAGGCTCGCGCCCGTGACCGTCTTCATCGTGGCGTCGCTGGCCGCGGCGTACACGTCCGCGGGCGAGCCGTTGACGATCTGCTGGGCCAGGTCCGACGAGCCCCCGTAGCTGACCTTCACGGTGACGCCGGGGTTGTCGGTCTCGAACTGCCTGCCGATGTCGGTGAACGTCCCGGTGAGGGAGGCCGCGGCGAGCACGGTGAGGGTCCGGGCCGCCGGTTCGGCCGACGTCGCGGCGGATCCGGAGGCCGACGAACCACAGGCCGCCAGAGCGAGCGCCAGGCCCGCCGCCGCGGCCGCGGCCATGACACGCTTCATCACGAGGTTCCCCCAGGGGTCAGCACGAGCGTCGGCGATCCTGAACTGCGGCACGATGGGGATCATAGGTCCGCGATTGCGTTCTTGCCCAGCGGTCCGTACGGCACCTGATGATCGGCTCAGCTCACACCGCCTCCGGCGCGCGCGTCGTGTCACCCACGCGCGTGCAGCGACGCGCGCGCCGCGAGGGAACGTGCGCGCCGGGTCGCATGCCCGCCGCGACGCCCACCCAACCGGCGCCTCCGTGTGGTTGGCTCGGGGCGTGGACTTCGAACCCAGCGCCGTCGCTGCCGACTACACCAAGCGCATGCGTGCGTTCCTCGACGAGAAGATCCTGCCGGCCGAGGCCGGCTACGAGGCCTTCCGCGCGGAACGCCGGGGCACGCCGCAGGAGTGGGCGCTGCCACCCGTGGTGGAGGAGCTGAAGGCCGAGGCCAGGACCCGCGGGCTGTGGAACCTGTTCCTGCCCGACGTCTCGGGCCTGTCCAACCTGGAGTACGCCGCCGTCGCGGAGGTGTCGGGCTGGTCACCGGTGATCGCGCCGGAGGCGATCAACTGCCAGGCCCCCGACACCGGCAACATGGAGACACTGCACCTGTTCGCCACGCCCGAGCAGAAGCAGGAGTGGCTGGAACCGTTGCTGGCGGGCGAGATCCGCTCCGGGTTCGCGATGACCGAGCCGGACGTCGCGTCGTCGGACGCCACCAACGTCCAGACCACCATCCGCCGCGAGGGCGACGAGTACGTCATCTCGGGGAAGAAGTGGTGGATCTCCGGGGCCGCCGACGACCGGTGCACCGTCTTCATCGTGATGGGCAAGACCGACACCGGGGCGGCCACCCACCGCCAGCAGTCGATGGTGCTGGTGCCTCGCGACACCCCCGGCCTGACGATCACGCGGCACCTCCCGACGTTCGGCTACCAGGACCAGCACGGGCACTCCGAGATGGAGTTCCACGACGTCCGCGTGCCCGTGACGAACCTGCTCGGCGAGGAGGGGGGCGGCTTCGCCATCGCCCAGGCCCGGCTCGGCCCCGGCCGCATCCACCACTGCATGCGCCTGATCGGGATGGCCGAGCGCGCGATCGACCTGATGGTGCGCCGCGCCCAGGCCCGCGTCGCGTTCGGCAGGCCGCTGGCCGAGCAGGGCGTGGTGCGCGAGCAGATCGCCCAGTCCCGGATCGAGGTGGAGCAGGCGCGCCTGCTGGTCTTCAAGACCGCGTGGCTGATCGACCGGTACGGCGCGAAGGGCGCCGCCACCGAGATCGCCGCGATCAAGGTGGTCACCCCGCGGATCGCGTGCAACGTGGTCGACCGCGCCATCCAGATCCACGGCGGCGCCGGCATGAGCGACGACACCCCGCTGGCCTACTTCTACGTCTGGGCCCGGGCCCTGCGCCTGGCCGACGGCCCCGACGAGGTCCACCTGCGCACGGTGGCGCGGCAGGAACTGGGCCGCCACACCTGACCCCACCCCCGCGAGCCGGCGCCGGGTGGTGTCGTCGAGCGTCGCGTCGGTGGTGGCGGCGAGGCGGGCCCGGGCCTGTTCCGCGAAGACCGCCGTCCCGATCAGGGCGAGTTGGGCGGCGCCGTACCGCTGCTCGCGGAGCAGCGGGGCCCAGACGGTCTCCGCGCGGGTCACGCGGCGCGTCCGGGTGCGAGTCCGCGGGGCAGGTGCCGGGGCGTCGTGCCGGGGGACGGAAGAATCACGGGCCAATGTGACGTGCTGAACATCAGTCGCCGCAAGCGCGACGGAGCAGCCGCGCCAGGGTCTGCAGGTCGTCGTCGCCGAGGGCGGCGAACCGGGCGGCCATGTACTCCTGCTGGTCCGCGCCCAAGCGGTCGGCCAACGCCTGACCCTCCGACGTCAGCCACAACCGGTTGGCGGCACCGGCGGCCTCGCGGCGCAGCCAGCCGCGGTCCTCCAGCCGCGACACCAGCATCGACACGTTCGCCGGTGTGGTGCCGAGCCGCTCGCCCAACCGCCGTTGCGCCGAGCCCGGCGCCTCGCGGACGGCCAGCAGCAGCTGCAGCTGCGCCGGGTTCAGCCCGTCGTCGCGCAGGATGCGCGACACCTCCTGCCCGGTGCCGTGCACCGTGCGCACCATGTCCGCGAAGAGGGCGCTGGACAGCCGCGCCCGCTGCACCTGGTCCATCCCGAGACCATGCCACGGCGGAGCGATCTCGACGCCGGCCGGCGTGCGCGAGTCGGCACGACACCGTGCGCGAGTCGACACGACAGCGCGCACGAGTCGCGGCCGCCCTCACCCGACTCGCGGGGTGCGTGGCTCACCTTTCGGGCAGCCCGCGGGCGGGACCACGGCAGCATCTGCGGGCATCGTTCGAGCAAAGGTCCGCGGATGCGGAGGTGCCCGCGGGTACTGCTGCGGGTGCGGTCAGAGATCCGTTTCGGCGGTTACGCTCGTGTCGTGACGGCATCCGAGCTCGGCCTCCCCGCAGTGCGGCGGGCCACCACCCGAGACCCGGCCCGGCCCGCCGACCCCCGGCTCGTGGACACGTTCGGCCGGGTCGCGACGGACCTCCGCATCTCGCTCACCGACCGCTGCAACCTGCGCTGCTCCTACTGCATGCCCGCCGAGGGCCTGGACTGGATGCCCCGCGAGGAGCAGCTCACCGACGACGAGCTCATCCGTCTGATCGGTGTCGCGGTGCACGACCTGGGCATCCAGGAGCTGCGTTTCACCGGCGGCGAGCCGATGCTGCGCAAGGGCCTCGACGGGATCATCGCGGCGTCGGCGGCGCTGGAGCCCCGCCCGGACATCTCGCTCACCACCAACGGCATCGGCCTCGCCCGCCGCGCGGAGTCGCTGGCCGCGGCCGGGGTCAACCGGCTCAACGTCTCGATGGACACGCTCCAGCAGGAGCGGTTCTCCACGATCACGCGGCGCGACCGGCTCTCCGACGTCCTGGACGGCCTCGCCGCCGCCCGCGACGCAGGCCTCGGGCCCGTCAAGATCAACACAGTGCTGCTGCGCGGTCTCAACGACGACGAGGCCGTGCCGCTGCTGCGCTTCGCTGTCGAGCACGGCTACGAGCTGCGGTTCATCGAGCAGATGCCGCTCGACGCCCAGCACGGCTGGGAACGCACCGAGATGGTCACCGCGGGCGAGATCATGGAGTCGCTCCGCACCGAGTTCACCCTGACCCCCGACACCGAGGAACGCGGCGGCGCCCCGGCCGAGAAGTGGCTCGTGGACGGCGGGCCGGCCGTGGTGGGCGTCATCGCGTCGGTCACCCGGCCCTTCTGCGGGGCGTGCGACCGCACCCGGCTGACCGCCGACGGACAGGTCCGCTCCTGCCTGTTCGCCCGCACCGAGACCGACCTGCGGGCCATGGTGCGCGGCGGGTCCTCGGACGCCGAGATCGCCGACACCTGGCGCGACGCCATGTGGGGCAAGCTGGCCGGCCACGGCATCGACGAGCCGGGCTTCCTGCAGCCGGACCGGCCGATGAGCGCGATCGGCGGCTGAGGGGATGGGTTCCGCGACCACCACGACGGCCGTCGTGCGCTACTTCGCCGCGGCCCGCGCCGCCGCGGGCGTCGAGACGGAGAAGATCCAGCTGGACGCCGGCGCGAGCGTGGCCGACCTGCTCGCCGTCGTCGCGCAGGAGCACGGCCCCGAGCTGGCCAGGGTGCTGCAGCGCTGCAGCTTCCTGCTCGACGAGGTGGCCGTCCGCGACCGGGAGATCGAGGTGGGGCACGACCCCACGCTCGACGTCCTCCCTCCCTTCGCCGGGGGCTGAGCGGCGGCTACAGCCGGCCGAGCGACCTCGCGAAGCCCGTCACGTCGCGGACCGCCTCCGCGTAGACGTCCGGCAGCGTGCCCCGGAACAGCAGCTCCCCCACGTGGCACAGCCCCAGGTTCATCTTCCCCACCGAGCTGACCCCCGCCGAGAGCAGCAGGCGGTGGTAGGCCAGGCCTTCGTCGCGCAGCGGGTCGAGCTCGTTGACCGAGATCGCGTGCGGCGGGAGTCCCTCGACGTCGGCTGCGGTGGCGCGGTACGGCCAGCAGGTGGGGTCGTCGGCGTTCTTCGCCCCGGGGTCGTAGACCTCTGCCAGCAGCGGGAACAGGCTGCGGTTGAGCCAGTACCGGTCGTTCTCGCGCAGCGACGGCAGCTCGGCGTCGTCCCAGTCGCCGAGGATGTACGGGCATTGCGCGTAGACGCCCGCGATCTCACCGGCCCAGCCCTCCCGCTTGGCCTTGATCGCCAGCGCGAGCGCGAGGTTGCCGCCGCCGGAGTCGCCCGTGACGACGACGTGGGTCGCGCCCAGCTCCCCGAGGTGCGAGTGGACCCACCGCAGCCCGGTGGCGCAGTCGTCGAGGCCGGCCGGGAAGGGGTGGGAGCCGAGCACGCCGGCCCCGTTGCGGTACTCCACCCCGACCACGACGTTGCCCGCCGCCGCCAGCTCGTTGCGCCAGCGCACGTAGAGCGGGCCCACGGTGGAGAGCATGACCATGCCGCCCCCGTGCACCTGGTAGATGCACGGCAGTGGCCCCTCGGCGGCGCTCGGCCGGTGCACGTGCAGCCGGATCTCGTGGCCGCCGTCCCCGGTGATCGTGATCAGCTCGGACGTGACGCCCTCCAGCGGCGGCGAGCCCTCGGCCAGCGCGGTGAACAGGCCCTCGAACCCGACCTCGACGGCGTCGACGAACCCGAGCAGCTCCTCCCGGGACGCGCTGGGCGCAAGCGGCGCGCCGTCGGCGTGGCCGTCGATCCCGAACGCCCTGAAGACCGCGACCATCCGGGGATCGGCGCGGGGGTCGGTGCCGATCGTCAGCTCGGGGTCGCCCAGCCGTCCCGGTGCCGTGGAACCCACAGATGTGCTCATGACGCTCTCCTCGTCGAGATCGTGCAACGTTCGGCGCTGCCGTCTCACCGATGCGACAGATCATCGTTCTGTCGCTAGTATGAGATGGCTCACAGTGGCTGTCAACGCATCCGGAGGGGCCCGTGCACACGCCGTTGCAGCGCCAGCTCGCGGGCACCGGACGTCCGAAGGCCATCGACGCCTTCGTGCTCGCCCGCCGGACGTTCCAGGCCGGGCAGCGCCTGGACATGCAGGCGATCTCGGACGAGCTCGGGATCAACCGCGCGACGCTCTACCGCTGGGTCGGTTCCCGGGAACAGCTGCTGTGCGAGGTGATCTGGTCGCTGACGCAGCGCACGTTCGAGCGCAGCCGCGGGCGCCGGCCGGCCGGGCCGGGGTCGCGGTCGGCCGTGACGCTGACCGGGTTCGTCCGCGACGTGCTCGCCCACCCGGGGATGCGCCGCTTCCTCGCCGAGGAGGGCGAGTTCGCGCTGCGGCTGCTGACGATGCGCTCCGGCGGCTACCAGCAGCGCCTGATCGGGCTGGTGCACGAGCTGATCGACCAGGACACCGCGGCGGGCCTGCTGAGCAGCCCGGTCCCGGTGGACGACCTGGCCTACACGGTGGTCCGCATCGTGGAGTCCTACGTGTACCTCAAGGTGATCACCGGCGAGGAGCCCGACCCCGATCGCGCCGGCCGGGTCCTGCACGCCCTGCTCCCCGCGCCCCGCTGATCACGGGGTGCCGACCACGTCGCGATAGCTGCGCCACGTCCCCACCGACCGCGCCGACAGGACGGCGTGCGCCGTCGCCCTCGCGACGACGTCGGCCGCCGCGGCCTGCAGCGCGAACAGCGCCATCGGATCCGGAGCGGGCCGCCCGGCCGTGGACAGGCCGAAGATCGCGTCCCCGTCCATGATCGTGTGCACCGGCGACACGGCGCGGGCGAGACCGTCGTGCCCCATCGTGGCCAGCCGGCCGCAGCCGGCCTTGTCCAGCGTGACGTCCGTGGCGACGACGGCCAGCGTCGTCGCCGTGCCGGGCGCGGGCAGCCTCGGGGCCGCGCGCAGCGCCTCCCGGGCCGCCGCGCCGACCGTGATCTCCGGGAACTCGCCCGCCACCCCGAAACGGACACCGAGCGGCACCCCCGTCGACGGGTCCAGCGCCGACCCCACCCCGTTCGCGACGACGAGCGCCGCCACCACCGCGCCGCCGTCGAGCACCGCGCTCGCCGTGCCGACCCCGCCCTTGAGCCCGCCCACGACGGCGCCCGTCCCGGCCCCGACCGAGCCCTGCGCGACCGGGCCGCCGGACGCGGCGTCGTACGCGGCGGCGCCCAGCGGCGCGTCCGGACGGGCCGAGAAGTCCCCGCCGCGGCCGAGGTCGAACAGCACCGCCCCCGGGACGATCGGCACGACGCCGCCGGGCACCGCGAACCCGATCCCGGCCGCCTCCAACCGGGCGACGACCCCGCCCGCGGCGGCCAGGCCGTACGCGCTGCCGCCGGTCAGGACGATCGCGTGCACGCGCTGGACCATCGCGCCGGGATCGAGCAGGTCGGTCTCGCGCGTGCCCGGCGCCGACCCCCGCACGTCCACGCCCGCGACCATGCCTCCGGGTGGGGCCAGCACGACCGTCGTGCCGCTCAGCGCGCCCGGGCCGTCGAGCGCCGCGTGGCCGACCCGGAGCCCGGGGACGTCGGTCAGCGCGTTGTGGGGTCCGTTCCGCATGGGCCCATCCTCGCTGACCCGTCCTGCAACCCGGCCCCGCCCTGCGCACAGCCCCGCCCTGCGCACAGCCCCGTCCTGCGCACAGCCCGTCCTGCGCCCAGCACGGTGACGCTGCCCCGACTGAACGGGAGCCGCGTCACCGGGCTGCTCGACGGGGGCGGGTCAGCTGCGACTGCGGCGGATCAGGAAGATGATCAGCAGCAGCAGGGCCGCGCCGAGCACCGGAGCCAGGCGCTTGAGTACCGGTGAGCCGGCGTGGTCGAGCAGGTCGATCGCGTCGATCTCGCTCTTCATCGGCGTGAACGGCACAGCTGCTGCGGGCTTGGGCGCGGTGGCCGTGGCGGTGGCCGTAGCGGTCGGAGCGGCGGCCACCGCCGCGCCGTTGCTGCTGGCCTCGGCCTTCGGGGTCGGTGACGGCTTCGGGGACGGGGACGGCGTCAGGGACGGAGCGGGAGCAGCCTCGGCCCCGGGGGCGAGCTTCTCGGCCACGCAGCCCGCGAACTGACCGATGATCTTGTCGGCCACGTCGTTGATCACGCCACGGCCGAACTGCGCGGGCCGTCCGGTGATCTTCATGTCGGTGACCATGGTGACCGCGGTCTTGTCCGGCCCGTCGGCGACCATGGAACCCGTGACGGTGGCCTCGGCGGTGCCGTTGCCGCGCGAGTCACGGCCGCTGGCGTCGATCACCACGCGGTGGTTGGCGTCGTCGCGCTCCTTGTAGGTGCCCTTGCCCTTGTAGGTCAGCGAGATCGGGCCGAGCTTCACCTTCACGGTGCCGGCGAACGTGTCACCCTCGTACTCGGTGAGTGTCGCGCCCGGGAAGCACGGCGCGATCGTCTCCGGCGTGTTCAGCGCTTCCCACGCCTTCTCGATCGGCGCGTCGATGGTGAACTTGTTCTCCAACTGCATGGGGTCTCCTCGAAGCAGAAAACGCGGACGCCCGCCCCGGGTGAACCCGGAGCGGGCGTCCGCAATGGATCGTCAGCCCGCTGCGGCGAGCACCGCGCGGCCGGTGAGCACCTTGGCCAGGTGCTCACGGTAGTCGGCCGCGGCGTCGGCGTCACTCGGAGCCGCCGTGCCCTCGGTCGCGTGCTCGGCAGCGGCCCGCGCCGCGTCGGCGGTGGCGGCCTGCCCCACCAGCGCCTGCTCCACGCCGGTGGCGCGGATCGGCGTGGTGCCCATGTTCGTCAACCCGACGCGGGCCTCGGAGATGGTGCCGCCGTCGACCTTGAGGGCCACGGCGACCGCGCACATGGACCAGGCCTGTGCGGTGCGGTTGAACTTCTCGTAGTGGGTCTTCCAGCCCGTGTACTTCGGGAACCGGATCTCGGTGAGGATCTCGCCCTCGCCGAGTGCGGTGGTGAAGTAGTCCACGAAGAAGTCCTTCGCGGTCACGGTCCGGTTGCCCGACGCGCCCGCGATGACCAGCTCGGCCTCCAGCGCGAGCGCCGTGCCCCCGAGGTCGCCCGCGGGGTCGGCGTGGGCGAGCGAGCCGCCCAGCGTGCCGCGGTGACGGACATGGTTGTCGGCCACCGTGGCCACGGCCTGCGCGAGGAGCGTGACGTGCTCCTTGACCAGGTCGTCGCGGATGATGTCGTGGTAGGCGGTCATCGCGCCGATCACGATGTGGTCGCCGTCCTCGCGGATGCCGCGGAGCTCCGCGATCCCGCCGAGGTCGATGATCACCGACGGCGCCGCGAGGCGCAGCCGGAGCACCGGGATCAGGCTCTGGCCGCCGGCCAGGATCTTGGCGTCGTCCCCGCCCTCCTGCAGTGCCGTGATCGCCTCGGCGACCGACGCCGGCTTGACGTAGTCGAACTTGGACGGAATCACAGAACCTCTCCCTGCGGGTTGTTCGGGTCGATCGAGCCCAGGCCGGCACCCGGCGAGTGGGTGTCGATCGGGGTCTCCTGGGTGGCCCTGCCTTGTGCCTCTTGGATGGCCCGCCACACCCGCTGCGAGGTGCACGGCATCTCGACGTTCGTCACGCCGAGGTGGCGCAGCGCGTCGATCACACCGTTGACGATGGCCGGCGTCGAGGCGATCGTGCCCGCCTCGCCGACGCCCTTGACGCCCAGCGGGTTCGACGTGGCCGGCGTCGACACGGTGGCCGTGTCGAAGCTGGGCAGGTCGGCCGCCGAGGGCAGCGTGTAGTCGACGAACGTGCCGTTGACCAGCGTGCCCTGATCGTCGTAGTTGGCCTCCTCGAACAGGGCCTGCGCGATGCCCTGGGCGAGACCGCCGTGCACCTGGCCCTCGACGATCAGCGGGTTGACCACGTTGCCGACGTCGTCCACGCAGACGTAGCGGCGCAGGTTGACCCGACCGGTGTCGGTGTCGACCTCGATCGCGGCGAGGTGCGTGCCGTGCGGGAAGGAGAAGTTCTCCGGGTCGTACACGGCGTCGGCGTCGAGGCTCGGCTCCATGTCCTCGGGGTAGTCGTGCGCCATGAACGCGGCGAACGCCAGCTCCTGGATGGCCTTGCCCTTGTCCGTGCCGCGGACGGTGAAGTTCCCGGCCGAGAACTCGATGTCGTCCTCGGACGCCTCCAGCAGGTGCGCGGCCAGCTTCTTCGCCTTGACGATGACCTTCTCGGCCGCCTTGTGGATCGCGATGCCGCCGACGACGAGCGAGCGCGAGCCGTAGGTGTCGAGGCCCTTGGGCGAGATCTGCGTGTCGCCGTGCAGGACC
>JBBQEF010000020.1:0-30586 GCA_038320445.1 Mycobacteriales bacterium
GAACGGGCGACGTCGGCCGCTGGGAGCTGGAGGTAGTCGATCCGGCCGTGGGTGGGGGTCATGGTGTTCTCCTCGGGTGTCGGTTCGGCGATCAGGAGCAGCCGGGCCGACCGCGCGAACCAGCTCCCGTACCGCGAAGGGGACCAGCCGCGCTGGCGGGTCAGCCGGTCGTACACGGCCGGGTCCATCAGGATCCACAGCGACTCGGCGGCGGCGCGGCGGTCGATGTCCGCGTGCAGGGGCGCGATCGCGGCCAGCGCGTCGACGGCCCACGCGGCGGTCGCGCTGCGCTGGGCGGTCATCTGCTCGGCGAGGCGGGCGAGATCGGGGTCGGTGCGCGCCCCCTCGAACACGGCGAGCACGAGCGCCGCGGACCGCTCCTGAGCCGCCGTGATCACGCCCGCCGCGATCGCGAGGAACTCCTCGGCGGTCCCGGCCGCGCTCGCCGCGCTCGCCCAGCTGCGGTCGAGCACGGGTACCGGCTCGTCGTCGCCCGCGATCGCGTCGTCGATCGCGGCCTTGAGGATCCGCGACTTGGTGCCGAACAGCTGTTCGACCGTCGGCACCGACACGCCCGCTCCGGCCGCGATCGACCGCATCGTGGCGCCGGCGTAGCCCCGTCCGAGGAACACGGCCGTCGCCGCCTCCAGTACCCGCAGGCGTGTGTGGCGCGCCCGCTCCGCACGCAGGGGCGACCGGTAGGCGCGACGCGCCTCGATCTCACCGCCGGACACCCCCGCAGCTTCGACTATGGCTATGCCATAGTCAACAAGCGGACGGCAGCGCCGCGCTGCGAGCTCCGGCGAGCCGCGCCGCGTCGACCGCGGCGGACCACGCCCTCTCCTCACACTCGACCGCGTCACCGAAAAGCCGGGCGAACTCCGCTGCCGGGTACCGCTCGGTGAGCAGCGCCCGCGCCTCGGCGAAGGCGTCCACGAACTGCGCCGTCGCCGGCTGCCGGACGTCGCTCAGGGCGGGGCGGTCGAGGATCGAACGCGGGTCGCACTCGACCGCGGCGAAGTCCGCAGCCACCGCACGGTGGCGGGCGACGGCCTCCGCCCAGCGTCCGCGCCGGGGATCCGGTGCGAGCGCGGCCCTCAGCCGGGCGACCAGCGCCCCGCCGTAGCCGCTGATCCACAGTGTGACGAACAGCGTGAGGACGAGCGGCACCAGACCGAGTGCGGGAAGGAAGGCCCACGGCCCGTGGCCGCCGGGCCCACCGTGATGAGGTCCACCGAAAGGCCCGTGGCCGTCGAAGTCAGGTCCCATGTGCCAGCTCCCTGTCCGCCGTCGCTGTCGCGACGCTAAGCCACGCCGGACGCCCGCCGGCCCGGGCCGGGGAAGATCTTCAGGAACCTCACACCGGCTCATCACATCGGCGGCGGACCGGCACATCGGACGGGTGACACCGGCTGGGCCGCGCGAGGCTCGCGCCCTCCCACCTCTAGTCTCTACGGGTGAGCAGTTCCGCGGAACGTGAGCACGCGACCTCGGTGCGTGCCGACTCCGCCGGTGTCGCGGACGTCGCGCCGGGCGCGAGTGCACCGCAGGCCCCCACCCGCCTCCTCACCTCCGATCCCGCTGCTGTGGCGTGGTTGTGCCATGGCGACACCCGACCCTGAGGACCGGGACGTGCGGCTGGACCAGCTGGTCGAACTGGTCGTGACGCTGGCCTCGGGTGATCTCGACGCCCGCATGGCGCCGTCGCCCGTCGCCGACCGGATCGACGCGGTGATCGTGGGCATGAACATGTTGGCGGAGGAGCTGCAGGCCCTCACCACCGGCTTCGAGGAGCGGGTCGCCGAGCGCACCCAGCAGCTGGAGGACGCCCAGCAGCAGCTCGAACGCCTGGCCCTCTACGACCCGCTGACGGGCCTGGCCAACCGGACGTTGCTCCGCGAGAGCATCGAGCACGCCATGAACCGCCCCGCACCACCTGCGGTGCTCCTGCTCGACCTGGACGGGTTCAAGGCGGTCAACGACAGCTTCGGCCACTCCGTGGGCGACATGCTCCTGGTCGACGTCGCCCGCAGGCTCCGGGCGGTGACCCGGGAGCGCGACACCGTGTGCCGGCTCGGCGGCGACGAGTTCGCGCTGGTCATCCTCGATGCCTCGGACCACGAGGTGCTGGACATCGCCGACCGGATCCGGACGGCGTTGAGCACGCCGGTGCACGTGGGAGGGCAGTCGTGCTGGGTGGGCGCCAGCATCGGGGTGTGCTTCGCCGAGCCGGGACAGGACGCCGACACCCTGCTCCGCGACGCGGACACCGCCATGTACGCGGCCAAGACGCGCGCGCGGGGCAGCGTCGCGATCTACGAGCCGTCGATGCATGCCGCTGCGCTGTCGCGGGTGCTGCTGGCCGAGGAGCTGCGCACGGCGATGACGGACGGCGAGCTGCTGGTGCACTATCAGCCGATCGTCGAACTGCTGACGGGCCGCACGTGCGGGGTGGAGGCGCTCGTGCGCTGGCAGCACCCGGTCCGCGGCATCCTCGTGCCCGGCGAGTTCATCCCCGTCGCCGAGGACACCGGCCTGCTCGTGGTGCTGGACCGATGGGTGCTCGACACCGCGGTCGCCCAGCTGGCGAGCTGGCGAGCGACGGTGCTGCAGGGGGTCCCGTTCGGGTTGCACGTGAACGTCTCCCCCGTCGAGCTCCGCTCCCCGCAGTTCTCCGAGGCCGTGGTCGGGTGTCTCGAACGGCACGGGGTCGACCCGGCAGACCTGACCCTGGAGGTCACCGAGACGCAGATGATGGGCGAGGACGCACAGACGATGCTCGCGATGACGGCACTGCGGTCCGCCGGGATCAGGGTGGCGATCGACGACTTCGGGACCGGGTGCTCCTCGCTCAGCTACGTCCGCCGCGAGTTCGTCGACGTCATCAAGATCGACCGGTCACTGATCACCGGCCTGGACACCGACCCGCAGCAACACCGCATCGCGGCCGCGATCCTGGCCGTCGTCGCCGCGTTCGGGCTGGCCGCGGTCGCGGAGGGCGTGGAGAACGCGGCGCAGGCTGAGCAGCTGCGCGCGCTCGGCTGCCGGTACGGGCAGGGCTACCAGTGGGGCCGTCCGGTGCCTGCGTCGACGATGACCACCCACCTGAGGTGCACCGTGGACCAGGAACGACGGGCAGACTGAGCGCGTGACCGACACGCTCGCAGATCCCCCCGAAGCGCTGCCGCGTGGGGAGGGGAACCGGGAGCATCCGGCCGCCCACAGCGGCAGCCTGCTCGGCCTGGCGCTCGGCGCACTGGGCATCGTGTTCGGCGACATCGGCACCAGCCCGCTCTACGCGGTGCAGACGGTGTTCGCCATCGACGACAACGCCGTCAGCCCGACACCGGCCGACGTCTACGGCGTCGTGTCGTTGATCTTCTGGTCGGTCACGCTCGTCGTCACGGTCAAGTACGTGACGTTCATCCTGCGCGCCGACAACGACGGCGAGGGCGGGATCATGGCGCTCGCCGCGCTGGTGCGCGGGGTGGCGGGCACGACGGCCCGGCGAACCGCGGTCGCGCTGGGCCTGGGTGTGCTCGGCGCGTCACTGTTCTACGGCGACTCCCTGATCACTCCGGCCATCTCGGTGCTCTCGGCCGTGGAGGGGCTCCAGGTGGCCCAGCCCGAGCTGGCCGGGGCCGTCCTGCCGATCGGCGTCGCCATCCTCGCGGTGCTGTTCGCCGCGCAGCGCTTCGGCACCCACCGCGTCGGGCGGCTCTTCGGGCCCGTCATGGTGGTCTGGTTCGTGACGCTGGCCGTGCTGGGGATCCCGCACATCGTGTCCCGCCCGGAGGTGCTGCTGGGGCTGTCGCCGACGTACGTCGTGTCCTTCGTCGCCGACCACCCGTACACCGCGTTCATCGCCATGGGCGCGATCGTCCTGGTGATCACCGGCGCGGAGGCGCTGTACGCCGACATGGGCCACTTCGGGAGGCGCCCGATCCGCCGGGCCTGGTTCGCCGTGGTGTTCCCGGCCCTCATCATCAACTACCTGGGCCAGGCCGCGCTGATCCTCGACGACCCGAGCGCGATCTCGAACCCCTTCTACCTGCTCGCCCCGGCCTGGGCGCAGCTCCCGCTCGTGGTGCTGGCCACGTTCGCCACCGTGATCGCGTCGCAGGCGGTGATCTCCGGTGCGTTCTCGGTGTCGCGGCAGGCGGTGCGGCTGGGCTTCCTGCCGCACCTCAACGTGAAGCACACCTCGACGCGGGAGAGCGGCCAGATCTACGTCCCCGCCGTGAACTGGCTGCTGTTCGGCGGCGTGCTGGTGCTCATCGTCAGCTTCCGGTCCTCGGCGAGCCTCGCCACCGCGTACGGCCTCGCCGTGACCGGCACGCTGCTGCTCACCACCGCGCTGTTCCTCATGTACGCCGCCACGGCCTGGGCCTGGCCGCACTGGAAGCTCGCGCTGGTGGCCGTCGTGTTCGGCGGCGTCGAGCTGATCTACCTGGGCGCCAACCTGACCAAGGTGGTGCACGGCGGCTGGCTTCCGCTGCTCATCGCCGCGATCGTGGTGACGGTGATGGTCACCTGGCAGCGCGGCCGGCGCATCATCACCCAGCGGCGCGTGGACCTGGAGGGGCCGCTGCCCGAGTTCGTCGAGCACCTGCACGCGGCGAAGATCGCCCGGGTGCCCGGCACCGCCGTCTTCCCGCACCCGACCAGGCTCACGGCGCCGCTCGCGCTGCGGGCCAACGTCGAGTTCAACCACGTCCTGCACCAGCGGGTGGTGATCGTCTCCGTGGTCGCCCAGAACGTCCCGCACGTGCCGCCGTCCGAACGGCTGTCGGTCGACGCGCTCGGTCCTGTCGACGACGGGATCGTGCACATCGCAGCCCGGTTCGGCTTCCAGGACGAGCAGGACATCCCCGAGCTGCTGCACGCGGCCCGCGCGGCGTCCGACGAGGTCGACTTCGACCCGGACGCCGCGTCGTACTTCCTGTCGAGGATCACGATCGAGCGCTGTGACAACCCCGGCATGAGCGGCTGGCAGAAGCGGCTGTTCATCGGGCTCGCCCACAACGCCGCCAACCCGGCGGCGTACTTCCACCTGCCCGTCGACCGGACCGTCGTGATGGGGTCGCGGATCGAGCTCTGATCAGCGACGGGCGCGCACGGTCGTCACCGCGAGCACCACCGCGCCGAGGGATTCGACGATCAGCGTCACCAGGACCAGCTCGCCGCCCAGCTGCTCGTGGATCCCGAGCAGGCCCAGCGGTGTCAGCGCGACCACGAGCCCGAGCAGCGTGCCCACCATGAACAGCAGGCTCAGCGCGCTGACCACGAACAGGAACCGCTGCGGCGTGGCCAGTATCGCGACCGCCAGCACCAGCCCACCGATGGCGTTGAGCACGAAGAGGGTGCCCAGCAGGCCGTCGAAACCGCTGAAGACGACGAGATACAGGTGGATCCCGCCCATCGCGAGCAGCAGGAGCGCACTGAGCGCCTGCCACAACAGCGGGCGGCTCGTGCGGGCGTGTACATCCATCTCGCACCCACTCTCTCTCTCCGCCGGTCGGCCCGGCTGCTCTGAACACGTACGCCGGGACCGTGCGGTTCACCGGACCTGCCTTCATCCGGGCGCGCCCAGCTGCGGGAGGACGGCCGCGGCCGCCTCGATGTCGAGGTCGAGCGGGCGGTCGACGGCTGAGGTGTCCAGCACGCCGCACGCCCGCTCGTACGCCGCCCGGAGATCGTCCGAGCCCGGTGTGATCGCCCGCTGCCGCAGCGCCCGGACCGCGGCGACGAGCTCGCAGGCCAGCACCGTCGCGTAGGAGGGCAGCACCTCCGTCGACCGGTGCGCCGACTGCGCGGAGAAGCTGGCGTGCTCCTCGGCGCCACGGGAGAGCACGGCGTTGCCCAGCCCCGCCGGGGCAGCGGTGTGCCGCATGTCCGCGAGCGCCGAGTGCGCGATGTACTCCAGGATCATCACCCCCGAGCTGCCCGGCGGGCCGTCGGCGAGGAAGGGGCGCAGGCCGGTGAAGGCCGGCTCGACGAGCGTCCCCAGGCGCGCGGCCGACAGCGCGGCGGTGGAGAACAGCGTGGCCCGTGCGGTGTCGAGCGCGTAGGTGACGTAGGCGGTGTGGAAGTTGCCGTTGTGCAGCACGTCGCGCGAGGTGACGTCGATCAGCGGGTTCTCGCCGGCCGAGTTCATGTCGATCCGCAGCACCTCCGCCAGGTACGCCATCGCCTCGACGGCCGGGCCGTGCACCTGGGGGAGTGCACGCAGGCCGAACGGGTCCTGCACGCGGCTTGCCGGGCCGGCGCCGGGTGGGCCGAGCAGGTCGCGCAGGCGGGCGGCCACCCGCTGCTGGCCGGGGTGCGGCCGGGCCTCGTGGACGGCCTCGGCGTAGGCCTCCGGCGAGCCGTCCAGGGCCAGGAAGGTCAGCCCGGCCACCGCGAGCGCCGCGTCGAGCAGCTCCCCCATCTCGTGGCACGCGAGCGCGGCCTCGCCGATCGTCGCGGCGTTGCTGCTGACGAACGCCAGCGCGTCCAGGCGACCGGACGCCAGGTGCCCCAGCGAACCGTCGGCCCAGGCGCGCTCGCCGAGCAGGCTCAACGCCGTCGACGCCAGCGCCGTCAGGTCGGCGGTGCCGATCGCCCCCACCTGGTGCACGCGGGGAACCTTGCCGTCGTTGATCGCCTCGGCCAGCGCGTCGAGCACCGCCGGGTGCACGCCGGAGCCGCCCACGCCCAGCTGGTTGAGCCGCACCAGCATCATCGCCCGCGCCGTGGCCGGCGCCACCAGCGGCCCGGCGCCACCGGCGTGGCTGCGCAGCAGCCGGATGCCGTGGTCGGCGGCCTCGGCCGTGCCCACCAGCACCGTGCGGTTGGCTCCGACGCCGGTGGTCCTGCCGTACACCGGCCGCCGCAGCACCACCTCCTCGGCGACGTCGTGCGCCGCGGTGGCACGCTCCCGCGCCGCGGCGCCGACCTCCACGCGGTCGGCGCGGTGCGCCACCGCGTGCACCTGGTCGCACGTCAGGTCGCCGTCGAGGATCACCGGACACCAGTACCACGCGCCGGGGTTCGCCGGGATGGTTAACCTTCTGTTATCGACCCGGCCATGCCCTGCACCGCCCCCGTCCACTTCACTTCGCGTTCGTGAATGGTCGCTACGTCGGGCACGTCCCGCCGGCCGATCCGCTGCAGGGTTTCCTGAGCCGCGTGCTGTGCGAACGCCTCGGGGTGCACGAGCGGGACCCGGTGTTCCGCGTCTTCCGCCTGTCGGGGAGCAACGAGGTCTACGCCTACGAGGAGCGCTCCAGCGGCGCCCGGGTGATCTGCAAGTTCTTCGGCCCGCGCTTCGGCTGGGACCGCGACAAGGCGGCCGGGACCGCACACCGCGAGTACGAGGGGCTGCGGACCCTGCGCGGCTACGACCTGGTCGGCTCGCCGCACCACGTGATCCGGCCGCTCGGCATGGACCGCGACATCAACTGCGTGCTGGCGCTGGAGTACTACGCGGGCGAGCTGTTCAGCGACGCCATCGCCTCGTCCCTGAACGACGACAACCCCGGACACCTGTTCCACCGCCTGACCTCGCTGGCGTACTTCCTGTCCACCCAGCACAACCGGACGGCCAACGGCGAGGGCGTCGACTTCGACGTCGACTGCCGCTACTTCGACACGCTCGTCGGGCGCCTGCACCGCGACGGCCGCATCGGGCGGTGGGATGTCGACGAGCTCTGCTGGCTGCGCGACGAGTGGCAGGTGCGCCCGCGGATGTGGCAGGACCAGCAGGTGTGGCTGCACGGCGACGCGACGCCGGCCAACTTCCTGTTCGGCGGCGGGCTGGACGTCGGCGCGATCGACCTCGAACGCATGAAGCGCGGCGACCGCATGTTCGACGTCGGGCGGGTGGCGGGCGAGCTGCAGCACGCGTTCATGTCCGCCACCGGCGACAGGCACCGCGCCGAGCCGTTCATCGGCCACTTCCTGTGGGAGTACAGCTGCCACTTCCCCGACCGGCACAGCGCCTTCGCCTCGATCACCTCGCGCGCGCCGTACTACATGGCGCTGAACCTGCTCCGGATCGCGCGCAACGACTACGTGTCCGACCATTACCGCGGGAAGCTGGTGGACCAGGCGAAGGAGCTGCTACGGGCGTGCTGAACATCCAGGCGATCGCCTTCGACGTCAACGGCACGCTCGTGGAGATCGAGACCGACGAGGGCAGGGAGGAGATGTTCCGTGCCGCCGGGCACTACCTGACCTACCAGGGCATCGACCTGCGCCGCCACGAGGTGCGCGAGCTCTACACCGGCATCCTCAAAGAGCAGCAGCGCGCGAGCCCCGAGGACCACCCCGAGTTCGACGCGGTGGGCATCTGGCGCGCGATCGTCGACGAGCACGCGACGGCGTTCACCCGCGCGCTGCCGGCCGGGAAGCGCGCGCAGATCCCGCTGTTCCTCGCCGAGATGTACCGGGGCATCTCGCGGCGCAGGTTGCGGCTCTACCCGTTCGTCCGCGACGTGCTCGACGTCCTGCGCACGCGCTACCCGCTCGCCCTCGTGACCGACGCGCAGAGCACCTCGGCGAGAGGCGAGCTGCACCAGGTGGGGCTGCTCGACTACTTCGACCCGATCGTCGTCTCCGGCGACCACGGCTACCGCAAGCCCGACCGCCGCCTGTTCCAGCTCGCCGTCGACGGGCTGGGGACGGCGGCCGGGCACACGCTGTTCGTCGGCAACGACGTGCACCGCGACATCTTCGGGGCGCGGGAGGCCGGCATGCCGACCGTCCTGTTCGACTCCGCCCAGGGCACCAAGGAACACCTGGGCTGCGTGCCGGACCACACCATCACCGACTACCGGGACCTGCTCGGCCTGCTCGGCCTGCCCCCGCTGTGACGGGCCGGGAGGCGTGCGCCCCGACGCGTTTCCGCAGGGCCGTCACCGATCACGAGTGGCCGACGTCGGGTGGCGGGCCCTCGGAGGTCATCGGCGCCCCCGCTGCGTGGACCGCCCGACGCCGTTGCCCGTCTGCTGCCCGGTCAGATGGACCAGCGCCGCCTCGGTCTCCATCCGCAGCCCGTCGACGAGCGTGCCCCGCAGGCCGGTGCGCACGAGCTGCTTGATGCGGGTGAGCGCGTTCCGGTCCTTGCCCTCGAGGTTCGCGACGAGCGCAGCGACGGCGTTCTCGAACCCGACGGGCGGCACCGACCGGTAGACGAGCCCCCAGTCCGCCGCCTGCCGGCCGGACAGGCTGTCGCCGGTGAGGATGTGGCCCAGCGCGCGGGGCACGCCGACGATGCGCGGCAACCGCTGCGACCCGCCGCCTGCCGGGATCATCCCGGCGTTGGCGTGGTTGTCGGCGAGCACGGAGTCGTCGCGCACGATCGCGATGTCGACCGACTGGGCCAGCTCGAACCCACCCGCCATCGCGACGCCCTCGACGGCGGCGATCACCGGGACCGGCAGCTCCGCGATCAGCTCGCAGGCGCCGACGAACGTCTCGAGGAGCCCGCGCAGGGCGTCCCCACCCTGCTGGCGAAGCCTGGCCACCTCGTGGAGGTCGTGGCCGGCGCAGAAGTTCCCCCCGGCCCCGCGGATCACGATGAGATCGGCGTAGACGGCGGCGTCCGACAGCGCGTCGTGGAGCGCCCGCGCGAGACCGGTC
Source organism: Mycobacteriales bacterium (assembly GCA_038320445.1). GTDB lineage: Bacteria > Actinomycetota > Actinomycetes > Mycobacteriales > Pseudonocardiaceae > Pseudonocardia. The sequence continues at coordinate 9,625 of JBBQEF010000020.1, forward strand.
GTGACCGCGTTGCGGACCTCGGGACGGTTGAGCAGGACGTAGGCCACGCCGCCGTGGACGCGGGTGAGGACGGGCGGGTCGGTCACGACGCTGCCTCCACGAGGTTCACCCCGGCACGATCTCAGATCGTGTGCACCATCCGCCACGTTGGGCGACGCGCACCCGAAAGTCAGCCGCCGTCGACGCGGCCGAGGCGCAGGCAGAGCAGGGCGATGTCGTCGCGCAGCAGCGCGCCGCCGACCATCTCGGCCATGACCGCGTCACAGCAGCGTGCCGGATCGTCGTCGACCAGGGCCGCGACCAGGTGGGCCAGCCGATCCAGGCCGGTGTCGATGTCCTCGCCCCGGCGTTCGACCAGGCCGTCGGTGCACCACAGCAGCAGCGACCCCGGCGACACGGTGATCGTCGCCTCCGCGCGGGACGGGTGGCGGGCCTCGTGACTGACGCCCAGCGGTGTCGACAGCCCCCCGGGCAGGTAGCCGGCGTGGCCGCCGACGGCGAGCAGCGGCGGCAGGTGCCCGGCACAGGCGTGGCGCAGCGTGCCGGACGCCGGGTCGTACTCGGCGTAGCCGACGGTGGTGTAGGAGGCTCCGGGGATGCCCGACGCCGCCTCGTGGAGCCGCTGCAGCGCGTCGGCAGGCCCGCTCGAGGTGGCGGCCACCGCCCGGAGCACGGCGTGGAGCTGGCCCATGGCGGCGGCCGCGTGCAGGTCGTGCCCGACGACGTCGCCGATGGCGATGCCCACCCTGCCTGCGGGCAGCGGGAACACGTCGTACCAGTCGCCGCCGATCTCGTGGTCGCTGTCGGCGGGCCGGTAGCACACGGCGGCCTGCACTCCGGGCAGCTCCGGTGTGGCGGCGGGCATCAGCGCCCGCTGGAGCTGGTGCGCCGCGTGGTACTCGCGCTCGTAGAGCCGGGCCCGGTCGAGGGCCTGGCCGGTCAGGTCGCCCAGGGTCCGGGCGTAGGTCAGCACGTCGTCGTCGACGGCGTCCTCGGTGTCGAATCCGAAGGCGAGGGCTCCGAGGGTCACGCCACCCGCGCGGGCCGGGACCGCGAGGACCGAGCGCGTTCCCGTCGCCTGGTGGGTGGGCACGGCGTCGGGGAAGAGGGCCCCGATCTCCGCGAGGGAGGCCACGGCGACCGGTTCGCCGGTGGCGACGGCCCGGGTGATCGGGGTCGCTGCGTCGACGGGGAGCAGCAGCATGTCCTGGACCAGCTCGGCCGGGATCCCGCGGGTGGGCCAGGTGCGCATGTGCGTTCCGCCCGGGGACAGCACGCCGACGACGCCGTCGCGGGCGATCAGCTCGATCCCGCCGTGCAGGATCACCTCCGCGACCGCGTGCACGGTCGCGGCCGACGACAGCGCGGCCGTGACCGCCTGCAGGCGGCGCTGCCGCTCGGCGGTCGCCACCAGCTCCCGGTTCGCGACACGAAGAGCCATCTCGGCCATCGCGGCGGCGGCCAGCTCGGTCAACGTCGCGTCCGCGTCGTCGGGCCAGGGGTCGGCGCGCCCGTCGAACACGCACAGCGCCCCGATCGCCAGCCCGTCCGCGGACACCAGCGGGACCCCCGCGTAGCGCCGGACCCCGTCCACCCGGACCGGCGGCAGGTCCCGCACCCACGGATGGCCCTGGGCGTCCGCGATGACCACCGGGCCGCCACTGGCGACGGTCACGCTGCACAACGACTCCCGCAGCGCCGAGCGCCGGGCGTCCTGCACCGGGGTGAACCCCACGGTGCTGGCCAGCCACTGCTCGGTGCCCAACAGCGAGATCTGGGCCCGGTCCGCGCCGAGCAGCCGTGCGGCCAGCGCGGTCAGGCGGTGCACCGACCCGGTGACCACACCCTCGCCCGAGCCGAGCCCGAGCCTGGTCAGCTCGGCCCGGCGGCGCGGGTCGTCGAGCGCCTCCAGCCCCGGCACCGGGCCCGGCGACAACCCCTCCGGCCGGGCCGGCGACTCCTGCGGTTCCGCAGCAGCGGGCGGGTCGGGGGCGCCGGTCCACCGGTCCCGGTCGTGCAGGTTCGCGCCCAGCGTGTGCGCCGCCCGCACCAGCGCGCCCGGGGTGAGCGAGGGAGGAAGCGAGGAGGAGAACGAGACGCCCAGTACCCCGACCGCCGCGCCCGCGGGACCGGGGATCGCCACCGCGGCCAGCGCCGGGCAGCCGGTCGTCGGGCGCACACCCATCAGCGGGTACCGGTGCGTCAGCTCCCGGACCGAGGACACGATCACCGGCCCGCCGTGCAACGCATCGACGAGCGGGGTCGCGAGATGCAGCGCGATCCGGCCCCAGGACTCCACGACCTCGTCGGGGTAGCCGAGCCACCACCGTGGCACCAGCATCTGCCCGGCCGACAACAGCGCCACCACGGCCATGTCCGCGCCCAGCGCGTCACATTGTGACACCAGCCAACCGGTGACCGCTTCCCTCGGCGGCCAGGCATGCCCGAAGCCCCGCACCTCGTCGCCGGGACGGGTCGTCACCTCACGCTGCCTCTCCGAACCGTGGCGAGCAGGATCACCATCGCTCCTCCCCCGACACCATCGGTGCCGCCGGTCGCGAGGCTGCCATCCGAACGCCCGATCATAGGGGCCCGCCACCGGCTTCAGCGGCCATCCGGGACAGTTCCTCGTCACAGAACGTCATGCCGTACCGCCGGACGTCGGAAGACCGACGAGCCGGTGGGACCGGTTCAGGGGGTGGTGGTCGAGCCTGTTCTGAGCAGCTCGACCGCGCCGAGGAACCCCGCGAGGTAGGCCCTGGCGACCTCGCCGACCACCTCGTCGGGCGGCAGGAAACCGGGATGGTGCAGGCCGGGCCCGCCGTCGTCGGTGCCGACGAAGAGCATCACCGACGGCATCGCCGCGGAGTAGTGCGCGAAGTCGTCGGCACCGCAGGAGCGGAACTCCGCCGGCAGCGCCCCGAGACCCGGCAGGTGGAACTCGCTGGCGCGCGTCAGCTCCAGGTCGTTGATCAGCGCGGGCTCGCCCACGGCGACGGTCATCGTCCCGGTGCACCCGTAGGCCGCCGCGGTGTGGGTGACGACCTCGCGCGCGGCCGCCTGGAGGCGTCCGCGGTCGGGTGGCGACATCGCCCGCACCGTCGCCCGGGCCCGGGCCTCGGTCGGGACGATGTTGGGTGCCGTCCCGGCGTGGATCTCCCCGACGGTGAGCACGGCCGCGTCCAGCGGGTCGATGCGGCGGGACACCAGGTGGTGCAGCGCCACCACGATCTGGGCGAGGGCGAGCACCGGGTCGGCGGTGCGGTGCGGGTAGGCGCCGTGCCCGCCCTGCCCGGTCACGAGGATGTCCAGCTCGTCGGCGGAGGCGTTCACCGGACCGACGCTGGTGCCGACGGAGCCGCGCGGCAGCACGGGCTGGACGTGGGCGCCGATCATCGCGCGGACGTCGTGGGAGGTGAAGGCCGGATCGGCCAGCACGTCCACCGCTCCCACCGGGGAGCTCTCCTCCCGCGGCTGGAGCAGCACGACGATCCCGCATGGCAGGGCGACCTCCCGTACCGCCCGCGCGACGGCGGCGACGGCCGCGCAGTGCACGTCGTGGCCGCAGGCGTGCATCACGCCGGACGTGGACGCCCATTCCACGCCCGTCTCCTCGTGCAGCGGCAGTCCGTCGAGCTCGGCGCGCAGCACCACGGCGGGACCCGTGTCCGGGCCGAGCCGCAGCACCCGTCCGGTTCCGGCCACCCGCTCCCCGGCGATCCCGATCGCCGCACACACCGCCGCGGCCGTGTCGTCCTCGTCCCCGGACGCCCGGGGATCGGCGTGCAGCCGGTGCCGGAGCGCGATCGCGGCGGGGAGCTCGGCGGCGACGCGGTCGGCCAGATGGTCCACGGTGCCACTGTGCACCCCTTCCTCAGGGCACCCCTTCCTCAGGGCACCCCTTCCTCAGGCCGTCCTCGGCGTGGGTGAGCGACACTGTCCCCATGCCGACCTTCCTCAACGGGCTGCCCCTGCACCCGCTCGTCGTCCACGCGACGGTGGTGCTGGTGCCGCTCGCGGTGCTGGGCGCGATCGTCGCGGTCGTGTGGCCCGCGGCCCGGCGGCGCTACGGCAGCCTCGTGGCCGTGGTCGCTTTGCTGGGGGCCGTCTTCGCGGTGGTCGCCGAGCAGACCGGCGAAGGCCTCCAGCACTCGCTCCCGGGCAGCGCGACGATTGCGGCCCATGCGGCGCTCGGCGACACGCTCAAGCTCCTGGTGGGGGCGCTGTTCGTCGTGTTCGGCGCGTTCCTGGTGATCCACCGACGGGCCGCGCACGCGGGGCGCCGCGAGGGCCCCGGCACCACCAGCGCCCCGGCGATGACCGGCGGCACGCGGGTCGCCGCGGGGATCCTCGCGGTGCTCACGGTCGTGGTCGCCCTGCTCACGGCCGTGCAGGTGTACCGGATCGGCGACTCCGGCGCGCAGGCCGTGTGGGGCGGGCGGGTCTACGTCCAGCAGCAGGGCGCGCCGCGCGGCTGAGCCCCGGTCAGACGACCCGGAGGTGCACCTCGCCCCCGGTCGCCACCACACGGACGCGCCCGCCGGGAGCGAGCTCTCCCGCCAGCAGCATCTTCGACAGCCGCCGCTCCACCTCACGCGCGACGGTGCGGCGCAGGGGCCGCGCCCCGAGCTCGGGCTGGTGACCGAGCCGCACCAGCAGGTCGAGGGCGTCGTCGTCCACATCCAGGCCGACGCCCTGGGCGCGCAGCCGCTCGCGCGTCTCGTCGAGCAGGGCCTCGGTGATGCGTCGCAGCTGGCCGGCGTCGAGCGCGGTGAAGAGCACCACGTCGTCGACGCGGTTGAGGAACTCCGGCCGGAAGTGGCGCCGGGCGCTCGCCAGCACGGTGTCGTGGTCCGCACCGGCCAGGATCTGCTCGGCGCCCAGGTTGCTGGTCATGATCACGATGGTGTGCCGGAAGTCGACGACGCGGCCGCGGGCGTCGGTGAGCCGGCCGGCGTCGAGCACCTGCAACAGCGTGGCGGTGACGTCGCCGTGGGCCTTCTCGATCTCGTCGAGCAGCAGGACGGTGTACGGGTCGCGCCGCACCGCCTCGGTGAGCTGGCCCGCCTCGTCGTAGCCGACGTGGCCGGGCGGCGCCCCGATCAGCCGGGTGACGGCCGAACGGTCGGCGTACTCGCTCATGTCCAGGCGCACCAGCCGCTCGGGCGAGCCGAACAGCGCCTCCGCCAGCGCGCGGGCCAGCTCGGTCTTGCCGACGCCGGTCGGGCCGAGGAACAGGAACGACCCGACGGGCCGGCCGGGGTGTCCCATCCCGGCACGGCCGGCGCGCACGGCGTCGGCCACCGCCTCGACCGCCTCGTCCTGCCCGACGATCCGCCGGTGCAGGTGCTCCTCCAGGCGCAGCAGGCGGTCGCGGTCGGCCGCGCCGAGCTCGGCGACGGGGATGCCGGTGCGCCGCGACACGACCTGCGCGACGTCGTCGGCCGTGATCTCCGGCGGACCGCCCGCCTTCGCCATGCTGATCGTCGTGGCGGCGAGCTCGTCGATCGCCCGGGTCAGCTCCATGGCGCGCTCGAAGTCCTCGGCGTCGACCGCCACCTCGCGGGCCCGGTGCAACTCCTCCACCGTGCGATCGGTGCCCGCGTCCGGCGCGCGCATGCCGGCGCGCGCGGAGGCCCGGTCGACGAGGTCGATGGCCTTGTCGGGCAGGAAGCGGTCGCGGACGTAGCGGTCCGACAGCGCCGCCGCGGCCTGCAGCGCGGCGTCGGAGATGCGGACGCCGTGGTGTTCCTCGTACTTGCGGCGCAGCCCGCGCAGGATCGCGACGGTCTCCTCGACCGTCGGCTCGGGCACGGTGACCGGCTCGAACCTGCGCTCCAGCGCGGCGTCCTTCTCGATGTGCTTGCGGTAGTCGGCGACCGTGGTGGCGCCGATCAGCCGCAGCTCGCCGCGGGCCAGCATCGGCTTGAGGATGGTGCCCGCATCCATCGGCGCGCCCTCGGCGGAGCCGGCCCCGATCACCGCGTGCAGCTCGTCGACGAATACGATCACCTGCCGCCCGGCCGCCACCACCTCGCCGATCACGCCCGTGAGACGCTCCTCGAACTCGCCGCGGTACTTGGTTCCGGCCACCATGCCGGCGAGGTCGAGAGCGATGATCCGCACGTCGCGCAGCACGGCCGGCACGTCGCCGTCGACCACGCGCTGTGCGATGCCCTCCACGATCGCGGTCTTGCCGACGCCCGGATCGCCCACCAGCACCGGGTTGTTCTTGGTGCGTCGGGCCAGCACCTCCAGCACCTGCTCGACGACGTCGTCGCGGCCGATCACCGGGTCGAGCCGGCCGGCGCGGGCGTCGGCGGTGAGATCGCGGCCGAACCGGTCGAGCCTGCGGGTGGACCCCGCGCGGGACGTGGGCTGGCCGAGGTCGCCGAGCTGACCGTCCAGGCCGCCCAACAACTTGCCCACCAGGGACTCCAGCGGGCCGAACGGACTCGGGTCGTCAGGCATACCTCGATAGTGCCCGATGAATTTCCGCGGCGCCGCGGGTCTGATCGGTAACCGCTACCCGGAGGTCCCCCATGCCCACCGTCCGCTCCGCCGACGGCACCACCATCTCCTACGAGGTCACCGGGTCCGGCCCCGCCGTGATCCTCGTCGACGGCGCCATGTGCCACCGCGCGTCCCACGGCCAGCGCCCGCTCGCCGAGCTGATCTCCCGCCACTTCACCGTGTTCGTCTACGACCGGCGCGGCCGCGGTGAGAGCGGTGACACGGCCCCCTACGCGCCCGAACGCGAGGTCGAGGACATCGCCGCGCTGATCGAGGCCGCCGGCGGTTCGGCGTCGCTGTTCGGGGTCTCCTCGGGTGCGGTCCTCGTGCTGCGCACCGCAGCGGCGGGGCTGCCCGTCGAGCGGGTCGCGATCTACGAGCCACCGTTCGCCATCGACGAGACCGCGCTGGCCCGGCAGCGGAGCGCGCTGGCCGACATGAAGGCGGATCTCGCCCAGGGGCGGCGGAGCGCGGCCGTGCAGGGGTTCATGAAGCTGGTCGGTGTGCCGGCCGCCGCCCGGTTCGTGATGCGGATGCTGCCGATGTGGAAGCAGGCCACGGGCATCGCGCACACGCTGCCCTACGACCTGACGACGATCGGCGCCACCGGCCCGGCGCCGATGCTCGCGGCCCGGCCGTGGGCGGAGATCACCGCCCCGACACTGGTCATGGCCGGTGGCAAGAGCCCGGAGGCCACGCTCGTCGCGCCGGGACGAGGGGTCGCCGAGCAGGTCCCGGGCGCCCGGTTCACGATCCTCGAGGGGCAGACGCACATGGTCTCGCCGAGCGTCCTCGCGCCGGTCCTGACCGGGTTCCTGACGACTGCTGCAGCGGAGTAGGTATCACGGTGCCGACCAGGCGCATCGTCGGGAGGCAGGCGATACCGGTACGTCCGAGGAGTGGCAATGATCGACGCGATCCAGGTTCTGTGGTCCCCCGCCGGGGTGACGATGCCCTCGCTGGGGGCCAAGGCGCTCGTCGACGTGCACGACGGCGACACGCCGAACATCCGGATGCCGATCCGGATGCTCTCGATCGACACCCCCGAGGTCACCGCACGCTCGGAAGCCGGTGCCGCGCGGGTGGACCAGCACTTCACCGACCTGGCCCAGTGGATCCGGGACGGCACGGCCCCGGTCTCCCCCGCGTTCGGCGAGTACATCCTGCCCAAGCTCGCCACCGGCACGGCGGGCACGCTGCAGTTCCAGCTGGGCACCGCGGCCGCCGCGTTCGCGACGAGCAACGTCGCGGCACGGCTCACGCGGCCCGACGGCTCCCAGCGCAACCTGTTCGTCCGCACCGCCGACAGCCCGTTCGACACCCACGGCAGGCTCCTCGCCTACACCGCGCCCGACTACTCCGCGAAGGAGCGCCGCACGCTGACCCGTACCGAGCGGGCCACCTTCAACCTGGACATGGTCACGTCGGGCTGGGCGGCGACGTTCGTGATCTACCCGTCGATCCCGGGTGAGCTGGACCTGCCGTTGCTGCTCGACGCCGCAGCCACCGCCCGGAGCGCGGGCGCCGGCGCCTGGGCCGACGAGCGGGCCATGCCCGGCTACGAGTACCGGTCGATCGACCGGCTGCACGCGGTGACGGCGAAGATCGTCGCCGGCCAGGACGTGGCGGCGGCCGACCGCTTCGGCTGGCGCGAGCGCTACTGCGCCGACATGCGCGACCGCGTGCTGCACGGGCCGGAGGGCTACCCGGCCGTGCCGCCGGAGTACCGGCTGTGGTTCTGGGCGGCCGATGTGGCCGAGGCCGTCTCCCGGCTCAACCTCACCCCGGCCCCGGAGCTGGTCAGGCCCCGCTGACCAGCAGCGCAGGGTCGAACGCCGCGCGCGCGGCCACCGACGCCGCGGCGGCGTCGACGATCAGCGCGGCGTCGGCCTCGCGGCCCTTCGGGATCTCGATGGCCGCGCTGTCCGGGCCGTCGCGATGGGCCATCAGCCAGTCGTAGAGCAGCCAGTCCAGGGCACACGCGACGGCGAGCGGGTCGGCGTCGGCGGCCTTCGCGGCGGTCATCACCGAGCGCAGGGCCTCCCGGTGCTCCTCCAGCGACGCCTCCTTGTTCGTGCCCGAGCTGTCGAACAGGAGCATCGACAGCGTCAGCGGGTATCGCTGACCCGCCTCCGTCCGGACGATCCAGCGCCCGCCCTTCCACGGCTTCTCCGGATCGACGGCGGTCATCTCGCCGAACCCGCCGACGACGCCGAGCGAGGGGTCGTCCAGCTGCCCGTCGAAGGGGGCCGGGCCGAGCAGGTCCAGCGGCTGCCTCGCGCGGATGCTGAACAGGAACGCGGTCCCGATGATCAGCCCGGAGCGCAGCTCCGCCGCCAGTCCCGTGCGGGCCAGCGCCACGGCGTAGTCGTGGGCCAGGCGATCGAGCGCCCGGTGCAGCTCGCGCAGGCCCTCGCGTTCAGGGCCGGTCGGGCGCCGCCCACCGCCGAGCACGTCGCCGAACCGCCCCGCGGCGATGATCAGCGCATCGTCGAGGGCCTCGAGGTGGGTGGCGACGAGCCGGTCGGGCTCGTCGTCGGTGAGCACGAGGTCCGGCAGGGAGATCGGCGAGCCTGCGGGCGTGACCCAGCCGAACCCGATCTGCCCCTCGTCCTGGACGATCCGCGGCCTCACAGTGCCTCCCGGGGTTGCGGCGTGCCGGCGGTCACCGGGCCAGCCGATCGTTCGTCGCCGACAGCTCGCGCCGGGTGCTCGCGTCGAGCACCTCCACCTGCTCACCCGTGAGGCGGTCACAGATCTGGTCCCAGTGCAGCGCCACGACCTCCCCCACCTCCGCGTCCCCGGCCAGCCGCTGAACGGTCGGCCCGGCCAGGTCCAGCATCGTCTCGTCCCAGGTCAGGCGCAGCGAGGACACCTCGACCTCGGCACCGTCGCTCGCCACGACGGTGCCCCACCGGATCCGGCAGCTGTCCAGCACGTGCAGCGGTTCCGGTCCCGCCCCCAGCAGCCGCGACCACGGGTACACGCCGAACACGTGGAAGCCGTGGTCGGGCGCGCCCCCGGCCAGCAGCTCGGGCGTGAGGTGCGTCCAGTAGTGGCCGGCCTGGGGGCCGATCACCGCCAGCAGCTCCGCGGCGAACCGCGCGCGGTCGACACCCAGGTCTCGTCCCAGCCAGTAGGCCTCGACGAGCCGCTCGTCGAGGGGGTCGTCGGTGCCGGTCAGCCGGGCCAGCACCTGCAGGTAGGGCCAGGCGCCGGAGAACCGGCGGGCGGCCGCGCGGACCTCGCCCTCGGACCCGCGGACGCCGGACGACGGCCCGCAGTACCCGAGAGCGTTGGGGGCGTGGGCGTAGCGGGCGAACAGCTCAACCCCGGGAGACAAGCCGGCCACTCACCATCTGGGCCGCCTCCCGGTGCATCCGGCCGAAGTTGTAGTAGGCGGCGCAGGCGCCCTCGGGCGAGACCATGCAGGTCCCGATCGGGGTCTCGGGGGTGCACGCGGTGCCGAACACCTTGCACTCCCACGGCTTCAGCACGCCCTTGAGCACCTCGCCGCACTGGCACGCCTTCGGGTCCGCGACGCGGATGCCGGGCATCGCGTAGCGCTTCTCGGCGTCGAACTCGGCGAAGTCGGCGTTCAGGGCCAGCGCGCTCTGCGAGATGAACCCGAGCCCGCGCCACTCGAAGTGCGGGCGGAGGGCGAACACCTGCGCCATCAGCTTCAGCGCGGCGGGGTTGCCGTTCTCGTGGACGACGCGGGAGTACTGGTTCTCCACCTCGCAGCGGCCCTCGCGGAGCTGCTTGAGCAGCATCGCCACCGACGCCAGGATGTCCAGCGGCTCGAACCCGGCGACGACGATCGGCAGCCCGTACTGCTCGGGGACGAACCGGTAGGGCCGGTTGCCGACCACAGTGGACACGTGGCCCGGGCCGAGGAAGCCGTCCAGGCGCAGGTCGGGCGAGTCGAGGATGGCCTTGAGCGGCGGCACGATCGTGACGTGGTTGCAGAACACGGAGAAGTTGGTGAGCCCCAGCTCGCGGGCGCGCACCAGCGTCACGGCCGTGGACGGCGCGGTGGTCTCGAAGCCGAGCGCGAAGAACACGACCTGCCGGGACGGGTTGTCGACGGCCAGCTTGAGCGCGTCGAGCGGGGAGTAGACGAAGCGGACGTCGGCGCCGCGGGCCTTGGCGTCGAGCAGGCTGCCGTTGGAGCCGGGGACCCGCATCATGTCCCCGAAGCAGGTGAAGATCACGTCCGGCTGCTCGGCGAGCCACATCGCGTCGTCGACGCGGCCCATCGGGATCACGCAGACCGGGCAGCCCGGGCCGTGCACCAGCTCCACATTGGACGGCAGGAGGTGCTCGATGCCGTGGCGGTAGATGGTGTGGGTGTGGCCGCCGCACACCTCCATGAACTTGTAGTGCCGATCAGCATCTGCCAGCACCTGGATCGAGCCCAGCAGCTTGCGCGCGGCGGCCGGGTCGCGGAACTCGTCGACATATCTCATACCGAATGTCATGACGTACTCCCCATGAACGCTTCGAGCTCGTCGGTGTAGGCCTCGCCGAGCTGCTGCACCGCGGCGAGCGTCAGGAGGGCCTCCTTCTCGTCGATCTTCGCCATCGCGAACCCGACGTGCACGAGCACCCACTCGTCGGGTTCAGGCATGTCATCGGCGAGCAACCGCACGCTGATGGTGCGCCGGACGCCGCTGACGTCCACCTTCGCGAGGCAGTTGGCGGCGTCGGTGACCTCGACGATCCGCCCCGGGATCCCCAGGCACATGGCGTCCTCCTCCTAACAGATCCGGGGCAGGGGGTCGCCGACGAGCATGTCGACGATCCGGGTGCCCCCGAAGGCGGTGCGCAGCACGACGGTGGCCGCCGGCTGCTCGGTGATCTCGCCGATCTCGACCGCCGCGACGCCCAGCGGGTGGGCGTTCAGGGCGGCGAGCGCCGCGGCGGCCTCGCCGGGCGCGACGACCGCGAGGAACTTGCCCTCGTTGGCGACGTAGAGCGGGTCGATGCCGAGCATCTCGCAGGCCCCGTTGACCATCGGCGCGACGGGCAGGTGCTCCTCGTCGAGCACGACGCCGAGGTCGGTCTCCTGCGCGAGCTCGTTGCAGACGGTGCCGACGCCGCCGCGGGTCGGGTCGCGCAGCCACCGCGTCGACGGGGCGGCGGCCAGCAGTGCCTCGACCATGCCGCTGACGGCGGCGGTGTCGGAGCGGATGTCGGCCTCGATCGCGAGGTCGCCACGGGCCAGCATGACGGCCATGCCGTGGTCGCCCATCGTGCCCGAGAGCAGGATGCGGTCGCCCGGACGCACGGCGTGGAACGTGCGGCCGGCGGGGATCACCCCCACCCCCGCCGTGGTGACGAACAGCCCGTCGGCGGCGCCCTTGGGCACGACCTTGGTGTCGCCGGTGACGATCCGGACGCCCGCGGCCGCGGCGGCCGCCGCCATGTCGGCGACGATCTCCTTGAGCTCCGCGATCGGGAAGCCCTCCTGCAGCACGAACGCCGCGGAGAGCCACTGCGGCACCGCGCCGGCCATGGCCAGGTCGTTGACCGTGCCGTGCACGGCGAGATGGCCGATCGAACCACCCGGGAAGCGCAGCGGCTGCACGACGAACGAGTCGGTGGAGAACGCGAGCCGCTCGCCGGTGGGGGTGGTGAGGACCGCGCCGTCGCCGAGATCGTTGTGGAACGCCTCGACGAACACCGCGTCCACGAGCGCGGCCGAGGACTTGCCCCCGGCGCCGTGCGCGAGGGTGACGATCTCGTCCTTGAGGCGCGGTCGCCGCCTGCGGAAGGCCTCGATGCGCTCGATCACCTCGCCCTCGGCGAAGCTCGGGCCCGTCGACAGGTACGTCACGTGATCTCCTCCTGCACAGCGGCCCACAGCTCGTACCCGAGCAGGGCCTGGGCCTCCTGGATCCGGTGCACGCTCTGGCTCCGCACCACGAAGCACACGTCCACGTCGGACGACGCTGCGAACTCACCGCCGTCGTAGCCTGCGAACCCGACGGTGAACATGCCCCGCTTGCGCGCCTCGCGGAACGCGGCGGTGAGGTCGTGGGAGCTGCCGCTGGTGGACATGGCCACCGCGATGTCCCCGCCGTCCCCGCGGGCCATGAGCTGGCGGGCGAACACGAGCTCGAAGCCGACGTCGTTGCCGAGCGCGGTGAGGATGGCCTGGTCGGCGGTGAGCGACCAGGCCGGCAGCGGGAGGCCCGTCGGCGGGTGCGCGAACAGCCCGGCCAGGGTCGCGGAGTCGGTGGAGCTGCCGCCGTTGCCGAACGCGAACAGCCGCCCGCCCACGGCGAACCGGCGCGCCATCTCGGCCGCGGCCGAGCCGACGAGCCCGGCGCACGCGGCCAGCGTGGAGGCCCGCAACGCCGCGCTCTCGCCCGCCTTGGCGCGGGCCGACGCGGCGAGGTCGCGCAGCAGCGACTCCTGGTCCCGCTCCTGCGCGTCGAGGAAGGGATAGAGGAACCCGGTGGCCTCGGTGCTCACGCCGCCCGCCCCCGGCGATCACGGCACGACGGTCGCCTGTCGACCGCCGACCGTCCGGCCGTGATCGGCGACCGGGGGCAGGTCGGGGGCCGCATCATGTGTCGTCTCCGGGGAGTGCGGTGATCGCCATGCCGGCGTGCACGAGGACCAGGTCCCCCGCAGCGACGGGATCGACCAGCACCGTGGCCACGTCCTCGACACCGGTGGCCGTGCGCACCCGCGCCGTTCCCGGCGCCGCCGAGACGACCTCGCCGAGCCGGCCCTCGTCGGAGCAGGTGATGCAGACCTCCTCGGTGCACTCCGGCGTCCCGGCCAGCAGGCCGGGGTGCTCGAAGCAGACGTGCGTGAGCTCCCACAGCAGGTGGTAGAGCAGCACGAACCCGCCCGTCGCGGGCAGGCGCGGGTCGGGGTCGTCGAGCCAGAGGACGTGGTCGGCCGCTCCCGCCGCCGGCCGCGGCCCGCTGCCGATCCACAGCGTCGTGGCGCCCCACGCCGGGGCGCGGCGCATCACGGAGGCGACCTCCGGCTGGTCGGCGGCGGCGACCGCGACGACCACGTCGCCGGGGCGGGCCGACATCCGGACCGTCGCGACGAGATCGGGCCCGGTGAGCGCGACCGCGGGCAGGGCCTTCTTGCCGACGATCACCGGGTGCACGAACTCGACCGCGACGTGCTGCGCGTGCGGCTCCCAGGCCGGCGCGACACACCACAACGTGGCGCCGGCCGCGAAGCGGCGGGCCAGCACGAGCGCCGCGGCGGCCAGGTCGGTGGACAGGTCCTCGTCGAGGAGGGCGGGCGTCACGACGGCACCGCCCGCCCGTCGTCGAACACGCCGTACTCGGTCATCGTCGCGATCGTGACCAGCGCCGACGCCTCGTCGATGCGGGACAGGGCGAATCCGGCGTGCACGATCGTGTACTCGCCGACCTGCATGTCCGGCAGGTAGGCGAGGCACAGCTTCCGCGTCTCGCCCTGGAAGTCGGCGTGCGCCATCCGCGCGCCGCTCGGCTCGTCCCAGATCTCGACGATCCGGCCCGGGATCCCCAGACACATGGCTCAGCCCTCCTCGTTCGCACGCAGTACCGACACGGCCGCCTGTCCGAGCGCGAGACCGCCGTCGTTCGGGGGGACCACGCGGTGGGTCAGCACCGTGAATCCCCGGTCCTGCAACCGCTGCCGGGTCAACCTCAGCAGCAGCACGTTCTGGAACACCCCACCGGTGAGCCCCGCCAACCGCACCGGGCCGGCGACCTGCACCACCACCTCGGCGACGGCGTCGGCCACGGCGACGTGGAACGCGAGGGCCAGCTCGGCAGGCGCGACACCGGCACGTACCCCGGCGACGATCCCGGTGATCATCGGCCCGGCCTCCATCCGCAGTGCGGCACGGTGGCCTTGCTGCGAGCGGAGCGGAGGAAGGCCACCGTGCTGCGACCCGGGAGCGGCCGCCGCCAGGCACTCCAGCTCGATGGCCGCCTGGCCTTCGTAGCTCACCGCGTGGCGGACGCCCAGCAGGCTCGCGACCGCGTCGAACAGGCGGCCCATGCTGGTGGTGGGCACGCAGCCCACTCCGGACTCCAGCTGTGACGCGAGCAGCGTCAGCTCGGCGGCGTCGCAGGCCGCGACGCACGGGAGGTCGGAGTCCCACGGGACCCCCGCCGCGCGCAGGTGCGAGAGCGCCATGCGGCGTGGGTTGCGGACGGCCGCGTCCCCGCCCGGCAGCGGGACGGGCGCCAGGTGCGCGGCTCGCGTGAAGCGGTGGCTGTCGGCGCCGAGCGTCAGGATCTCGCCGCCCCAGATCGTCTCGTCGGTCCCGTAGCCGGTGCCGTCGAACGCCACCCCGACGATCGGCTCGCCGAGCCGTCCGTGCTCGGCCAGCAGGGAGACGACGTGCGCGTGGTGGTGCTGCACGAGGTCGAGCGGGCGGTCACCCGCATGCCGTTCGGCCCAGCTCCGCGTCCGGTAGGACGGGTGCAGGTCCGCGGCCAGCCGCACGGGCTCGGCGCGCATCCCGGACAGCTGCGCCACCGACCGTTCGAAGGCCTGCAGCGTCTCCAGCGTGCCCATGTCGCCGATGTGCGCCGAGCAGTACGCGCGCGCTCCGTCGGTGAGGCAGAACGTGTTCTTCAGCTCGCCGCCGACCGCGAGCACCGCCGGGCCGGCGACGCCGAGGTCCACGGGGAGCGGCGCGTAGCCACGCGAGCGGCGGATCGGCAGCTCGCGGCCGTCGACGACGCGGACCACCGAGTCGTCGCACGGCACGTGGATCGGTCGGTCGTGCGTGAGGACGGCGTCGGCGAGGGCGGGCAGGCGCCGTGCCTCGTCGTCGTCGGTGAAGCAGATGGGCTCGTCGGAGCGGTTGGCGCTGGTCAGGACGAGGGTCGCACCGCGTTCCAGCAACAGGTGGTGCACCGGCGTGTAGGGCAGGAGGATCCCGAGCCACGGGCTGCCGGGGGCCACTGCGGCGGCCACGGCCGCGTCCGCGCGGCGGCGGAGCAGCACCACCGGGCGTGCGGGCGAGGTGAGCACGGCGGCTTCGTCGTCGTCGATCTCGGCGAGAGCGCGGGCGGCGTCGAGATCGCGGACCATCACCGCGAACGGCTTCCCGCCGCGCGCCTTCCGGGCCCGCAGCGCGGCGACGGCGGGTTCGGAGGTCGCGTCGCACGCCAGGTGGTAGCCCCCGATCCCCTTGACGGCGACGACCTGCCCCGCCGCCAGCGCGGCGCAGGCGGCGGCCAGCACGCCGTCCGCCACTCCGGGCCGTCCGGGCCCCGACTCGCGCGCAGCTCCGTCCCGACTCGCGCGCAGCTCCGTCCCGACTCGCGCGCGGAGACGTGCCGACTCGCGCGCGGAATCGTGCCGACTCGCGGGAGGTCGTGGAAGCGCAGGGTGGGCCCGCAGTCGGGGCAGCAGAGGGGCTGGGCGTGGAAGCGGCGGTCGGCGGGGTCGTGGTACTCCGCCGCGCAGCGCTCGCACAGCGGGAAGCCCGCCATCGTCGTGGCCGGGCGGTCGTAGGGCAGCTCGCGGATGATCGTGAAGCGCGGGCCGCAGCCGGTGCAGGTGACGAACGGGTGGCGGTGGCGGCGGTCGGCCGGGTCGAACAGCTCGCGGACGCAGTCGTCGCACACCGCGACGTCCGGGGGGATCGGGGTGGCGGCGCCGTCGTCGGCGCGGCTCGGCACGATCGCGAACCCGCCGCCGCCCGAGGACGGCATCTCCTCCCAGGCCAGCGACGTCACGCTCGCCAGGGGTGGCGCGTCGGACGCCAACCGGCGTGCGAACTCGCCCAGCGCCGTCGCCGGTCCCTCGACCTCGACGAACACCGACGCCGCGGAGTTGCCCACGAACCCGGTGAGCCCCAGCGCGGTCGCCAGCCGCCAGACGAAGGGCCGGAACCCCACCCCCTGCACCACTCCGGTGACGGTCACCCGGCGCCGGCGGATCTCCAGGTCCGCACGACGAACGGCACTCTCGTCGGCACCGGGGCGCGGGGAGTGCCGTTCGCGGGCTGCGGCGGCGGAGCGGGTCACTCGCGCCGCCACAGGACCACGCGGTTGTTGCCCGAGTCGGCCACCGCCAGGCGGTCGCCGTGCAGGGAGATGCCGTAGGGCCAGCAGAGGGTGTCGTGTTGCACGCTCGACCAGCGGTTCTCCCCGTTGGACGCGAACGTCGGCTGCGCCAGCACGTGGTCGGCGGCACGCCCGTCGGAAGGAACGCCGTCCCACAGCAGGATCCGGTTGTTGGCGGTGTCGGAGACCGCGAGCCGCTCGGCGTCCAGGGCCACGGCGTAGGGGAACCGGAGGCGGTCGCCGGTGTGGGGGCCGTAGGGCCACTCCACGGCGGAGCCGAAGTCGGGCTGGCCGACGAGCAGCTCGGCGGGGGTGTCCTTGTCGGGGTGCGGCCGCCAGCCCAGCACCCGGTGGTCGCCGGCGTCGGCGACCAGCAGCAGCTCGTCGGTGCCGGTGATCGCGTGCGGCCAGCGGAAGCTGTGGGCGTCGACGTCCCCGCCGCGGTTCTCCTCGCGCAGGTGCGGGTCGGGCTGGCCGAGCACCACGTCGGCCGGACGGTCGGCGGTCGGCAGGCCGCCGTCCCAGCCCAGCACGCGGCGGTTGCCGGTGTCGGCCACCCAGAACCGGCCGCCCACCATCGCGATCCCGAACGGCCAGTAGAGCGTCGACGCGGAGCACTCCGTGCCGCGGTTCGGCTCGACCACCGTCGCATAGGCCTGGCCCAGCACGCGGTCGGGCACGGTGTCGCTCGCGGTCGGCACCTCGTTCCACACCAGGATCCGGTGGTGCCAGGCGTCGGCGACGATCAGTTTCCCGTCGTGCACGAGCACGCCCGTGGGGAGGTTCATCCCCCGTTGCGGCCCTCCGGTGGCGCGGCCCTCGGTGGTGCCGTCGGGCTGGCCGAGCACGACGTCCGCGGGCTGCTCGTCCCGGGTGGGGACACCGTGCCAGACCAGGACGCGGTGGTTGCCCGAGTCGGCGACGACCAGCAGGTCGTCGGACAGGAACACCGCACGCGGGGAGTACATCCACGCCATCGTCGGGGAGGCCGAGGGCAGCGCGAGCCCACCGCTCGCCGGAGCCCCCAGCCACACCGACGGCGCCCAGCCGCCGGACAGGTCCACGTCCGAGGTGGGCCCGGTCAGCGCAGGCCGCCCCCCGACGTTGAGCCGGACGTTCAGCCGGCTCATCGCGCGACCTCGCAGCGCGTGGCGTGTCGACGGGTTGCGAGGTGGGTCATGCACCCACCCGGATCCACACGTGGCCGGCGTCCACCCGCAGCGGGAGCTGCTCCAGCTGCGCTCCGGGGGCGCTCAGGCACTCGCCGGAGCCCGCGTCGTAGCAGAAGCCGTGCCACGGGCAGGTCAGCGTGCCGTTGCCGGCGTCGAGCATCGCGTTGTCCAGCGGCAGGCCCTCGTGCGCGCACGCGTTGCGGTACGCGGAGAGCCGCTGCTCCACGTTCACGACGATCACGTCGGACGCCTCGCGCAGGCTCAGCGTGCTGATCCTGCCCTCGGTGAGGTCGGCGGCGGGGGCGGCCTTGACCCAGCCGTCGGCCTCCGGATCGGGGCCCATGAACAGCGAGTCCACCGAGATCAGCGTGGGTGAGGGCTCGTTCGGCAGCACCTCGACGGCGGTGACGGACGGGACGCCCGCCACCAGCGCCTCCTCCACCAGGTTCCGCAGCGTCACCGACGACATGGAGCAGCCGTTGCAGGCGCCCTCCAGCCGGACGTACGCGACACCGTCGGCGATGCTGTCGAGCTTCACGTCGCCGCCGTGGCTCTGCAGCTGCGGCCGCACCTCGACCAGCACGCGGTCGGCGAGCGTCATCGGGTTCGGCCGGACGATCCCGTGCAGTGACAGCAGCAGGTGCACGGTCGGGTCGTCGACCAGCGCGAACAGCACCTCGCGGGCGTCGGCCTTCAACGCCCGGACCATCGTCACGAGCGCGTCGCGGTGGATGGCCTCGACGGCGTCCTTGAGCTCCTCGGCCACCGCGCGCGCCGCAGGGTCCAGCTCCGCGACGGCCTTCACGGCGCGGTCCACCCGCCCGGCCAGCTCCTCCGGCGTCGATGCCGCCTCGGCGGACGGGAGGCCGGCGGCGGGGGCAGCACTCATGACAGGGACTCCGTCGCGATCAGGGCCTGCTGGCGGGAGATCTCGTCGAGCACGCCGCGCACCGACCGCACGGACTCGTGGTCGTCGAACTCCTCGAACAGGAACCGGGCCTCGTAGAGCTTGGCCTTGGCCGGGTCGAACATCCCCAGGTGGGCCAGCGCGTTGCCCTGGTTGGCGAGCACCCGTGCCCGCCCGAGCGGATCGGCGTGCCGGTCGCGCACCTCCAGCACCGCCTCGTACAGCTCGACGGCCTCCACGAGGTTGTCGGCCTGGTGCTTGGACGGCGTGTAGACCAGCGAGTTCGCCAGGTTCAGCTGCGTGCTGGCCCAGCGCTCCGGGTGGGTCTGCGGCGTGTAGACCTTCAGCGCGTTGCGCAGCGACTGCACCGCCACGCCCAGGCGCAGCTGGTCGGACGCCTCCGTCATCGGCATCGTCAGGTAGGCCGCTGCGAGGTTGGCGTGCGCGGCCGCCCACAGCTCCGGTGCCTCGTCGCGCAGCACCAGCTGCAGCGCCGAGTGGTAGTGCGGGATCGCGTTTCCGACCAGGCCGGTGCCGTGCAGCTCGGCCGCCAGGGCGAGGTGCAGCTCGGCGCGGCCGACGCGCAGCCCGTCGGCGCCGTCGAGGAGCTTGAGCGCCCGGGTGAACCGCGGGGCGGCACCCTCCAGCCCGTTCTCCTGCGCGATCGACGCGGCCGCCCCGAGCATCAGCCCGGCCAGGGGGCCGCTTCGCGGCTCGTGCGTGGAAGACGTCGCCCCGGCGACGTTTTCCACGCACGGGTGGCGGAGCCGCTCGCTCGCGTCCTCGAGGAGGGCCACCGCGGCCGTGGGGTCGCCCGCGCCGAGGACGTGCGCCGCCTGCGCCGACAGGATCAGCGCGGCCAGCTCCCCTTCGGCGTCGCCCAGCTCGGGCGGGACGTCGGTGCGGCCCAGCACGAACGCGACGACGTCGACGAGCACACCCACCTCACCCAGGTCCGCGCGCAGCGCCTCCACGCCCCGCGGGTCGGGGTCTCCCGTGTGGGTCGGGGTCTCCGTGCCGGCGGGTGCGTCGAGCGCGTCGGGATCCAGGACGTAACGGTTGTAGCGGGTCACCACGTCGTCACCGGTGAGCGTGGCCAGCGCGCCGTCGCGGTCACCGGCCAGGGCCAGCTCGTGCGCGCGCATCCGCGCGGGCCACGCCGGCGGGACGCGCCCGGCCAGCAGCGCGAGCCGCGCGTCCTCGGTGTCCTCCCCGGCCGGTACCAGCAGGTAGCCGGCGGGCAGCGGGAACGCCCCCAGCGGCTGGGGGCGGACGGCCACGGCGGTCAGTGCATCAGCCATTGAGAGGTCCTCGCAGCTCGCGTTCGGCGGCACGCTTGATCAGCCCGGCGGCGATCTCGGCGCGGCGTTCGGTGTGGAAGGTGTCGATGCGGTGGCGCACCACGCCGTCGGGGAAGACGACGGCGATCTCGACCACCCAGCGGCCCCTCTCCGGGAACACGAACGTCTCCACGCCCTCGGCGCCGTTGACGTCCGGTGCGGCCACGGCGATCACGCCTCCTCCAGCGGCACACGGAGCGCGCCCTGCTCGGCGTCCCAGAACGCCGGCCGCACTCCGACGGGGATGCGGTCGTCCAGGACCTCGCGGATCAGTGTGGACCGGTCCCCCGCGACGTTGCGCTGTTTCAGCAACAGTCCACCACTCTGGGGGCCTTGCAGCGGCAGCAGCCACAGCTGTCCCTCCCGCACCAGCGCCACCGCGGCGCTGGAGGGGAACCGGCTCCCGGCCAGCCGGGCGTCGAGGCGGAGGTACCCGTCCGCCGTGAACTCGACGAACGCGCCGGAGCCGATGCCCGCGCCCGCAACCGACCCTTCGTACGGCGCCGGGCGCAGCGGCGCCAGGTAGTCCCGCTCGATCAGCGCGATCGCCTGCTCCATCCCCGCGACGACGGGCTCGCTGAGGTCGGCCCCCATCTCGACGGCGTGGGCCTCGATGAGGAACACGGTGATGTCGTCGGGGCACGCCTCGGCCAGCGCCCAGCGCGCGAAGGCGATCGCGTGGTCCCAGCGGAAGGAGTGCGTATGCAGCCCCGAGAGCGGCGGCAGGCTCTCCAGCTCCGCGCCGGGCACGCGGTAGAGCGTGCCCGGCGCGGCTCCCGTCGCCGAGGCATCGATGATCACGACCCGGCCGGCGCCGCGCATCTGGAACGCGACGTCCATCCCGGCCGTGCCGCCGTCCACGAGGCGCGCCCCCTCCGGTACCCCCCGCTCCCACAGGTGCCGGACCAGGATCGGCCCGACCCCGTCGTCCCCGCGCAGGAGGTTGCCGCACCCGACCACGAGCACCTCGCAGCCGGGCGG
>JBBQEF010000021.1:0-30286 GCA_038320445.1 Mycobacteriales bacterium
ATCCCGTCGACGCGTCCATCGTGAAGGCGCTGATCGAGATGGCCCACGCGCTCGGGCTGGAGGTCACCGCCGAGTGGGTGGAGACCGGCCTGCAGGCCGAGCGGCTCACCGCGATGGGCTGCGACGTCGGTCAGGGCCGCTGGTTCGGTGACGCGGGTCCCGGAGAGTGGGTTCCGGGGTTGTCGCGGCGTAGCATTGTCGACTGAGACCTGCTTGCAGGGTCGAAGCATCGGCGCCGCGACCTGCCTGCAGGGTCGAAGCATCGACGCCGTGCCGCCCCCGCGTTCTAGGAGTCACCTCGTGAGCCCGAGTTCCTCTCGGAACGACCAGCCCGCAGACCCCGAACACGATCCCCACATCGATGAAGGGCCGCGCGAGGAGTGCGGCGTCTTCGGCGTCTGGGCCCCCGGCGAGGACGTCGCCAACCTGACCTACTACGGCCTCTACGCGCTGCAGCACCGCGGCCAGGAGGCAGCCGGCATCGCCGTGTCCGACGGCCGCCGCATGGTGGTGTTCAAGGACCTCGGCCTGGTCAGCCAGGTCTTCGACGAGCAGACGCTCTCGTCGCTGCGGGGCCACATCGCCGTCGGGCACTGCCGGTACTCCACCACCGGGTCGGTGACCTGGGAGAACGCGCAGCCCACGTTTCGCACCACGGCCACCGGGAGCGGCATCGCCCTGGGTCACAACGGCAACCTCGTCAACACCGCGGAGCTGCGCGACGAGGTGAACGCGCTCGTGCGCGCCAGCGAGAACACCGGCCGGGCGCGCATGTCGTCGAGCACCGACTCCGATCTGGTCGCCGAGCTGCTCGCGGCCACCGCCGCCGACATCGGTGTGGAGGAGGCCGCGATGCGGCTGCTGCCGCGGCTGCGCGGCGCCTTCTCGCTGGTGTTCGCCGACGAGCAGACGCTCTACGCCGCCCGCGATCCGCACGGTGTCCGCCCGCTGGTGCTCGGCCGCCTGGAGCGCGGCTGGGTGGTGGCCAGCGAGACCGCGGCGCTCGACATCGTCGGCGCGTCCATGGTCCGGGAGGTCGAGCCCGGCGAGCTGCTGGCCATCGACGCCGACGGGCTGCGCAGCTCCCGCTTCGCGGCGCCGGAGCCCAAGGGCTGCGTGTTCGAGTACGTCTACCTGGCCCGCCCGGACACCACGATCTCCGGACGGTCGGTGCACGCCACCCGCGTCGAGATCGGGCGCCGCCTCGCCGCGGAGCATCCCGTCGAGGCCGACCTGGTGATCCCGGTGCCGGAGTCGGGAACGCCCGCGGCCGTCGGGTACGCGCAGGCCTCGGGCATCCCGTACGGGCAGGGACTGGTCAAGAACCAGTACGTGGGCCGCACGTTCATCCAGCCCAGCCAGACCATCCGCCAGCTCGGCATCCGGCTCAAGCTCAACCCGCTGCGCCACGTCATCCGGGGCAAGCGGCTGGTGGTCGTCGACGACTCCATCGTGCGCGGCAACACCCAGCGCGCGCTCGTGCGGATGCTGCGCGAGGCCGGAGCGCTGGAGGTGCACGTGCGTATCGCGTCGCCGCCGGTCAAGTGGCCCTGCTTCTACGGCATCGACTTCGCCACCCGCGCCGAGCTGGTCGCGAGCGGCGTCGACAACGAGGGCGTCCGGCGCTCGATCGGCTCCGACACCCTGGGCTACGTCTCCCTCGAGGGCCTCATCGCCTCGAGCGAGCAGCCGAAGAGCCGGCTGTGCTCGGCCTGCTTCGACGGGGAGTACCCGATCCCGCTGCCCGAGTCGGCCCTGCTCGGCAAGCACCTGCTGGAGGAGCTCGCTCCCCCCGAGCCGGAGGCAGCCGGCTTCACGGTCCCCGGCCCCTCCCTTCGGTAGGGTCGAGCTCCGGAGGCCCACCACCTCCCGACGGCCCCGCTTCGGTCCCTGCCAGCGGAAAACTGCATTCCCCGATCCCGCCGGACCTCCGGCGCGCGACACTAGGAGCCCACCCCGACATGCGGACCACCGAAGGCGCGGGCGCCAGCTACGCGTCCGCCGGAGTGGACATCGAGGCCGGAGAGCGGGCCGTCGACGCCTTCCGGCCGTTCGCCGAGAAGGCCTCGCGCCCCGAGGTCATGGGCGGCATCGGCGGGTTCGCGGGCCTGTTCGCGCTGAAGATCGGCAAGTACGCCGACCCGGTGCTCGCCGCGTCCACGGACGGCGTGGGCACCAAGGTCGCCGTCGCGCAGGCCATGGACAAGCACGACACGATCGGCCTCGATCTCGTGGCGATGGTGGTCGACGACCTCGTCGTGTGCGGGGCCGAGCCGCTGTTCCTGCAGGACTACATCGCCGTCGGGAAGCTGGTGCCCGAGCACGTCGCCACCGTGGTCAAGGGCATCGCCGAGGGGTGCCGGACGGCCGGCTGCGCGCTGCTGGGCGGCGAGACCGCCGAGCACCCCGGGATGATGGAGGACGGCGGCTACGACATCTCGGCCACCGGTGTCGGCATCGTCGAGGCCGAGAAGATGCTGCGCCCCGATCGCGTCCGCCCCGGTGACGTGCTGGTCGCGATGGGGTCCTCCGGCCTGCATTCCAACGGCTACTCGCTGGCGCGGCACGTGCTGCTGGACATCGCGCGGATGCCGCTGGCAGGGCACGTCGAGGAGTTCGAGCACACGCTCGGCGAGGAACTGCTCGTCCCCACCCGCATCTACGCCCGCGACTGCCTGGCCCTGGCCGCCGAGACCGGCGTGCGCACGTTCGCCCACATCACCGGCGGCGGGCTGGCGCGCAACCTGGCCCGGATCCTGCCCGCCGGGCTGGAGGCCGTCGTCGAGCGCAACACCTGGACCCCGGCCCCGGTGTTCAAGCTGATCGCCGCCCGCGGCCGGGTCGAGCGTGCGGAGATGGAGAAGACGTTCAACATGGGCGTCGGGATGGTGGCCGTCCTGCCCGCCGACGACGTCGACCGCGCCCTCGCCGTCCTGACCGCCCGCCACGTCCCGGCCTGGGTCCTGGGCGACGTGAAGCGCGCCGCCGACCACGCGGAGCCCCCCACGGCGGCCGGCCGCGTCCACCTGAGGGGCGACCACCCCCGCTTCTGACCCCCACCACCACCCCCATCGAGTGGGCCGATCGCGTTGGCAAGGCACCCCCCGGGCGCATCGCGCGGTCTTGTTGCGGTTCGGGGGGCTGTCCGGTCGCGTCGCGCGGGCTCGTTGCGGTTCTGGGTGCGATCTCTTGGGGCGGGTCAGTCGCGGAGCATGGGTGGGTGCAGGGTTGTCGCTGCGCCTCTGCGGAACAGCTGGGCGGGGCGGCCGCGGCCGGTGCTGACCTTCTGCGCCGTGGGGATCAGGAAGCCGGAGGTGCTGGTGACCTTGCGCTGGAAGTTGCGCGGGTCCAGCTCGGTGCCCCACACCGCCTCGTAGATCCCGCGCAGCTGCGACACGGTGAACTCCGGCGGGCAGAACGACGCGGCGAGCGTCGTGTACTCCAGCTTCGCGCGCGCCCGCTCGACGCCCGCAGCCAGGATCGTCGCGTGGTCGAACGCGAGCGGGCCGACCCCGTCCACCGGGTGCCAGCCGCTCGCCGCCGCGTCGGACCCGGCGTGCGGCTCGGGCAGGTCGGGCACGAGCGCGAGGTGCCCGACCGAGAGCACGCGGCCGCGCGGGTCGCGGTCCGGTGCGGCGTAGCTGGCGAGCTGTTCGAGATGGTGGCCGGTCAGCGCGAGGCCGGTCTCCTCGACGAGCTCGCGGGTGGCGGCGTCGAGGAGGTCCTCGTGCGGCAGGACGAAGCCGCCGGGCAGGGCGAGGGCGCCGGTGAAGGGGGGCACACCGCGCTTCACCAGCAGCGTCGACAGCACGCCGTCCCGCACCGTGAGGATCACCAGGTCGACGGCCACGGCGAACAGGTTGCCCCGCATGAGCCGCCCTTCATGTCACATTGACCAAAACAGCTCGGGATGGTTATCGTCAGGCTGACGATAGCCGAGGAGGCGACGATGGCCGACATCACCCGGGTGCTGTTCCTGCACCACCTGCGCAGTGGGCCGACGAGCTGGGTGCGGCACGGGCAGCGGGAGGGGGTCGGGCTCTCGTTCTGGTTCCGCCCGCGCGCGGCGGTGCTCTCTGAGGTGCCGCTGGACGACCGCGAGCTCTCCCTCGTCTGCCACGCCCGCACGTCCGACCATGCCGAGCTCAGCGTTCCGGTCGGCATCACGCACCGGGTGGCGGAGCCGGAGCGGACCGCGCGGCGGCTGGACTTCGGCATCGACCCCCGCACCGGACGGTGGCGCGGAACGCCGCTCGACACGCTGGCGACGCTGCTCGGGGAGCTCGCCCAGCAGCCGGTGCTCGCGCTGCTCGCCGGCTCCACCCTGGAAGCGGCTCTCGCCGCAGGCCCGGACCCGGTGCAGCAGGCCATCACCGAGCGCCTGGTGCGCGACGAGCGGCTCGCCGAGCTGGGCGTCGCCGTCGTGGGAGTGCGGGTGCTCGCGGTGCGGCCCGCCCCGGAGCTGGAGCGCTCGCTGCAGACCCCGACGCGCGAGGCCGCCCAGGCCCGGGCCGACCGTGCGACCTACCAGCGCCGTGCCGACGCCGTCGAACGCGAGCGCGCCATCGCCGAGAACGAGCTGCAGAGCAGCATCGAGCTGGCGCGGCGCGAGGAGCAGCTCGTCGACCAGCGCGGCGCCAACGCACGGCGCCAGGCCGAGCTGGACGCCGCCGCGGCACTGGTGGCCGCGGAGGCCGAGGTCCGGCGCGCCGAGCTGGCGGCGGGTTCGGAAGCGGCCCGCGACCGGGCGCTCTCGGCCGCCCGCGCCGACGGCGTCCGGGCGCTCGGCCTGGCCGAAGCCGCGGCCGAGGCAGCACGGATGGAGGTGATGCGCGACCTGCCGCCCGGAGTGCTCGGCGCGCTGGCCCTGCGCGAGCTGGCCGGCCGGCTCCCCGAGATCGGCCAGCTGACGGTGACCCCCGACGTGCTGACGGGCCTGGTCACCCGGCTGACGCCCGGCCGATGACCGCCCCCGGTGCTCACGGCCCGGTGACCCGGCCGGCGGCCGGCCGATGACCGCGCTCGCCCCGCGCGTGGTGGTCGTCACGCGGCCCAGTGCCTACCGGGAGCTCCTCGACCGGCACGGCACCCCGGGTGCCGTCGAGTACTTCCTGCGCAGCCGCGCGTCCGCGGACCTGCATGATCTCCGCGCCCGCGACGCGGCGTGGATCGCCGCGCTCGCGCAGGTGCACGCGGCCGTCCCGGCCGGGTGGCGCGTCGGGCGGGCCGACCGCGCGGAGCTCGCCGCGTTCCCGTTCGCCGCCGACGACATCGTGGTCTCCGTCGGGCCGGACGGGCTCGTGGCCAACGTCGCCAAGTACCTCGACGCGCAGCCGGTGATCGGTGTCGACCCCGCCGGACCCGGGGTGCTCGCCCGGCACCGCCCGGGCCAGGTCGCGGTCGTGCTGCAGGCGGTGGTTGCGGGGGTCGCCGCGGTCGAGGAGCGCGTCACGGTGCAGGCCGGGCTCGACGACGGCCAGCGCCTCCGCGGCCTGAACGAGGTGTTCGTCGGCGACGCCGGGCACCAGTCGGCGCGCTACCTCCTGCGCACCCCCGACGGCCGCGGCGAGCCGCAGAGCAGCTCCGGCGTGCTGGTCGGGACGGGCACCGGCGCCACCGGCTGGTGTGCGTCGATGGCTCGCACCCTGGCCGATCCGCCGCCGCTGCCCGCCCCGGCGGAGCCGGCGCTGTGCTGGTTCGTCCGCGAGGCGTGGCCGTCACCGACCACGGGCGTCGAGCTCGTCGCGGGCCGGCTGGCGGCGGACGAGCACCTGGAGCTGACCGTCGGCTCGGACCTGCTCGTGGTCTTCTCCGACGGCGGCGAGGCCGACCGGCTCGTCGCCCGCCGCGGCCAGCGGGTGACGATCGGGCTGGCGAAGCAACGGCTGCGCCTGGTCAGCGCCACGTCCGGCCCCGACGCGCCGGCCGGAGCTGCGCCGACCCGGAGCGCACGGCGGAGCTGAGCACGAACGCCGGCGCGCACTGCGCCGCTGAGCACGAACGCCTGCGCGCACTGCGCCGCTGAGCACGAACGCCTGCGCGTACGGCGACCGTCCGAGGTCTCATGCCGTGGCCCGGCGCGCGGTGTGGGCGTTCAGGGCATCGGCGAAGCGGTGCTCGTCCCAGCTCTGCGCCAGGGCCCGGCGGACCAGGTCGGCCTGCGTCCGGGGTGCGAGGCCGTCGACCGGCCGGTCGCGGTCGAGGTTGGTGGGGAAGGCGTAGCCCTCGGCGGCCGCGGCGATCGCGTGCTCGGGGGCCGGGTGCGCACGCAGGGCCGGGTAGATCGCGGCGCAGACCCGCGCGCGGTCGACCGCGTCCATCGCGCGCCCGAACGCCGACGACACCTGCAGCAGGTTCGCCATCCGGTGCACGCCCGCCGACCGGTTGGAGCCGGCCCCATGGATCACCGCCGGGTTGAAGAACGCTGCGTCACCCTTGCCCAGCGGGAGCTGCACGTGGTTGTCCTCGAAGTGGGCGCGGAACTCCGGGCGCGCGGTGGCGAGGTAGCCGGGGCCGTACTTCTGCGAGTGCGGGAGATAGAGCGTCGGGCCGCTCTCCAGCGGCATGTCGCAGTGGGCGACCGCGCCCTGCAACGTCAGGACGGGGGAGAGGCGGTGCACGTGCTCGGGGTACTGCTCGATCACCTGCGGCGGGAGGAAACCGAGGTGGTAGTCGCGGTGCCCGACCTGCGCCTTCCCGCCGGGGTGCACGACGTTGGGCTGCGAGGTCACCTGGTAGCCGGGGCCCAGCCACGCGTGCGAGACGATCGCGATGACGTCGTTGGCGTAGTACTCGACGAACACCTCGGGGGCGGTGACGGCGAGCTTCTCGAGGGCGTTCCAGATGCGGTCGTTGGAGCCGGGGGTGGCGAAGTGGTCGCCCGCGACGGTGCCGGCCTGGGCGGCGATCAACTGGTCGAAGACGGCGGTGGCGCGGTCCACCACCGCCGTGTCCGGGTACGCGCCACGGATCACGACGACACCCGGGCCGTCGGCGAAGGCACGGACGATCTCCTCGGCCGGGGCCGCCCGGAGACCGTCGGCGTCGTAGACGAGCACCTCCTGCTCGACGGCGGAGGCGTGCGGGTAGTCGGCCGGATCGGTCCGCTCGCTGAGCACGTCCAGCAGGTCGGCGAGGCTGGGAACCGTGGTGGGCATGCGTCGACAGTAGAAGCCACGGCCCGGCCGCGTCGAAGGCCGCGGTGTCGTCGTCGCGTCCGACATCGCTCCCGGAGATCGAGATGTCCGGACGTGATTCTCGGCGAGGAGACCGAAGAGGAGGTCGTCTGTCCACTCGCCCTTGATCCACGTGTTCGCCGGCCGGTACCCCTCGATCCGGAACCCGACCCGCTGGAGCAGCCGCATGGAACGTCGGTTGCGCGCGTCGCACTCCGCGCAGACGCGGTGCACCCCGCGGGCGAACAGATCGTCGAGGACGGCGGTGACGGCCTCGGTGGCGTAGCCGTGGCCCTGGTGCTCGGGGGCGATGGTGAAGCCGAGGTCGGCCTGCCTGAGGTTGTCGTGCAGCAGCACCCCGAGGTCGCCGATCAGGATCCCGCCGAGCTCCACCGCGTACTGGAACCAGCCGGGCCGGGTCGGGTCACCGGTGGCGAACCGCTCGACCAGCGTCGTCGCCGCGTCCGTCGAGATCGGGGCCGTCCAGGACTGGTGGCGGGCGACGCCAGGATCCGAGCGATAGCGCTGCAACGCCACCGCGTCCGCGGGGCGGAAGTGGCGCAGGACGAGCCGGGCGGTCGCGAGGAGCATGCCGAGAGCATGCCGCGGGTTGACGGGATGCACGGTGCGCCGCCTGCCGCGCGATCAGGAGTCGTCGCGCCGCGGCCCGGACTCGTCCTCCCCGTCTCCCGTGCCGACCCCGGCCGCAGCGGCCCGCCTCCGCAGAGCACGGCGGCGCCTCTTCCTCAGGTCCACCCGCTTGGTCAGGTCGACGCCGTCGGACAGGTGCCGGAGCCGCCCGATCGCGTCCTCGGCCAGGTGCCGGCTCAGGGCGTCCTGGACGCGGGCGTGCCGCTCGGGGTGGAGCTCCTGCAGCGCCCGGTCGGTGCCGGTGAGCACGGCCGAGTTCAGCTCCCAGAGCCCGTGCCGCCCCCGCGGGTCGCCGAGCAGCAGGGTCTCGGCCTCCCCGCGGCGGCGCCGCAGCGCGTCCAGGGCTCCGTTCAGCTCGTGCTCCTCGGCGGCGCCGGTCGTCTCCAGCTCGGCCCGCAGGAGCCCGCCGAACGCGAGGACGACGGCCCCGATCGCCGCCATCAGCCCCGCGACGCACCGCCGGACCGCGTCGGCGTACTCCGGGTGCGCCTCGACGCCGGTCCGTTCGAGCGTCACGTCATACAGCGCGCGGAACATCGTGCGCGCCGACACCGACGCGTGTTCCAGGGCGTCGAGCCCCTCCCGGAGGCTGCGCTCGCCGCGCCGCGTGCCGAGCGCCCGCACGTTGAGCCGCCGGCTCTCCTCGGCCTCGGCCAGCGCCTTGTCCACGTGGGGCACATGCCGGTTGAGCCGTCGGGCGTCGCCGAGCCAGCGCGCGGCCAGATCCGCCTCGACCGGGCCGGCGGCCAGCGCGGCCGCCGCGGCGTCGAGCAGGTGCGCGATCTCGGCGGCGAACCTCTCCACGGCCCGACCGGCGAAGCGGGTCTGCACGGCGGGCGGGAACGCGACGTTCACCAGCACCCCGACGGCCGCACCGACCAGCGTCTCGACCACGCGCGAGATCCCCACGGTCTCGGCCGCCGTCGTGTACCCGACGCCCAGCACCAGCATCGCGCTGATCGGCACCTCCAGCAGGTGCGGGCCCAGCCGCAGGATCTGCCCCACCAGGATGGACGCCGCGACGATCGCGCCGAGGCTCCACCACGTCAGGCCGACCACCGAGACGAGCACCACGGCCAGCGCGACGCCCGCGACGACGCTCAGCACCCGCTGCACGCCGTTGACCAGCGTGCTGGCCAGCGTCGCCTGCACCACCAGCACGGCGGTCAGTGCGGCGACCAGCGGCGGCGGGTCGTTCAGCCCCACCAGCTCGGCGATGACGAACGCGGCGACGGTGGCGCCGGCGATGCGCGCGGCGCGGAACACCGCGGACCGGCCGCGCTCGCGCACCCGCAGCACGAGCTCGGCCCCGAACCGTCGCACCGCGGCCACCGCGCCGCGCCACCCGCTTGCCATCCCGTCATCGTCCGCGTGCGGGGGAGCCACCGGAAGACGCATCACATCCGGTCATCGCCCGACGGCCGCCCGGCGTGACAGAGTCGCCGTGCGGCGGGGCGCACACCCGCGTCATCGTCCGACGCCCGCGTGAGCGGCACCGGATACGGTGCGTTCGCTTTCCCTGCAGCAGGTTTGCAGGCCGACCAGGGCCGCGGTGGCCTGGAATCCGACCACGGCGCGCCCGGGTCGGGGTCGACGAGAGGGGGCTGCGGTGACCGACGTCGTCTGTGTGCTCGATGTGAAGGCCGAGCTGGGTGAGGGGCCGGTCTGGTCGGAGCCCGAGCAGGCGCTCTACTGGGTCGACATCCGCGAGCCCGCGCTGCATCGCCTGCACCTCGGTACCCGCGCGATGCGGACGTGGCCGATGCCCTCGCGCATCGGCTCGTTCGGCCTGCGCGAGCGCGGCGGCGCGGTGGTGGCGCTGGTCGACGGCTTCCACCTGCTCGACCTCGACACCGGCGCGCTGACCTTCATCGCCGGCCCGGAACCCGTGCCCGGCACCCGCTTCAACGACGGCAAGGTGGCGCCCGACGGCCGGTTCTTCGCCGGGACGATGGACGAAGAGCGGCTCTCCCGCCCGCTGGGCGCGCTCTACCGGCTCGATCCCGATCTGAGCGTCCACCGCGTGGTCGGCGATCTCGCCATCTCCAACGGGCTGGCGTGGAGCGCCGACGGCAGCACGATGTTCCACTGCGACACCGGCAGCGGGACGGTCTGGGCCTACGACTACGCCGACGGCTCGCTCACGAACCGGCGCGTGTTCACCCGCCCCACCAGCGCCATCGGCCTCCCCGACGGCGCCGCCACCGACGAGGAGGGCTGCTACTGGAGCGCCGGCGTCACCGCGGGCGTGCTCAACCGGTGGGCGCCCGACGGCACGCTGGACCGTCAGGTCCCGCTGCCCTGCACCAGCCCGACCGCCCCGTGCTTCGGCGGCCCTGACCTGCGCACGATCTTCGTGACGTCGCTGCGGCACGGGGTCGACCCGGCGGCGCTCGCGGCGAAGCCGCTGTCGGGCGGGGTATTTGCGATCCGCGTCGACGTGCCGGGCGTCCCGGTCGCCCGGTTCCTGGGCTGATCCTGCAGATCCTGGCGGCTCGCACCCCTCGTCGACGGGTTGGGTCGGCGGCGGGCGACGCTCGATTAGCGCGTGCTAATGTGCTGGCGTCCCCGACCCCAGGAAGTGTCGTGCCTCTCCCTCCCGTCCGTGTCGGACTCATCGGCGCCGGTCGCATCGGCGCATCGCACGGCACCCTGCTGGCCGAGCACGTGTCCACAGTGGACCTCGTTGCCGTCGCCGATCCCCGCCCGGGTGCCGCGGCCGCGCTGGCCGGGCCGCTCGGCGCCCGCGGTGTCACCTCGCCCGAGGCCGTGTTCGCCGCAGCCGACGTCGACGCCGTCGTCATCGCCGCGTCGTCCACCGCCCACTCGGCGCTCGTCGTGGCCGCCGCCCGGGCCGGGAAGCACGTGTTCTGCGAGAAGCCGGCGGGCATGACGCTCGCGGAGATCGACCGGGGCCGGGCCGCCACGGCGAGCGCCGGCGTCGCCTTCCAGGTCGGGTTCAACCGGCGGTTCGCCCGCGACTTCCGCGCGGCGCACGACGCCGTCGTCGCCGGCCGCATCGGCGACGTCCGCCTGATGCGCTCGCTGACCCGCGACCCGGGCACGGGCCTCGCGAACCCGGGCGCGATCCCGCCGTGGACGATCTTCACCCAGACCCTGATCCACGACTTCGACACGCTGAACTGGCTCAACCCGGGCGCGCGGGCCGTCGACGTGGTGGCCACCGCCGACGCCCTCATCGCCCCGGAGTTCAAGGACTCCGGCCTGCTCGACACGGCCGTCGTGGTCATCCGCTACGACAACGGCGCGATCGCGACGGCCGAGGCCAACTTCGCCGCGACCTACGGCTACGACGTCCGCGCCGAAGTCTTCGGCTCCGGCGGCATGGTCACCGCGGGCGACGGGGCCACCTCGTCGATGCGGCTGCACGACGGCAGCGGCCGGGCGGCGGCGACCTCCATGAGCGACACCGGCCTGCTGGGCGACTCCTACGTCGGGGAGTTCCGCGAGTTCGCCGCAGCCGTCCGTGAGGGGCGTGCCCCCGCCGTCACCGGCGAGGACGCCCTGGCCGCGTTCGCGATCGCCGAGGCGTGCACCGAGTCGCACCGGACGGGC
Source organism: Mycobacteriales bacterium (assembly GCA_038320445.1). Classification (GTDB taxonomy): domain Bacteria; phylum Actinomycetota; class Actinomycetes; order Mycobacteriales; family Pseudonocardiaceae; genus Pseudonocardia. The sequence continues at coordinate 11,403 of JBBQEF010000021.1, forward strand.
TCTCGCGTGGGTGTGCCGGCATGACCTTCACCCTCGCCGTCTGCTCGGAGATGGTCTTCACCGAGCTGCCGCTCCTGGAGCGGATCACGCGGATCGACGACCTGGGCTTCGCGGCCGAGATCTGGGGCTGGACGGGCAAGGACCCCGCCGCGCTGGCCGGCTCGGGCGCCCGGTTCACCTCCATGACCGGCTACGTGGGGGGCGACCTGGTCACCCCCGACGGCGCCGACGAGCTGCTCCGGACCGCGGAGCCGTCGATCGCGTTCGCGCGCGCCATCGGCTGCCCGACCCTCAACGTCCACGGCACCGGTCTCGGCGACGGCGGGCTGCCCGTCCGTCCCGTCGAGGTCGTCACCGGCCCGATGTGGCTCGCCGCGTTGCGCACGCTGGAGCGGCTGGCCGCGCTCGCCGAGCGCGAGGGCGTCACCTACGTGATCGAGAACCTCAACACCGCGGTCGACCACCCGGGCACGCCGTTCGCCCGCGCCGCGGACACGCTCGCGCTCGTGCGCGCCGTCGGCAGCCCGCACCTGAAGATGAACCTCGACCTCTACCACGCCCAGATCGGCGAGGGGAACCTCGTCGAGCTGGTCCGCCGCGCCGTCCCGTACGTCGGCGAGGTGCAGGTGGCCGACGTGCCGGGCCGCTGCGAGCCGGGCACGGGCGAGGTCAACTGGCCGTTCGTCGCCCGCGCACTGGCCGATGCCGGCTACGACGGCGTCGTGGCGATGGAGGCCTTCGCGATCGACCCGTCCGTGGACGGGTCGGAACTCGCCCTCGAGCGCTTCCGCGCGGCCTTCACCGTCTGAGAGGCGATCGGCGGCGCGTCGATCGACGAGCATCACCGTTTCGGAGCGGGACGGCTGCTCCGGCGCTGCACGAGCGTCGGGGCCAGCACCTCGTGGCGGGGCTCGGTCCGGCCCTCGACGCGTTCGGTCAGCATCTCGACCGCCGTGCGGCCCATCAGCAGGCGCGGCTGGTCGACGCTGCTGAGCGAGAGCAGCGGCAGGCCGGCGAAGTTCGTGTTGTCGTAGCCGACCACCGCCGGGGCGGGCTCGCCCGCCGCGGCGAGGCGGGCCCAGGCGTCGACGGCCACGAAGTCGTTGTGCCCGAACACGGCCGTCGCGCGGGGTTCGCCCGGCCACGACGACGCGGCCGCGACGATGTCGTCCCCCGCGCGCACGGTCCGGGCGGCGTCGGCGAGGCCCGCCTCGGCCATCGCGCGGCCGTACCCCGCATCGCGGGCGACGCTGCTGGCGTTCGGCACGTCGGCGGTGACGTCGAGGATGCGACGGTGCCCGAGGTCGAGCAGGTGGCGGGTGGCCAGCCACCCGCCGCGCCGGTCGTCGGTGACCACGGAGTCGACGGCGCCGTCGTCGAGCGGGCGGCCGACCAGCACCATCGGGACGACACCCGCCACGTCGAGCAGCCGGTCGTCGGGCATTCCCGGGGAGATCAGGATGATGCCGTCCATGCGGAGTTCCAGGAAGGTCTCGATCGCCGACCGCTCGATGTCCGGGTCGCGCAGGCCCGTGTTGATCAGCACCTGCAGCCCGAGCCCCGTCGCGCTGCTCTGGATCCCGTCGACCACCTCGGCGAAGAACGGGTAGTGCAGGTCCTGCACCACCACGCCGATCGTGTGGGTGCGCCGGCCCAGGTGCCGCGCCGCGGCGTTCGGCCGGTAGCCGAGCTCCGCCATCGCGTCGAGCACGACCTGCCGGCGTCGGTCGCTGACGTTGGAGGCGTCGCGCAGGACCAGCGACACCAGCGCCCGCGACACCCCCGCGCGTGCGGCGACGTCCGCCTGCGTCACGCGTCGCGCCATCCCCCGATGGTAGGGGCAGCGCCAGGACCGGCGAAGTCGTCCGCTCGCCGCTACGGTTCGCACCGCCTGGGTCCCTCTTCCGGAGGTGTGCTGTGCGCGCAAGGTTGCGCCGTGTGGTTCCCGCGCTGTGCGGGTCGTTGCTGCTGACCGGGCTCGTCGGCGCGCTCCCCGCGGCCGCGGCGCCACCGGGTTCGTCGGAGCTCTCGACGACGACGCGGCTCGCCGACCGCCGGGCGCCGGTCATCGGCGATCGCGCCTACGAGATCCCCGACGCATCCGGGCTCTATCCCGCCCTCGGATTCCACACCCGCGGCGAGATGGGCGGCATCTGGAGCCCGCCGATCAAGCTGCTGGACGGCGTGTGGTTCGGCGTGAACGGATCCTGGCTGGGCGGCAAGGACGCCGCAGCGCAGAAGTTCACCAGCGCGCCGGGCTACACCCGCGTGGACTACCGCACGGGGAGCGTCGATGTCGCGCGCACCGATGTCGTTCCGGACGGGCAGCGGGGCCTGCTCGTCGGGCTGACGGTGAGCTCCCGTGGCCCGGCCCGTTCGGTTGCGCTGACCCTCGACGCGCACTCGGAGCTGATGGGCGCCTACCCCTGGGGCGAGACCACACCGAGCGAGACGGCGTTCAACCTGCCCGACACCGGCGCCGTCGACGGCAACGCGCTGGTGTTCCGCGAGACCGGCACCCCGCCCGTCCCCAACGCCACGGCCCACGACTGGGCTGCCGCGGTCGGCTCGACGGCCACCCCGACGGGGTCGGAGCTGGGCCCGAACCACCGCGGCCCGCAGGACCCGGCCGTCATCTGCGGCGCGAGCGGCCCGAACACACCACCGGCCCCGGCCCGCTGCGACGACACCGCCTACGGCAAGGGCACCGGCGGGCAGCTGCGCTACACGCTCCCCGTGCAGCCGGGCCGCCCGACGACGGTGTGGTTCGCCGTCGGCGGCTCCGAGACCGGCCCCGCCGGGGCCACGGCGACCCTGCGCGCGCTGCTGGCCCGCCCCGACGCCCTGCTCGACGCCAAGAAGTCCGCTCGGGCCACCGTCGCCGCCCGCACGGTCGTCGACCTGCCGGGCGACCGTCTGCTGCAGCGGTCGGTGGACCAGTACAAGCAGAACCTCGCCGACTCCGTGCAGGAGGCGAAGGACCTGACACTGCGCGTGACCGACGAGGGCAAGCAGTACCCGGCGCCGGTCGGCACGCTCGCTGACGCCCGCTGGTACGGCGCGGGCTGGCCGGACTACCCGTGGTTGTTCGGCACCGACGGCGAGTACACCGCGTTCTCCGCCGTCGCGTCGGGCCAGTTCGAGACGATCACCTCGCACCTGCGGGCCCTGCGCGACATCAGCGAGGTCGTGAACCAGCGCTCCGGCAAGGTCATGCACGAGATGGTGTCCACAGGGGACGTCTACTTCGGTACGAACGACGCGAAGGGCAACACCGACGAGACGGCCAAGTTCCCCAGCGCCGTCGCGACCCTCTGGCGCTGGACCGGCGACAACGCGCTGCGCGACGAGTTCTACGACTTCTCCGTGCGCAACATGCGTTACGTCGTGAACGTGCTCGACACCGACAAGGACGGCTGGCCGGAGGGTCTGGGCAACGTCGAGCGCAACGGCATGGGCCCGGAGAAGCTGGACAACGCCGTCTACACGATCCGCGGGCTGCGGGACCTGCAGGACATGGCGATCGCCAAGCGGGACGCGGCCACCGCGTCCTGGGCCGGTGACCGCGCCACCGCGCTGGAGCAGAAGTTCGAGGCCGACTGGTTCTACGGCGGCGACACCGCCTCCTACGCCGACTCACGCGACGGCGCCACCGGGCAGAAGATCTACCAGCGGCACTGGATCGGCCTGACCCCGACCGACGCCGTGCTCGTCCGGCCCGGCCGGCCGGCGCGCCCGCTCGCCTCCCAGGAGCACGGCACCGCCACCCTCGGCGAGCGCGAGCAGGCCTGCTACTCGTTCCCGCTCGGCATGTGGCACACCGGCACCGGCCCGACGTCCGACGCGGCCGGCAACCCGGGCCCGAGCTGCGACACCGTGGTCTCCGCCGTGCCGAGCGAGCGCTCGGCGTTCTCGCTGACGACGTCGATCCGCTCGGTGTCGGAGGCCAACTTCGGCCGGATGGGCCCCGGCCAGCTCCAGCACGACACGACGGCACTGGCGCGCATCCAGCTCGACCCGTCGGTGTGGGAGATGCCGGGCGCCTCCCCGGAGATCGCGCCGGGTGGCAGCTTCGGGTCCAACATCGACCTGAAGTTCACCGAGCGCTCCTCGGTGCTGCAGGCGTGGGGCTCCTACGGCGTGCTCTGGCCGGTGGTGCACAGCGAGCTCGGGATCGACCCCGACCTGGGCCGCGGCGTGGTCACCGTCGTCCCGCAGGTGCCCGACGGTCAGATCCGCGTGGCCGGCAGGGGCGTGCGGCTCGGCGCCGGATCCGTCGACGTCGAGGCCACCCACACCGGCCGCGTCCTGCGCACCGTCGTCACCCCGCACCTCCCGACGGCGCTGACGATCGGCGCCCTGCTGCCCGCAGGCGCGTCGCCGCGCACGGTCACGCTCGACGGGCGCCCGGTGACACCGCAGCTCGTGACCACGGCTCGCGGCACCGAGGTGCGCGTCCCCACCGATGCGCGGGGGGCGCACACGCTCGTCGTCCTGACCTGACCCCCCGTCGCGCCCGGTCGGTGATCCGTGCGAACCGCACAGGGCCGCCCCGACCGGGGCCCCGCTGTTCGGCTCGCACCGATCAAGGCTCCGTGGGCCCGGCTGTCAGTCGTCGGCGGGGTGGTTGCCGAAGTCGCCGGTGCCGTCGATGAAGTGGCAGATCGCCACCCGGGTCCGGGCCGACCACCGCTGGCTCGAGGTGTCGTAGGCCTGGACGTAGCCGTTCGGACGGCTGAAGCCGCAGGTGGTGGAGTCGGCCATGTCGGTGTGGAGGTAGACCGCACCTCCGGGCGTGATGGGATGGGTCCGGGCGACGACGCGCCGGTTCAGCTCGCGCACCCCGTCGTCGCGCACCACGCGGACGACGACGGGCTGCCCGACGGTGAAGTAGCCGCCGCCGATGGCGAGGTGGTGGTCGAACGCGTAGGTGAACACGAACGGCGACGGGAGGATCTGCGGCGACGGGCCGACCTCCACACAGGTGAAGCAGGTGGGCTTCGCCTCGGCGGTTGTGGACGCCGGGCCGCGGGTGAGCGCTGCGTTCGGCGTGACCGACCCGAAGACGGCGGTGGTCCCGACGGCGCTCGGGCTCGATACGGCTGTGGCGTGGTCGGACGCCGGTGGCGGCGTTCCGGCGAACGCGGCGGTGGGCAGGGCGATGGCGAGCCCCGCGAGCAGGGCGCCGAGGACGCCGACACGTGCGGTGGTGAGGGCCATGATGCGTGCTCCTTCAGACCGGGTTGATGGTGCGACCATCATCTGGTCGGGAGACAACGGGCAGAATCGATCTCGGGTGACGGTGGCGCCGCCGCCGCACGCTTTGCTTGCGGTTCCGCAACTGCCGGCGACCGCCGGGAACCGCACCGCAGCGGCCTATCGGGGGCCGTGCGGCCCCGGGCGGCGGCCGACCCGCGGGGTCATGGCGTGAGGAGGGCGCGGAGCTCGTCGACGCTGGTGCGGACGTCGGCCAGCGGGCCCTCGCCCGACGGCGCCTCGGTCAGGATCGTGTCCTGTTCCAGCACGTACCAGCCGTCGTACTCGTGGCCGCGCAGGTACCCGAAGATCGCCGCGAAGTCGACGTCGCCGCGTCCGACCGGGCGGTACATGCCCTCGCGGACGGCCTCGGTGTAGGTGCGCCTGCCGTCCTGGACCTGCTTGGCGAGCCCGAGGTCGACGTCCTTGATGTGGGTGTGGGCGATGCGTTCCGGGGCCTGGCGGGTCAGCTCGGCGGGGTCGGTGCCGCCGATCAGCAGGTGGCCGGTGTCGAGGCACAGCGCGATCGACGAGCCTTCCAGGACCATCTGCACGTCGGAGGTGTTCTCCACCATCGTGCCGACGTGCGGGTGCAGCACCGCCTGCACGCCGTGCTCGACGGCCATCGCCTGCAGCCGGTCGAGGTTCGTGAGCAGGGTCCGCCAGCCGGCGTCGTCCAGCTCCGGGCGGGCGTCGTAGCCGTCGAGGCCGCTGATGGCCGAGAGCACGACGGTGTCGGAGCCGGTGGCCGCGTAGGTGACCAGCAGCTTCTGCACCTCCGGCACGGGATCGTGGCCGGGCACGTGCAGGAGCAGCGGGGTGAAGCCGCCGATGGCCTGCAGGCCGTGGTGGGCCAGCACCTCGCGGGGGTCCGCGGGCAGGAAACCTTCCGGGCCGAACTCGGTGGCGGCCAGCCCGACGGCCGCCATCTCGGCGAGCACGCGCGACGGGGCGAGTTGATAGCCCCAGCCGGGCACCTCGCACACCCCCCACGAGATGGGGGCTCCGGCGATCTTGCTTGTCATGACGGCTCCTCCGCGGGACCGGGAAACCGGGCCACGGTGGACCACAGGGTCGCACCGTGGCCCGGGGGGCTAGACAGTCTTGCCCGTCGGCTGGCCGAGGTGCTCCTCGGCGGCCTGGACGCCGAGGTCCTGCACCCCGGCCTCCAACTCGGCCGCCGCCTCGGCGGCTGCACCCCCGCCGCCCTCCAGCTCGTGGCTGAGCGCCTCGAGCTCCGCCCCGCCGGCCATCAAGGCGGTCAGCTCGTCGCGCGTGATCTCGCTCTTGGCGAAGTCACCGAGGCTGCGGCCCCGCTTGAGCAGCATGAACCGGTCGCCGACCGGGTAGGCGTGGTGCGGGTTGTGGGTGATGAAGATGACGCCCAGCCCGCGCTCCTTGGCCTGGATGACGTACTTCAGCACCACACCGGCCTGCTTCACGCCCAAGGCCGCGGTGGGCTCGTCCAGGATGAGCACCTTGGCGCCGAAGTACACCGCCCGCGCGATCGCCACGCACTGCCGCTCGCCGCCCGACAGCGTGCCGATCGGCTGGTCGACGTCGCGCAGGTCGATGCCCATCGCGAGGAGTTCGGCCTTGGTGGTCCTGCGCATGGCATCGGTGTCCAGCCGCGCGGCGGGACCTCGACCCTTGCGGACCTCCGACCCGAGGAAGAAGTTCCGCCACACCGGCATCAGGCGCACCACCGCGAGATCCTGGTACACGGTGGCGATGCCGGCATCGAGCGCCTCGCGCGGCGAGGTGAACGCCACCGGTTCGCCCTCCACCAGGAACTCCCCGCCGTCGTGCTGGTGCACCCCGGCGAAGATCTTGATCAGCGTCGACTTGCCGGCACCGTTGTCCCCCAGGACGCAGGTCACCGCCGCGGCGCCGACCTTCGTGGAGATGTCCTGCAGGGCGAGCACGCTGCCGAAGACCTTGGAGACGTTGCGGATCTCCATCAGCGGCGCGTCGCCGTGCTTCCGTTCGACCTGGACGCTCATCGTCTGCTACCCCTTCCTGCTCTCGGCGAAGCGGCGGACGAACTGGTTCGCGAGCACGGCGAGCAGCAGCATCGCGCCGAGGAAGAACTTGAACCAGTCGCTGTCGAGGCCCGCGTACACGATGCCCTGATTGGTCATGCCGAAGATCAGTGCCCCGATGGAGGCGCCGATCACCGAGCCGTAGCCGCCGGTGAGCAGGCAGCCACCGATGACCGCGGCGACGATGTAGATCAGCTCCTCGCCGAAGCCCTGGCTGGTCTGCACCGAGGTCTGCTCCAGCAGCTTGAGCGAGCCCACCAGCCACGCGAACCCGCTGACGATCATGAACAGCGTGATCGTGGTGCGGGTGGCCGGGACGCCGACGTTGCGGCTGGCGACCGGGTCGCCGCCCACGGCGAACGTCCAGTTGCCGAAGCGGGTCTTGGCCAGGACCCAGGCGCCGACCGCCGTGGCCAGGATCCACCACAGAATCTGGATCTTGAAATCCACCCCGAGGATGTTGATCTTGCTTGCGAAGATCGGCCGGACGCTGTCGTAGAACGGCACGGTCGCCATGCCACCGACGGACACCGTGCCCGTGATCAGCTTGGTGACCGCGAGGTTGAGGCCCTGCAGCATCAGGAACGTGGCGAGGGTGATGATGAAGCTGGGCAGGCCGGTGCGGGTCACCAGGTAGCCGTTGGTGAAGCCGATGCCGAGGCAGAGCGCCAGTGACAGCAGCAGCGCCAGCCAGATGTTCAGGCCCCACTTGGTGGTCATCACCGCCGTGGCCAGCCCGGCGGTGCCGGTGAGCACGCCTGCGGACAGGTCGAAGTGGCCACCGATCATCAGCAGCGCGACCCCGACGGCCATGATGCCGAACAGCGATGCGGGGTCGAGCCAGTTCGAGATGCCGGCGAGCGAGTAGAAGTTGGACGACGCCGCGGCGAACAAGACGAACAGCACGACGGCGCCGATCAACGATCCGATCTCGGGCCGCACGACGAGCCGCCGGACGATCCCGACCTTGGCCACCCGCTCGTCGGCGCCGGCCGGCGGCGGTGGGGACAGTGTTGTGGTCATGATTGCTGTACTCCCGATTCCCCGGTGGAGGGGAGCCGGTGGATCACCGGCTCCCCTCGCGCCGGATGCCTAGCGGGTGCCCTGGGTGGCGAGGTCCTTGACCTTGGCGGCGTTGTCCTTCGTGACGTAGCCGGGACCGGTGAGGACCGGCTGCCCGCCACCGATGGTGTTGAGGTTGGCCTTGTACAGCGTCAGCATCACGATGGGCAGGTAGCCCTGGGTGTACTGCTGCTGGTCGACGGCGAACAGCATCTTGCCGTCGGCGATGGCCTGGGTGACGTCACCGTTGAGGTCGAACGTCGCGAGCTTGGCCGTCGAACCGGAGTCGCCCACGGCCTTGATCGCCACAGCGCCGATGACCGGGCCCAGCGTGAGGACACCGTTGATCGTCTTGTCGGACTGCAGCTTGGACGTGATCGTCGACTGCGCGCCCGTCGGGTTGCTGTTCTCGACCTGCAGGTTGTCCACCTGGCCACCGAGGCCCTGCGTGAATCCTGCGCAGCGCTGTTCGAGGCCGATGTTGCCGGCCTCCTGGATCACGCAGAGGGCGTGGGTGACACCGGCCGCCTTCATCTGCGCCCCGGCGCCCTGCCCGGCGATGGACTCGTCCTGGCCGACGTGGGCGAGTGCCCCGAAGTCCTTGGACTTGTCCTGGCCGGAGTTGATGGTGATCACCGGGATGCCCGCGGCCACCGCCTTCTCGATGGACGCCTTGAGCGCGTCCGGGTTGGCCATGGAGACGACCAGCCCGTCGACCTTCTGGTTCACCGCGGCGTCGATCAGCTGGGACTGCTTGGCCGGGTCGCCACCCGAGTCCTGGTAGCTGACCGTGTCGCCCATGTCGGCACCGGCCTTCTCGGCGCCCTTCTTGACGACGTCCCAGAACGTGTCGCCTGCTGCGCCGTGGGTGACCACGGCGATGGTGTACCCGTACTTGCCGGTGCCGCCGCCGCTCGTGCTCGCGGTAGGGGCCTGTCCGGTGCCACTGCAGCCCGCGGCCAGCAACAGCAGGGCCGAGGCGGCGATGGCGACGCCATTGCGGAGTCTCATCGGGGGATCCTTTCGGGGTCGATCTCAGTCGGTTCGGGCAACGGTGGCCGGCGACTCGTGATCGCCTCGTCCCACGTGATAGGGCAACTTCGGATAACGACTCAAGAACCAATTCTCAAACGGATATCTCCACATCGACGGTGGTGCCGCTGCGCCACGACTCCGTGGCCGCGGCGGCCAGGTCACCGGCGGCGATCGCGTCGCGCCCGGTGACGAGCGGTGGGCTCCCGTCGCGGACGCAGCGCGCGAACGCGTCGAGCTCGGCCGCGTACGCGAAGGGGTAGCGCTCCTCGAAGTCCCGGGCGAACCCGCGGGACGCGCCGCTGCGGGTGCGCCACTCCAGACCGCGCGGGTGCGGCGCGTCGATGCGGGCGGTGGCCAGGGTGCCCATCACCTCGGTGGAGCACTCGTACCCGTAGCGGGCGGAGCGGCTGTTGTCGATCACGCCGAGGGCGCCGTTCGCGAACCGCAGCACCACCACGGCCGTGTCGATGTCGTCGTAGGCGGCGAAGGCCGGGTCGGCCGCCGCACCGTGCGCCGTCACCGAGGCGACCTCGCCGACCAGCCAGCGTGCCACGTCCAGGTCGTGCACGGTGACGTCGGTGAAGAATCCGCCCGAGTGCTGGAGGAACGCCGGGTCGGGCGGATCCATGTCGCGCAGCGACGTGCGGAACAGCTGCACCTCACCCAGCTCGCCCGCCCGGATCCGCTCGGCGGCGGCCACCCAGTCCGGGTCGAAGCGGCGGTGGAAGCCCACCTGCAGTGCCACCCCCGCCTCCTCGCACACCTCGACGGCCGCCACCGCGGCGTCGCGGTCGAGCGACAGCGGCTTCTCGCAGAACACCGCCCGGCCCGCCTCGGCGGCCTCGATCGTCAGCGGTGCGTGGGCGGCGGTCGACGTGGCGATCGCGACGGCGGTGCAGCGTTCCAGCAGCTCCGCGAACGACTCCGCCCACGGCACGTCCAGCTCGGCCGCGGCCTGCTGGGCGACCGCCGGATCGGCGTCGTAGACGCAGGCCAGGGCAGCATCGGCGCAGCGTGCCGTCAGGCTGCGGGCATGGACACGCCCCATCCGCCCCAAGCCGGCGAGCCCGATCGCCACTCGTGTCACGCCGCCTCCGAGGGAACGATCACGTCGGGGGTGCTCACGCCAGGTCCGCCTTGTACAGGTCCGGTTTGTCCCGCAGCACGACCGGCTCGCGGGCCCCCGAGCGGAGCGCGGCGAGGCCGGCGTCGCAGCAGACCGTCGCGGCGTAGCCGTCCCAGGCCGACGGACCGGTGGCGCTCCCGGTGGCGACGGCGTCGATCCACGCCTGGACCTCGACGTCGAACGCCGTGGCGAACCGCTCCCGCCAGTCGGCAGGAACCCGTGCGGACACCGACCCGGCCCGCTTCACCAGCGCACCGGCCGGCTCGGACAGCTCGACCGTGCCGTCCTCGCCGACGACCTCCCCGCGGATGTCGTACGCGAAGCCCGCGTTCACCGACGCCTCGACGTCCACCAGCACGCCGGAGGTCATCTGCAGCAGCACCAGCAGCGGGTCGTCGAACCCTTCCCGCGCCTTGGAGGAGCGCCGCGGCTTGAGCACGGTGACCGCGGCGATCTCCTCGTCGAACATCCAGCGCGCGACGTCGATGTCGTGGACCGTGGAGTCGTTGATGATCATGTCACTGGTGTAGTGGTCCGGCACGGACGGGTTGCGGTGCGCCGCGTGCATGAGCAGCGGTGTGCCGATGTCACCCCCGGTCACCACGGCCTTCATGGCCAGGTACTGCGGGTCGTAGCGGCGCATGAAGCCCACCGACACCAGCCGGTGCCCGGCCGCGACCTCGGCGTCGACGATCCGGTCGCAGGCCTCACGCGTGGTGGCCAGCGGCTTCTCGCAGAACACCTGCTTGCCCGCCGCGATGGCGGCGAGCACGTACTCCTCGTGCGTCGGGCCCCACGAGGTGACGACGACGGCGTCCACGGCCGGGTCGGCGATCAGTGCCTGCCCCGACCCGTGGACCGTCGCGCCCGGCACGTCGTCGGCGACGGTGCGGGCCCGATCCAGGTCGACGTCGGTGACGGCGGCGACCCGCACCCCGGACAGCCTGCGGGTGAGCCGCCGCAGGTGGTCCTGGCCGATCATGCCGGTGCCGATCAGACCGACGGAGACGCCCATCAGGTGCTCGTGGGGAAGGAGAACGAGGAGCCGGACGCGGCCTCGACGTGCGGCCAGCGGGCCGTCACGACCTTGCCGCGCGTGTAGAACGAGACGCCCTCGGGGCCGTGGATGTGCTTGTCGCCGAAGAGCGAGTCCTTCCAGCCGCCGAAGGAGTAGTAGGACATCGGCACCGGCACCGGCACGTTGATCCCGATCATCCCGACGTTGACGCCGCGCTGGAACCGCCGCGCCGCGTCGCCGGAGCTGGTGAAGATCGCCGTCCCGTTGCCGTACGGGTTGGAGTTGATCAGCGCGATGGCCTCGTCGACGGATTCGGCGCGGACCACCGACAGCACCGGGCCGAAGATCTCCTGGCGGTACACGTCCATGGCGGTCGTGACGTTGTCGATCACGGTCGGGCCGACGAAGAACCCGTTCTCGAAGCCGGGGACGGTCAGGCCGCGGCCGTCGACCACGAGGTCGGCGCCCTGGTCGGGGGCGGTGCCGATGAGGCCGACGATGCGGTCGCGGGCGGCGGCGGTGACGACGGGGCCCATCTCGCTGGTCGAGTCGCGGCCGGAGCCGACCTTCGTGGCCCGGGCCTTCTCGCTCACGGCGGCCACGAGCTCGTCGGCCGCGCCCCCGACGGCGACGGCCGCGGAGATCGCCATGCAGCGCTCGCCCGCCGAGCCGAACGCGGCGGCGACGAGGTGGTCGGAGGCGAAGTCGATGCCCGCGTCGGGCATCACGACCGCGTGGTTCTTGGCGCCGCCCAGTGCCTGCACGCGCTTGCCGTTGGCGGTACCGCGCTCGTGGATGTACCGGGCGATCGGCGTGGAGCCGACGAAGGAGACGGCCGCGACGTCGGGGTGGTCGAGCAGCGCGTCGACCGACTCCTTGTCGCCGTGCACCACGTTGAACACGCCGTCGGGCAGGCCCGCCTCGGTCCACAGCTCGGCGGCGAGCATCGACGCGCTCGGGTCGCGCTCGCTGGGCTTGAGCACGAACGTGTTGCCGCACGCGATGGCGACCGGGTACATCCACATCGGCACCATGGCCGGGAAGTTGAACGGCGTGATGCCGGCGCAGACCCCCAGCGGCTGGCGGAACGAGAACAGGTCGACGCCGCCCGAGACCTGGTCGGAGTACTCGCCCTTGAGCAGCGTCGGGATGCCGCAGGCGTACTCGATCACCTCCAGCCCGCGCTGCACCTCGCCACGCGCGTCGGAGAGCACCTTGCCGTGCTCGTCGGAGACGATCTCGGCGAAGTCTCCTGCGCGGGCGTTGACCAGCTCGCGGAACGCGAACATCACCGTGGTGCGCTGCGCGAGCGACGCCTGCGACCAGGTCTCGAACGCGGCGGCGGCGGCTCGTACGGCCGTGTCGACGTCGGTGGTGCTGCCGAGCAGCACCTCCGCCTGCTGGACGCCCGTCGCAGGGTTCCACACCGCACTCGTGCGGGTGGAGTCGCCCGTGGCCGGCTTGCCGCCGATCCAGTGCGTGATCGTCCTCAAGGCTGGTTCCTCCCGATCAAAGGGCGCTGGGTTGCCTTGTGCGCCTCGTAGGTCTTGCGGGCCTGCTGCGTGCTGTCGATCTGCGCGACCTCGGCGACGGGCACGTCCCACCAGCTCTCCGACGACGGGACGGGCGCGAGCGGGTCGGTCTCGATGTGGATCGCGGTGGTGAGGGTGCTGGCGCGTGAGGTGTGGATGGCGGCCCGGAACTCCGCGATCGTCCGCACCCGGATCACCTCCGCACCCAGCGACGCCGCGTTGGCGGCCAGGTCGATCGGCAGCGTGTCGCCGTCGAGCATGCCGGTGGCGGCGTCCCGGAAGCGGTAGTTCGTACCGAATCGTTGCGAGCCCAGCGACTCCGAGAGGGCGCCGATCGAGGCGAACCCGTGGTTCTGGACGATGACGAGGTTGAGCTTGATCCCCTCCGACACGGCCGTGACGATCTCGTGGCACATCATCAGATAGGAGCCGTCGCCGACGAGCGCGAACACCTCCCGGGGGGGACCAGGATCGGCCATCACAGCCATCTTGACCCCCAGCGCGCCCGCGATCTCGTAGCCCATGCAGCTGTAGGCGTACTCGACGTGGTACTGCTTCGCGTCCCGCGCGCGCCAGAGCATCTGCAGGTCACCGGGCATGGAGCCGGCCGCCTGCACGACGACGTCGCGCGCGTCCATCTCCTCGTTGAGGGCCCCGAGCACCTCGGTCTGGGCCGGGAGCGGCTGGTGGCCGAGGTGGAAGGACTCGTCGACGACGCGGTTCCAGGCGGCGCTGTCCCACGTCTTCCCGACCCGGTGGCCGGCCAGCGCCCCGGTGAGCGCGTCGAGCCCCTCGCGGGCGTCCGCCACGAGCGATTCGCCTGCGTGCTTGGCGGCGTCGAAGCCGGCGATGTTGAGGTTCACGAACCGCACGTCCGGGTGCTGGAACGCGGTGCGCGACGCGGTGGTGAAGTCGCTGTAGCGCGTGCCGACCCCGATGATCACGTCGGCGTCGCGGGCCAGCGCGTTGGCGACGGGGGAGCCGGTGGAACCGACGCCGCCGACGGCGTTCGGGTGGTCCCAGAGGATCGCACCCTTGCCGGCCTGGGTGTCGGCGACCGGGATGCCGGTGGCGTCGGTGAAGCGGCGCAGGGCCTCGGTGGCCTCGGAGTAGTGGACGCCACCGCCCGCGATGAGCAGCGGGGACTTCGCCGACCGGATGATCGCGACCGCCCGGGCGAGCGCCGCCGTGTCCGGGGCCGGCCGCTGTATGTGCCACACCCGCTTCGCGAACAGGGCGGGCGGCCAGTCGTGTGCCTCGGCCTGCACGTCCTGGGGCAGCGCGATCGTGACGGCACCGGTCTGCGCCGGGTCGGTGAGCGCCCGCATCGCGCCGAGCAGCGCCGACGGCAGCTGCTCGGGCCGCCACACCCGGTCGAAGAACACCGAGAGCGGGCGGAACGCGTCGTTGACCGACACGTCGTTGCCGGTCGGTGTCTCCAGCTCCTGCAGGACGGGCGACGCGACGCGGGTGGCGAAGACGTCGCTGGGCAGCAGCAGCACCGGGATGCGGTTGGTGGTGGCGAGCGCGGCGCCGGTGAGCATGTTGGACGACCCCGGCCCGATCGACGCGGTGCACGCCATGGCCTGCAGCCGGTTGCGCATCCGGGAGAAGCCCACGGAGGCGTGTACCATGCCCTGCTCGTTGCGGGCCAGGTGGTAGGGCAGCTCGCCGGGCCCGTCCTTCGACTGCAGCGCGACCTCCAGCAGCGCCTGCCCGACCCCGGCCACGTTGCCGTGGCCGAAGATGCCGAAGCAGCCGGGGATCAGGCGCTGCTCGACGCCGTCGCGCTCGCTGTACTGGCGCGCGAGGAACCGGACGAGGGCCTGGGCGACAGTGAGCCTCACTTCTTCTCCTCCGTCGAGGTCATGGGCAGCCGGGGGTCGATGTCCTGGCTGTCCCAGGTGCCGCGGACCCACGCGTGCGCGGGGTCGTCGCAGATCAGCCAGGCCCGCTCGGGGCTCGGGCCGGCCATGACGTTGAGGTAGTAGAGGTCGTAGCCGGGCGCGGCCATCGACGGGCCGTGCCAGCCGTGGGGGATCAGCACGGTGTCGCCGGTGCGCACCTCGGCGCAGACGTCGATCTCGCGGCCCGGTCCGGACGTGTAGACGCGCTGGTAGCCGACCCCTGCTGTGTTGATGGAGCCGGCCGGGCCGGTTGGGCCGACCTCGAAGTAGTACACCTCCTCCAACACGGACTCGCCCTCGCGCTCCTCGTCGTGCTTGTGCGGCGGGAACGACGACCAGTTGCCGCCCGGCGTGAGCACCTCGACGGCGATCAGCTTGTCGGCCTCGAACGACGCCGGGTTGCAGAAGTTGTTGACCTGGCGGCTGGCGTGCCCGGCTCCGCGCAACTCCACCTGCACGCCCTCGGCGGGTCCGTAGCGCGCGGGCAGCCGCCGGGTGGCGCGGGCGGCGGGCAGCGCGAACCGGCCCCCTTCCACGCTGGTGACCGTCACGTCGGCGTCGCGGGGGACGTAGGCGAAGTCCGTGACGCGGGAGAACACCGACTCGCGCCCGGCCAGCTCGAAGCGCTCGCCGTCGCACTCGACGACGCACGCGCCGGAGAGCGGCAACACGACCGTCTCGTCCTCGCCGGTGCTCCACGACGCGCTCCCGCCCGGCGGGAGCTCGACGACGCGCAGCGAGCTGTAGCCCCACCCGGCGCTCTTCGGCGTGATGACCAGCGAGAACGGCCCCTCGGTGCTCTGCCCGCGCCGGACCACGTGATCACTCATCGCGCACCTCCCGTTCTCGTGCGCGGAAACCGTCGCTCTGGCGACGTTTTCCGCGCACGGGTGGCGAAGCCGCTCACAGCAGCCCCACCGCCGCGTCGACGGCCTTCGCCACGTCGTCGTCCGGCGGGTAGAGCAGCGACCGGCCGATCACCAGGCCCTGCACCGTGGGCAGGGCGAGCGCCTTGCTCCAGCTCGCGAACGCGGCGTCCGGGTCGGTGGACACCTCGCCGCCCAGGATCAGCGCGGGCAGCGTGCTGGCGGCCATCGCGCGTTCCATGTCGTCGACGATCGGGACCTTCAGCCAGGTGTGGGCCGACGTGCGGCCCAACCCGGCGGCCACCGTCATCGCGCGGATCATGGCGTCGGCGGTGAGCTCGTTGCGCACGCGGCCGTCGACGCGGTGGGAGATGAACGGCTCGATCATCGCCATCAGCCCGTGGCCCGCGAGGTCGCCGACGGCGCGGGCACAGGCCTCCAGCGTGACGACGGTCGAGGGGTCGGCGGCGTCGATGCGGGTGAGCATCTTGCCGCCCTCGAACCCGGACGCCGCGATGGCGGCGGCGTCGTAGCCGGTGAAGCGGTCGTCGATCTCGAACGTGGTGCCGGCGAGCCCGCCGCGGTTCATCGAGCCGACGACCACCTTGTCGTCCAGCGCCCCGAGCAGGAGCAGGTCCTCGAGGATGTCCGGGGTGCCGAGCACGCCGTTGACACCGGGCCGCGACAGCGCGAGCACCAGCCGGTCGAGCAGGTCGCTCCGGTCGCCCATCGCGAACTCCCGCGCCCCGGCGCGCAGCGCGCCCCGGGCCGGGTGGTCGGCGGCGATCATCATCAGCTTGCCGTGCCCGGCGAGCAGGGAGGCGGGCCTGCGGCGGGCGGCCGCGGCCTCGGCGACGGCCTCCGGGTGCTGGACGCGGATGTCCACCAGCCGGCGGAGCTGGTCCTCACGCACGGGCTCCTCCCATGACCTCTCCGCCTGCGCTCCGCGGAGCCGGTGCCGACGCTCGGGCCCGCGAGCGACCCTCCTCGATCTTGGCCTCGACCTCGGCGGCGGTGGGCATGGCGTCGGCGCAGGCCAGGCGCCCGGCGACGATGGCACCGGCGGCGTTGCAGAACCTCATGGACCGCTCGAGGTCCCAGCCGGCGAGAAGGGAGTGGCAGAGCGCTCCGCCGAAGGCGTCCCCGGCCCCCAGGCCGTTGACCACCTCGACCGGCGCGGGGGGCACCTCGACCTCCTCGGTGCCGTTCGAGGCGAGGACGCCGGCCGGCCCCTGCTTGACGACGGCCAGCTCGACGCCGGCCTCGTGCAGCGCCTTCGCCGCGCCCCGCGGCTCGCGGACCCCGACGGCGGTGTCGCACTCGTCGAGGTTCCCGACGGCGACGCTCACGTGCGGGAGCGCCTCCCGCACCCAGCGCCGGGCCTCCTCGCGGGAGTCCCAGAACATCGGGCGGTAGTCCAGGTCGAGAATCGTGATGCCGCGCCTGCCCCGGGCCCGGAGCGCGGCGAGCGTGGCCTCGCGGCTGGGCTCCTGCGACAGGCCGGTGACGGTGACCCAGAAGACGTCGGCGTCGCGCACGGCGTCGAGGTCCAGCTCGTCGGCGCGGATGCGCATGTCGGGTGCGAGCGCGTCGCGGTAGAAGTACAGCGGGAAGTCGTCGGGCGGGAAGATCTCGCAGAACACCACCGGCGTGGGCACCCCGGGCACGGCGGTGACGAAGCGGTCGTCGACGCCGAAGCCGCGCAGGGCGTCGTGCAGGTACTCGCCGAAGGGGTCCTGCCCGGTCCGCGTGATCACGGCGCTGCTCCGCCCGTATCGGGCTGCGGCCACGGCAACGTTCGTCGGGCTCCCGCCGAGGTACTTGCCGAACGAGGTCACCTCGCGCAGGGAGACGCCCACCTGCTGCGGATACACGTCCACACTGATGCGGCCCATGGTCAGAACGTCGGCGGTCACGGCACAAAGGTGTACTCTCCAGGGCACAAGTACGTCAACACTTTGTCCTGACAAAGTACCCCAGGGGGAACCGTGACGGAGCGGACGACGACCGGTGGTCTCGTTCCCGAGGTGGCACTGGACCGTTCCAGCCCGGTCCCCTTGTACTTCCAGGTCGCGACGCGGCTGCAGCAGCTCATCGAGGACGGCGAGATGCCGGTCGGTGGCCGGCTGCAGAACGAGGTGGAGCTCGCCACACGCCTGGGTGTCTCGCGCCCGACGATGCGCCGGGCCATCCAGTACCTGGTGGAACGCGGCATGCTGGTGCGCAAGCGCGGGGTCGGCACGCAGATCGTGCACCCGAAGGTGCGCAGGCCGGTGGAGCTCTCCAGCCTCTACGACGACCTGGCCAAGAGCGGCCAGCAGCCGCACACCGAGATCCGGCTGTTCGAGATCAAGCCCGCGCCCGACTACATCGCCGATGCCCTCGGCGTGCCCGACGGCACCGAGATCGCGTGGTTCGAGCGGCTGCGCCACGCCGGTGGAGAGCCCCTGGCGATCATGCACAACGCGGTGCCCGTGGACGTGCTGCCGCTCCGCCGCGAGGACCTCGAGACACGGGGCCTCTACGAACTGCTGCGCGCCGCGGGCCGCGTGCCCCGCATGGCGAACCAGGTGGTGGGCGCGCGCGCGGCGACGTCGGCGGAAGCCCGCATGCTCGGGGACGCCCGTGGCGCGCCGGTGCTCACGATGACCCGCACGGCGTGGGACGAGGCCGGGCGCGCGGTGGAGTACGGCTCGCACCTCTACCGCGCGAGCCGCTACTCGTTCGAGCTGACCCTCAGCAGCTGACCGGCCCGGAGGTCAGGGATCAGTAGCGGCTGCGCCGCACGACCGGGGGCTCGTCGTCCTCGTCGAGATCGGCGGGGGCGTACGGGTCGTCGTAGTCGTCATCCGCCTTCCCGTCGTCGTGGAGCACCGTCCCACTACCGATCTCGCGTTGCAGCGCGTCGAGATCCATCGTGGGGGAGCTGTACTTGAGCTCGCGGGCCACCTTCGTCTGCTTGGCCTTGGCTCGTCCGCGCCCCATGGCTGGTCCCCCTTACAACAGGGAAGGGGCGGCCGGATGTCTCGGCGGCCCCATT
>JBBQEF010000022.1:0-30182 GCA_038320445.1 Mycobacteriales bacterium
CCGCGGCGCACCAGGTCGCCGCGGCGCAGCACCAGGCCCACGGCGACGGCGGCGAGCGGCCCGAACTCCGGTCCGAGCACCATCGCCCCGACGACGGTCACCGGGGAGTCGGTCACCGCGCCGATCGCCGCGAGCAGGCAGGCGATGGTGAGGAACGACTGGAACCCGATCGAGAGCCGCGAGTCCTCGCCGGTGCGCGCCACCAGCTCGTCCCACACGACGGCGTCGTTGGGGTCGCCCGGCACCGCCTCCTCGGCGGCGTCGGCGCGGTCGGACAGCGTGGTGTCGATCGTCTCCAGCGTGATGCCGCCGGTGCGGTCGACGCCCAGCTCGCGCAGTGCCGTGAGCACGTCGTCGACGGCCTCGCGCGTGACGTCGGCCTCGACGAGATCGCCGGCAGGCTCGACGGCCGCGCCCCGCAGGACGGTCACGTGCGTGGCGCCGGGCTCGGCCACCAGCAGGTCGCGCACCGCCTCCATCCCGTCGGACGGGGTGATCACCCGCAGGTGCTGCACCTCAGGACGGGTTCGCGGCGGCCTGCTTCGCGTCGACGCCGGCCTCCTTGCGTTGCTCCGCCGTGATCGGCGCCGGAGCGGCCGTCAGCGGGTCGAAGCCGCCGCCGGACTTCGGGAACGCGATCACCTCGCGCAGCGAGTCGGCGCCGGTGAGCAGCATGCAGGTGCGGTCCCAGCCGAACGCGATGCCGCCGTGCGGGGGCGGGCCGTAGGCGAACGCGTCGAGGAGGAAGCCGAACTTCTCCCGCTGCTCGGCCTCGTCCATGCCCAGCAGGGCGAACACGCGCTCCTGCACGTCGGAGCGGTGGATACGGATCGACCCACCGCCGATCTCGTTGCCGTTGCAGACGATGTCGTAGGCGAAGGCCAGCGCCTCGCCCGGCGACTCCTCGAAGGAGTCCATCCAGTCGTGGTTGGGCGAGGTGAACGGGTGGTGCACCGCCGTCCAGCCCAGCTCGTCGCCCTTGTCGTCGCGGATCCTCTCGAACATCGGGGCGTCGACGACCCAGACGAACGACCAGCTGTTCTCGTCCACCAGCCCGCAGCGCTGCGCGATCTCGCCGCGCGCGGCACCGAGGAGCGCGCGGGCGTCGGAGGCGTGTCCCGCGGCGAAGAAGATGCAGTCGCCGGGCGCCGCGCCGACCGCCTTGGCCAGACCGTCACGCTCGGACTCGGACAGGTTCTTCACGACGGGCCCGCGCTCGTCGACCGAGCCGTCCTCGCCGATGAGCACGTAGGCGAGCCCGCGGGCGCCGCGCTGCTTGGCCCACTCCTGCCAGCCGTCGAGCGTGCGGCGGGCCTGCGACCCGCCGCCGGGCATGACGACCGCGCCGACGTACGGGTTCTGGAACACCCGGAACTGCGTGTCGGCGAAGTACTCGGTCATGTCGGTGAGCTCGATCTCGAAGCGGAGATCGGGCTTGTCGGAGCCGTAGCGGGCCATCGCATCGGCGTAGGTGAGCCGCGGGATCGGGCGCGGGATCTCGTAACCGGCGAGGTCCCTCCACAGCGCCGCCGTGATGGCCTCGCCGAGCTCGATCACGTCGTCCTGCTCGACGAAGCTCATCTCGATGTCGAGCTGGGTGAACTCCGGCTGCCGGTCGGCGCGGAAGTCCTCGTCGCGGTAGCACCGCGCGATCTGGTAGTAGCGCTCGGTGCCGGCCACCATGAGCAGCTGCTTGAACAGCTGCGGGCTCTGCGGCAGGGCGTACCAGGAGCCGGGCTTGAGCCGGGCGGGCACGAGGAAATCGCGCGCCCCCTCGGGGGTGGAGCGGGTGAGGGTGGGCGTCTCGACCTCGACGAACTCGCGCTCGTGCAGCACCGCGCGGGCGATCCGGTTGGCCTCGCTGCGCAGGCGCAGGGCCGCGGCGGGCCCGCTGCGGCGCAGGTCGAGGTAGCGGTGCTTGAGCCGGATCTCCTCGCCGACCTCGCTGTAGGAGTCGATCGGGAACGGCAGCGGGGCCGACTCCGACAGCACGGTCAGCTCGGTGACGGTGACCTCGACGGCGCCGGTGGGCAGCTCGGGGTTCTCGTTGCCCTCGGGCCGCAGCACGACCTCCCCGGTGACCTGCACGCAGAACTCCGACCGGAGCCGGTGGGCACGCTCGGCCATCTCGCCCTCGCGGAACACCACCTGCGCGGTGCCCGACGAGTCACGGAGGTCGATGAAGATCACACCGCCGTGATCGCGGCGGCGGGCCACCCACCCGGCAAGGGTCACGGACTGTCCGGCGTGCTCGGCACGCAAGGTGCCACTGGGGTGGGTACGCATCACGGTGCGAGGTTATCCGGGCGCCCCCGGTGGCCGGCCAGCAGGTTTCCCCGACGGCCCGGCGCGCCGCGCGCGTCGTGCGTTCGGCACGCCCGCACGGTGACGCAACGCCCGCGCCGCCGGGCCCGGCCGGCTCACAGCAGGCTCAGCTGCTCGGATGCCGGCGCGTGCGGCTCCACCGGCCCCGGGGCCACCTGGCCGCGCAGCTCGGTGACCGCGCCGGTCAGGCCGTGGCGGCGCAGCAGCGGCGCGACCCGCTCCCCCAGGGCGCGGCGGTAGTCCGGGTCGACGTAGGCGCCGCGCCGGTAGAGCCGCCCGTAGGGCTCCACCAGCGCCGGGTACTCCCGGGTGAGCCAGGCCAGGAACCACTCGCGGGTGCCGGGCCGCAGGTGCAGGGCGAGCACGCTCGCGCCCGTCGCCCCGGCCGCCGCGATGCGGCCGAGCAGGGCGTCGAGGGCTTCGGCGGAGTCGGTGAGCAGCGGCAGCACGGGCGCCACCATCACCCCGCAGGGCAGCCCGGCATCGGTGATGCGCCG
Source organism: Mycobacteriales bacterium (assembly GCA_038320445.1). Taxonomy (GTDB): domain Bacteria; phylum Actinomycetota; class Actinomycetes; order Mycobacteriales; family Pseudonocardiaceae; genus Pseudonocardia. The sequence continues at coordinate 2,823 of JBBQEF010000022.1, forward strand.
CACGAGGTCCAGCCGGGCCGCAGGCGTCGGGGTGCCGGGTTCCAGCCGGGCCTGGAGATCGCGGTCGACCAGCGCGATCGACACCCCGAGCCCCACCGGCACGTCCGACGCGGCGGCGGCGATCTCGGGCAGGTCGCGTGCCAGCACGGTGCCCTTCGTGAGCAGTGAGAACGGCGTGCCGGAGCGGGCGAGCGCGCTGATGATCCCCGGCATCAGCCGGTAGCGGCCCTCGGCGCGCTGGTAGGGATCGGTGTTGGTGCCCATCGCAACCGGCTCACGGGCCCACTTCGGCGCGCGCAGCTCCCGCGCCAGCACGCGGGCGACGTTGACCTTGACCACGATCTGGCCGTCGAAATCGGCGCCGGCGTCCATGTCGAGGTAGGTGTGCGTGTTGCGCGCGAAGCAGTTGTGGCTGACCACGCCGTCGGCCACGAAATCGCCCGTGCCGGTCGTGATGTCGTACATCGGCAGCGTGACGCCGAGCGGCCGGACGTCGACGACCTCCAGGGCCGCCGCACCCACCACCGCGGCCCCGCTGATGTCGCGCCGCCCCGCGACGGCCGGATCGGCGATCCGGAGCAGGCGCAGCAGTGCCGCGGGACCACCGAGCAGGCGTATCGCGCGCGAGCCGGGCTCCATCGCGAAGCGGAAGCCGAGCCGGTGCAGTGCGCCGGCGGCCCGGCCGACGAGCTCCTCGTCGGCTCCGGGCGTGATCCGCAGCTCGCCCGCCGGGACCGCGCCGCACGCGTCCACGAGGCCGGCGACGAAGCCGGCACACCACTGGTCGCCCGGGGACTCGGGCCACCGCACCACATCCCCGACCGGGGCGATCCCCCCGCGGCCCGGTGGGGGCGGGACCCGGCCGGGCTCGGCGCCGCCGACCGGCACGGCGGCGACGAGAAGGGGGTGCTCGGCCAGGAAGTGGTGGGCCCGGCCGACGGCCTCCAGCTCCAACCGGCCGGAGGGAAACGCCGCGTGATCCGGCCCGTCGCCGCGGACGAGCCCGCACAGGTAGCCCTGCCGATAGGCCGCCGGGCGCGGACCGGCACCGGCCCCGGGGTGCGACGGACCGGGCCCCAGCAGCATGCTGCCCGGACCCAGGTGCGGCCGCCGCCCGGACCGGCACCAGCCGCCCGCGACGTGCCGCCAGCCCCGATCGGTGAGGAACCGGTGCTCGCCGCTGCCGATCAGCTCGGTGCCGCCCGACAGCCGGACCGCGTGGGCCGGCTTGCGGGTGGCCCAGTGCGCCAGCACCGTGGTGCGGACGTAGCGGCGCCCGCCGTCGACCCGCTCGGTCCCGACCACCGCATCGCCCACGCGCAGCTCGGCGATCGGCCGGGTGCTGCCGTCGGCCATCAGGACGCGGGTGGTGCCGACGAGGCAGTAGACGCAGGCATGGGAGCACCCGCGGTAGGGGTTGACCGTCCAGCGGAACGGCACGGGCGAGGAGCCGGGCACGCGGTTGAGGGCCGACCGCGCCTCGACCTCGTGGAACACGGTGCCCGCGAACTCCGGTGCGCGTACCGTGCGCAGGAGCCCCCGGAGGCCGGGAAGGGCCGGCGCCGCTCCGACGCCGTCGTCGAGCACCTGCTGTGCGTTCCACCTCATGACCTGAGTCGAACACATGTTCGAGTCGAACGCAAGACCACGGACGGCGCGCGAGCGGGTGGGCGGCCCTGGCGTCGCTCGCGCTGATCGGCGGGCTGAGCTACGCGTTCTCCGCGACGGCCCCGCCTGACCGGGCTGGACGGGCAGACCAGCGCGCTGACCGGCCTCGCTCGGCGCGTCCGTGGACGTGCGCGGGCTGTTGCTCGCCGGCGCGGTGGTCGGCGTGCTCGGCGTGCTCGACGACGTCACGGTCACGCAGACCAGCGCCGTCCGGGAGCTGCGCCGCGCCGACCCGGGGATGGGCGCCCGCGCCCTGTTCACCTCGGCCATGCGGATCGGACGCGACCACGTCTCGTCGGCGGGCGATCACGCTCCTGGCGTACTGACGGCGTTGTCGCGCACCACACCCGCGTAGAAGCGCGCGCTGTCCTTGGGCGTGCGGGCGAGCGTCGCGTAGTCGACGTGCACCACCCCGAACCGCTTCGCGTAGCCCCAGGCCCACTCGAAGTTGTCCAGCAGCGACCACACGCAGTACCCGACGACGGGCGCGCCGGCCTCGATCGCCGCGTGCACGGCCGCGAGGTGCTCGCGGATGTAGTCCACGCGCTCGGGATCGGCCACCCGGCCGTCCACCACCTCGTCGCCGGGGAAGGCGGCGCCGTTCTCGGTGACCATCAGCTCCAGCCCCGGGTGCTCGCGGGCCACCCGCAGCAGCAGCCCGGTCAGCCCGCGCGCGTCGATGCTCCAGCCCATCGCGGTCGTCGGGCCGTGCTGGAGCGGGAACTCGACGTCGTCGCACGCGATCCACGGGGTGGCGGCGCCGTCGCCGTGGCCGTCGGCGGTCTCCTTGGGCCGCTCGCGCGTCCAGCGCCGCACGATCGTCGGGCTGTAGTAGTTGATCCCCAGCAGGTCGATCGGGGCGGAGATGATCTCCAGGTCACCGGGCCGGACGACGGCCCAGTCGGTGACGCCTGCTGTATCGGCGAGGACGTCGTCGGGATAGCGGCCGTTCAGGATCGGGTCGAGGAACACCCGGTTCTGCAGGCCGTCGACGCGGCGGGCGGCCTCGGCGTCGGCCTCCGAACCGGTCTCCGGGCACACCCACGCGAGGTTGAGCGTCACCGCGACCCTCGACGACGGCGCGGCGCGGCGGACCGCCACCGTCGCCAGCCCGTGGGCGAGGTTGAGGTGGTGCACCGCCGCGAGCGCGGCGGCGTCCTCGGTACGGCCGGGGGCGTGCACGCCGCTGGCGTAGCCGAGGTACGCGCTGCACCACGGCTCGTTGAGGGTGATGAACAGCGGCACCCGGTCCCCCAGCGCCGCGGCCACGACCTCGGCGTACTCGCCGAAGCGCTCGGCCGTGGCGCGCGCGGCCCAGCCGCCTGCGTCCTCCAGCGCCTGCGGGAGATCCCAGTGGTAGAGCGTCACCGACGGCGCGATGCCGGCCGCCAGCAGCGCGTCCACGAGATCGGAGTAGAACGCGACGCCCTCGGCGCTCACCGGGCCGAGCCGGTCCGCACTGACCTGCGGGGTGATCCGCGGCCACGAGACCGAGAACCGGTAGGACGTCAGGCCCAGCCCGGCCATCAACGCCACGTCCTCGCGGAAGCGGTGGTAGTGGTCGTCGGCGACGTCGCCGTGGTCGCCTCCGCTGATCCGGCCGGGGGTGTGGGCGAAGGTGTCCCAGATCGACGGGGTGCGCCCGCCCGCAGTGACGGCGCCCTCGATCTGGTACGCCGCCGTGGCCGCGCCCCACAGGAAGCCCGGCGGGAAGTGCAGCGCGGCGCCGGTGTGCTCCTGCGCGACGGTCGTCACGCCGAGCGCCCCTCGACCGGCGGGGCGGCGGGAATCAGGGTCGCGATGGTGGTTGGCAGGATCATGATGCCTTTCCGGAGGGTGCGGTGGCCGGGGCGGTGTGATCGGTGCATGCGGGAACGACCTGCTTCGGACGCGGTCGATCGGCGCGTGGAGCCGATCGCGATCAGCCCTTGACGGCGCCGGAGATGATGCCGCCGACGATCTGACGGCCCAGCACCACGAACACGACGAGCACCGGCAGGGTGCCGACGAGGGTGCCCGCCATGATCACTGCGGTGTCGGGGACGTAGCCGCTGCCGAGGTTGTTCAGCGCGACCTGGACGGTGGGGTTGGTGGAGTTCAGGGTGATCACGGGCCAGAAGAAGTCGTTCCAGGCCGTCATGAACGTGAGCATCCCGAGCACGGCCATGCCGGGACGGGCGATCGGCAGCACGACGCTCCAGAACGTGCGCAGCGCGGTGGCCCCGTCCATGCGGGCCGCCTCGAGCAGCTCGTCGGGCAGCGCCGAGCTCAGGTACTGGCGCATGAAGAACACGCCGAACGCCGCCACGAGCGACGGCAGCACGACCGAGCTCAGCGATCCGGCGAGGCCGAGGTCGGCCATGATCGAGTACAGCGGCACGACGCTCAGGCTGGGCGGGATCATCATCGTGCCCAGGGTCACGCCGAACAGCAGGTCACGGCCGCGGAAGCGCAGCTTGGCGAACGCGTAGCCGGCCAGCGTGCAGAACAGGGCGGTGCTGGCCGTGATGATCCCCGACACGATCAGCGAGTTGCCCAGCGCCAGCCCGATGTTCTGCTGCCGCACGGCCGTGGCGATGTTCTTCCACAGGTCCGGGCCGGGCAGCAGGGGCGGCGGGAACGTGTTCATCTCCGCCATCGGGCGGCTGGCCGCCACGAGCATGTAGCCGAACGGCGCCAGGAACAGCAGCGCCACCACCCCGAGCACGACGTAGGTGGTGAGCCCCGCGGCGTCCTGCGGACGGCCGCGATGGCGTGGGAGTGCCCTCCGGATCGCAGCAAGGTGGCCCTGCTCCGGTCCGGTCGCAGCACGGGCACCCTGCTGGGACGCGGGGGCCGGGGCCGCTGCGGCGGGGGCGCTCATCGGTCGGCTCCACCGCGGAGCTTCGACAGCCTCGTGTTCAGCAGCACCAGGCCGATGATCAGCAGGAACGTCACCCACGCGACGGTGGCCGCGCGCCCGAGCTGGCCGAACTGCCAGCCCTGCTGGTACATGAACAGCCCCAGCGTCTGGTACTGGCCGACCGGCCCGCCGTTGGCCTGGCCGCCGCCGAACAGCAGCGGCTCCCCGAACAGCTGGCTCGCCCCGATCGTCGAGACGACGATCGTGAACAGGATCGTCGGGCGCAGCCCCGGCAGCGTGACGTGGCGGAACTGCTGCCAGCGGTTGGCTCCGTCGAGCGCGGCGGCCTCGTAGAGATCGGAGGAGATCGACTGCATGCCGGCCAGGTAGATCAGCGCGTTGTAGCCGGTCCAGCGCCAGATCACGATCACGGAGATCGCGATCTGGGCCGTCCAGTCGCCGTTGCGCCAGTCCACCGGGTCGATGCCGACGAGCCCCAGCAGCCCGTTGATGATGCCGGCGTCACGGCCGAAGATCAGCGCGAACACGAGCGTGGCCGCGGCCACCGACGTCGCGTAGGGCATGAGCATCGCGACGCGCAGGAACGTGCGGCCGCGCAGCCGGTAGTTCAGCAGGTGGGCCAGCCCCAGTGCCAGCATCAGCTGCGGCACCGTCGACAGGACACCGATCGTGATCGTCTTCCACAGGGAGTTGTAGAAGGCGCCGTTGGTGAACAACCACACGTAGTTGTCGAACCCGATCCACGACATCCGGGAGCCGAGCTTGTAGCGGTGCAGGCTGATGAACGCGGTGTAGACCAGCGGGAACAGCCCGAACGCGGCGAACACCAGGAAGAACGGGGTGACGTAGAGGTAGGGCGCGGAGCGGCCCTCCCAGGCGTGCAGCCGGGAACGCCAGGGGAGGCGGACCGGTCCCCCGGTCCCCGGGGAGTCCCCGGGGACCGGGCGATCGAGTTGCACCGTCACCGCGTCAGCCGACCTGGTTGCTGATCTTCGTGCCGGCGGCCTTCCACGCGTCCGCCGGGCTGGCCCCGCTGGTCTCCACCGACAGCAGCGCCTGCGTCATCGCGCTCTTCACGACGCCGTCCTCGGGGCCGAGGATCTGCACGGGCGAGGTCTCTGCCGACCGGCTGAAGATCTTGCCGATCGGGGCGTTGTTGAAGTAGGGGTCCGTGGTGCCCTCGACCTTGGCGATCGCCCCGGTGGTCGACGGGAAGTTGCCGACCTTGTCGAAGACCGTGGCCTGCTGCTCCGGTGCGGTGAGCCAGGCGATCAGCTTGGCGGCCTCGTCCTTGTGCTGGCTGGAGGCGGGGATGGCCAGGTAGGCGCCGCCCCAGTTGCCTCCGGCCCCGCCGGGCAACGTGGTGACGTTCCACTTGTTCGCGCCGGCGTCGCCCGCCTTGCCCTTGATGTAGCCGATCATCCAGGACGGGCAGGCGATGGTGGCGAACGAGCCGGAGGAGAAGCCCTGGTCCCAACCGGGGTCGACGAACTGCTCCAGCTTGGCGGTCAGGCCCTTCTGCCCGGCGCCGGCCGCCGTGTCGAACGCCGACCTCACGGCCGGGTTCGAGTTGTAGACGAGCTTGCCGGACCCGTCGTAGTAGATCTCCTTCTGGGTGGAGACGATCGCGTTGTAGAGCCCGCCCGCGGAGTCGTGCCACGCGCTGCCGGCCGGGGCGTTCGCCTTGTACTTCTCACCGAGTGCGAGGAACGCGTCCCAGGTGGGCATCTGCGCGGCCAGCGCGGCCGGGTCGGTGGGCAGGCCGGCCTTCGCGAGCAGGTCGGGGCGGTAGCAGATGCCGGTCGGGCCGATGTCCGTGCCGAGCCCGAGCACGGCGCCGTCCTTCGTGGTGGCCGCCGGCTCCTTCCAGCCGATGTACCCGCCGATGGAGTCCTTGGCGGGGGTGTCGCGCAGGTCGGTCCACTTGTCGGACTGGTTGGTGGTGACGTCGGAGATGCGGGCCACCTCGATGCCCTGGACGTCGGCCACGCCGCTGCCCGACGCCAGCCGCGTCTGCAGCGCCGGCCAGTACTTGTCCTCGCCCTGCGTGGACTCGTAGGTGATCTTCACTCCGGGGTTCTGCGCCTCGTAGGCCTTGAACAGGCCGGTCTCGTCGTAGCCGAAGGTGCCGAAGAGGCTGACCTTGAGCTCGACGGGACCGCTCGAGGCGGCCGGTGTGGCGCCCGAGCCGCAGGCGGTGAGGGTGAGGGTGATCGCCGCGGCCACGGCGATCGCGGCAGTCGTCGTGCGTGGCTGGGACAGCTTCCGGGGGCTGGACATGTGGGCTCCTCCTGGCGGGGCCGGATCGTCGTCGACCGGACGCGGAGCGCGGCCCGGCCCCGCGGCCGAGAGAGCGCTCTCACGATGTGATGAGGCTCTCGCGCTACCCCCCTCCGTGTCAAGAGAGCGCTCTCACGAGTGGGGCGCTTGACCTCGGTCCGCGCAGGCTGCCCCTGCTCCGGTTCGGTCGCGGCAGCGCCACCGTGCTGCGACCCGGCTGCTCAGACCGTGCCGCGGACCACGATCTCCGTCGGGAGCACCAGGGGCCCGGGGGCCTCGCCCGTGTCGGCGAACTCCATGAGGCGGGCGGCCAGCGCGTGGCCCATGTCCATCATCGGCTGCCGGACCGTGGTCAGGGGCGGCGTGCCTGCCGCGGCCAGCGGGATGTCGTCGAACCCGATCACCGCGAGGTCCTCGGGCACGCGGCGCCCGCGCTCCGCGGCGGCCTGCAACGCGCCGAGCGCCATGAGGTCGTTGGCCGCGAACACCCCGTCGAGGTCCGGTGCGGCGTCGAGCAGCGCGTGCATCGCGCGGCGGCCGCCCTCGACGGAGAAGTCCGCGTGCTGCACCCCGGCCGCCGCGGGGCCGGACTCGTCGAGGAACCCCTCGTGCCGGTCGAGCGCTGCGCTCATGTCCAGCGGGCCGGTGATCGTCGCGAGCCGGGTGCGGCCCCGCTCGACCAGCAACCGCACGGCCGAGCGCGCACCGCCCCGGTTGTCGGCGTCCACATAGGTCACGGGCGGCGCGTCGTTGGCGAAGGGCCGCCCGGAGAGGATCACCGGCACCCCGGCCTGCTGGAGCCGCTGCGGCAGCGGGTCGTCGCCGTGCAGCGACACGAACACGACACCGTCGAGGTGGCCGCCGCGGGCATAGCGCTCGAAGCGCTCACGCTCGGCATCGTCGGCGAGCACGGCGAACACCAGCTGGACGTCGTGTGCGGCGACGGCGGCGTGCGCCCCGCGCAACACCGAGGCGAAGTAGGGGTCGGAGAAGAACCGGTCCTCCGGCTCCGCCACCACGAACGCGATCGAGTCGCTCCGCCGGGTCATCAGCGAGCGGGCCGCCCGGTTGGTGACGTAGGACAGCTCGGCGGCGGCGCGGAGCACGGCGTCGCGCGCCTGCTCCCCCACCTTCGGCGACCCCGACAGGACGCGCCCCGCGGTCGCCCGGGACACGCCGGCGAGGGCGGCGACCGACTCCAGGGTCGGCGCGTTGCGGGCGGGCCTGACCACGGGCACCTCCGGGTTCGACGCGGGCTCGCCGCGGACTCTCCCATCACCACCGGCTCCCGCGCACGCGACACGATCGGGTGAGCGGCCGCGGGAGCCTGCCGGGCCCCTGGTCAGGACACGCGGTCGAGCGCCGCACGCAGCGCCTCCGCGGCCGCGAAGCACCGGAACTCCTCCAGCTCGGCGACCAGACGTCGCCCGGCCGCCGCCTCCGCGCCGGCCACACCGGAGGACCTGATCAGCTCCACGCTGCGCTGCGCCGACTCCTGCGCGCGCTGCCGCTCGCCAAGCACGAGATGCAGCTCCGCGAGCTCCCACGCGGTGCGGACCGACCGCACGTCCGCGGCATGGGCCCGCAGCGTCCGCTCGGCGGCCTCGATCCGGAGCCGCAGCCACGGGGCCAGCGCGGGGTCCAGGTTCCTCACGACCGTGCCCGCCCGGGGCTCGGGCTGCCACGAGTCGTCGGTGTTGAACGTGACCGCCGCCTCGATGCCACCGAAGCGCACCACCAGCGACGCCCACGGCTTGAGCAACGCGCCCACGGTGGCGCTCTCGATCGGGCGCAGGATCGAGGGGGTGGCCCACCGCACCGCCTTCTGCGCCGCGTCCAGCATGTCCTCCCGGCGGCCCGCCACCTGACCGGTCACGTCGTCGTACCCGCGCTCGCCGCGTTCGGTGGCGACGTGGCCGGTCAGCAGCGGCAGGTACAGCCGGATGCTGCCGGCCCAGAGCACCCCGTCGGCGTCGACGACGTCGATGTCGAACTCGGGGTGGCCGGGCTCCGGGGTCAGCGCAGCAGCAGGAGCACCGTCGCCACCGCCATCACGAGCACCACCGCCACCACCACGAGGGACGGGAGCGGGGCTCTCCGCCGCCGGCTCGGCTGCTGGCCGGCTCGCGTGCCGGCCGGCGCTTTTCCCAGGTCGACCACCTCGGGCGGGCCCCCGCTGCCGAGCAGGACCGCGACGGGGCGGTCGAGCTGCGCCGCGGCCCGACGTGCGCCCTCGACGCTGCTCAGCGCGGCCGTCGTGAAGGCCCAGCCCGCGCCGCCGGACCCGAGCTCGGCCACCCGCGCGAGGAATGCGGCCACGGCAGCGGCGTCGTCGATCGCACCGGTCCAGGACGCGGGGCCGGCCACCGTCGCGGGCCGGACGTCCACGGTCACGGTGTCGAGCGCGCGGCGGAGCCGGGCCGCGGCGTCGGCGTCGGCGTTCGCCGCCCCGCCGAGGGCGGCATCGACCCAGTCGGCCGGGAACTGCGCGTCGAGCGCGGCGCCGAGCGCGGTACGGGCCTCGGGGTCCAGCCCGGCCGCGGCGAGCCCGTGGAGCAGCCCGGGCGCGGCGCCGTCGACCACGAGGGTGTACCGGATGGCGGTGGTGACGGAGTCGCGCCGGGCCGACGGGATGCCGCTCACCAGCACATCGGTCCCGTCTGGTCCACTGTGGACGACGACCTCGGCCTTCTCCAGCACGAGCCAGTCGCCCAGCGGCGCCCACCAGCGATCCGGAGGAGCGGCACCGACGAAGCGGTAGTCGAGCCGGCGCGGCGTCCCCCGCGTCATGAGATAGGCGGTCACGACTCCGCCTCCGCGCGACCACATGCGTCGGCGGTCACCACTCCGCCTCCGCGGGACCGAATGCGTCGGCGGTCACCGCCGGTCCTCGCCGCTCCAGATCTCCACCCGCGGGTCGTAGGGCACCGAGGCGAGCTTGTGGGTGGCCCCGTTCAGCTGGCCCCGCCGCAGCGCGATCCGCGCGATCTCCTCCGCGCTGGCCTCGATCCCCTGGTTGACCTCGCGGGACTCGCCCGAGAGGTGGTAGGCCAGCGTGCCCCAGAAGCCCTTGGCCTCGGCCTTGCGGGCCACCCCCGTGTCGTAGGACTGCTGGTGGGCACGGTGGGCCGCCGCCTCCGCCTCGGCCTGGCCTGCGATCACCGAGCGGCACAGCTCCTGCATGACGGTGCCCGCGGCCCGCACGCGGATCTGCGGCGGATCACCGCGGAACCGGTAGTGCGCCTCGAACTCCGGCTGCGGCTGGCCCGGAACCGGTGTCCAGCGCGCCTCCATCAGCTCGACGCACCCGTAGGTGTCGATCGGTGCGTACACGATCCGCACGCCGCCGCGTCGCTCGGCGGTCTCCCGGGCGATGATCTCCGTCAGGCGGCCGTACCGCTCCCGGACGCGGGTGCGCAGCTTGGCCTCGTCATGGCCGTGCCCGCCGTTGTCCCCGAAGTACTTCTCGCACTTCAGCGGCGCGAGCACCACGACGGCGGGCTCGTCGGGGTTGGCGAGCCGGCCCTTGGCCCACCGCTTGCCGACGTCCTCGACGTCGAGCAGCCCCAGCAGCTCACCGACGGCCGCCCGCTGGCTCGGGGTGTGCGCCTCCATCAGGACCGCGGCGTCGATCGGGACGAGCAACATGATGCTCTGCCGGACGTGGTCGAGGTAGTTCGGCCACTCCGCGACGGCGTGGGAGTACCGGGCCCGCTCGTCGGGGTCGAGCCAGGCGCCGGGGTAGTCGAGCAGGTCGAAGGGGATCTGCACCGACTCGTCGCCGTCGGCGTGCAGCGCCACGTGGTAGCGGTTGATCTCCTGGGTGCCGCCCAGCGCCGCCGCGTTGAACTCCCCCATCTCCAGGGCCCACCGCAGGTCCTTCTGCTGCTGGCGGACCCTGTTCTGCGTCGGCTCGTCCATCGAGATCGTCACCGGGGTGCCCGCGAGGAGCTCGTCGGTGTCGCTCAGCACGGCCGTGAGCAGCGTGGTCTTGCCGACGCGGCTGGGCCCGACGACGGCGACGCGGAACGAGGGAGGGTCGGTCATGACGGGTGCTCCTCAACCGGGTGCGCGGCTGGGACAGGTGTCGTGGCGGTGCCGGGCGCGGTCACGACATGGCCCCGACGACGGCCTTCACGAGCCCGACCACCCGCTGGATCCGCGCCGTCGACGTGGTGGGTCCCGATCTCTCCTCCGGCCACAGCTCGTCGCGGAAGCCGTCGACGAGCCGCCGCAGCTCGGGCATCGAGCTCCCGGACCGGATCAGCATGTCCTCGAACTGCTCCCCGTAGGCCAGCAGCGCCGAGGCCATGGTCTGCGTCTCCTCCTCCAGCAGCACGCCGGCGTGGTAGATGGCGGACCGGGCCAGGTCGGTGATCTGGACGAACAGCGACTCCGCGCCCTCGGGCGTGGTCTTCACGACCAGCGGTGGGCGGATCCGGCCGGTCAGCGGGTCGATCGTCTCGGGACGAAGGACGTCGAGCACGCGCCGCATCTGCGGAAGCAGGCGGGTGCGGTAGTCCAGCCGCACGTCGAGCGCGAGCTCTATGGTCTCCGCGAGGTGCGGACAGGCATCGGGGGCGTCCCGGAGCACGCCCGCGAGATGGGTCAGCTCGGCCTCGGCGGTGGGGCCCCGCAGCAGCCCGGCGAGCCTCGGGCGCAGCGAACCCGCGAGGCCCTGCCAGAACTCCTCCCGCCGCTGTGACAGGACGTCGTCGATGCCGGTGATCCGCCGGGCGATCTCGTTGCGGACGTCGTTGAGGACCTTCGTGGAGTAGCTCGCCGAGGCGTCGGGCTTGAGCAGCTCCAGGTGTGCGCGCTCGATCCACGCGGCGCGGCCCGCCCCGAAGCCGTCCATCGCCCAGCCGCGGATCTCCTCCCGCAGCTGCTCCACGCGCTCCAGGTACTCGACGTCCTCGAACGTGTCGCCGGTGCGCCTGCGCAGCTCGCCGACCCAGGCGTTCACCGACAGGACGAGCTCGTCGTGGACACCGTCCGCGCGGGTCTGGACCTCCTCGAACGCGGTGGGGCGGGCGACGGAGCGGACGGTGGCGAGGATGCGGTCCATCTGCGCCAGCAGATCGAGCCGGGACTGCTCGCACCGGCTCATCGCGGCCTCGACGACGGCCGCGTCCATCCGCGGGAGCGCGACGGCGAGGTGGGCCAGCGCGCGCCCGAGCACGTCGTCGGCCACCGCGTCCCGGTCCGCGGCGTCGGCCGCCCACACCTGGTAGTTGCGGCCGTCGAGGCCCTCGTTGAGCCGGTCGCGGATGTCGTCGGTGAGCGCCGCGATGTTCACCGGGTCGCAGCCGCCGGTGTTGACGAGGATGGTCATGAAGTCGCGCACCGAGGCGGCACCGCAGGCCTGGGCGATCAGCCCGAGGCTCGCCTGGTCCTCCTTCGACCACATCGCGTTCGTGTCCGCGGGCCGCTTCACCACCAGCACGAAGTCGACGTCGTTCTCCAGGCCCGCGAGATGGTGCTCCTCGGCGTTGGGCACCATCTCGCCCAGGCCCGGGAGGTCGATCAGGCCCAGCGACGTCACCTCCTGCACCGGGAAGCGGCTGGTGATCACCGCGTCGCGGACGGCCAGGTAGCGGCGGTCGGGCACCGCCCCGGCCGTGCGGTCGGGGTAGGCCACCCACCGTCGCAGGTCCTCGACGTCGACACCCAGCACCTCCCCGGTGAGGAAGCCCCGGTAGGTGTCGAGCGACTCCCGCAGCTCGTCGAGCCGCGCCAGCACCGGGCGGTTCTCCTCGACGTGCCGGGGCGGCAGCGCGGCCACGGCGGCGGGGAGGTCGAACCGCCGGAGGTCGTGGACGGTGCGGGGCTCGGGGACCAGGCCGAGCACGCGGAAGTACGGGGCGGCCACCTCCGCGCAGAAGGAGCGGTCGCTGTGCAGGGTGAGCTGGGCGCTGCGGGTGGTGTCGGAGTGGAAGATGCGGCTGCGGACGGCCGTGACGGGCTGGCCCTTGCCTGTGGGGATCTGCTCGTCGTCCAGCCCGGACAGCGACTGCAGCAGCGTGCTCTTGCCGTTGCGCGCGCGGCCGCTGACGCCGATGTTGACGGTGTGCCGGCCGACCCGCGCCCTCGTGACGGCGAGCGCGGCGAGCGCCTCGGCCGCGGTGCGGCCCCACTCGGCGGGGTCGACGTCGAACGCGACGGGGTCGTCCTCCACCTGTGCGGCGTCCTCGACGGCGGCCGTCAGGTCGGCCAGGAGGGCCTGGACCTCCGTCCAGCGCGCCAGCTCGGCCTCGATCACCGGGAGCGCAGCGCGGCGGGCCTGCAGCACCTCTTCGATGCGGTCGTGAATACCGCCCACGCGCCGGCCCCCTCGGATCGATCGGCTGTTCAGCCGCCACCCTAGTGCGGCGGCCAGCAGCGTTCAGGCCCCGCCGCACGAGCTCCTCCACACCCCCGGTCGACGGGGTGCGCGAGCAACGACAGGGGGTGCGTGCCGACGCGGCCCCGGCCACACCCCCAACGCACCCTCCCACCCCCCGTCGACGAGGTGCACGAGCAAGCAAGGGGTGCGAGACCGACGCGGCCCTCCAGACACCCGACCGGCCCGCCGGTGCGGCTGCATCCGCGCCGGGCGGGTCGGTCAGCGGGCCGCCTTCTCCTGCCCGCTCACATCTCGGCCGACATCATGCCGAGCAGCTCCACCCGCCAATCCGCGTAGGAGCTGTCGTCCGTTCCTCGGCTCAGCGCCTCCCGCTCCGGGTTGCGGCCCAGGGCGGTGAGCGCGATGTCCGTGGGCGTCGACCCCGGCTCGACCGTCGACACCCGCAGGTCGGCGGGCCCGTCCGCCCGCGCTGCGTGCCCGAGCACCCGGATGAGCGCGGCCCGCGCCGCGACGTCGTCGTCCGTGTTCACCCCCGGTGGCAGCACTCCGGTCACGAACGTGATCCGGGCGCCGGGCGCGAGCTTCGGCAGTACCGCCGCGACCGCCGTGAAGCGGGCCAGCACGCCGGCGGAGAAGTAGTGGTGGACCCGCGCGATGGCGGTGTCGCCGGAGACGGTGAACGTGGCAGGCAGCTGGATGTAGCCGTCGAAGCTCTGCTCGGCCTCGGCGCAGGCGCGCGGGACGTCCCCGACATTGTGCACCTCCACGGCCGTGCTGCCGTTCTCGCGCAGCGCGGCGGCGACATCACCCACCAGGGCGGCGATGCCGGAGATCAGGAAGTGCGGCATGGAGACGGTCCTCTCGTCATGTGCGGCGGCTCGGTGCGGTCGAACCGATTCTGCAGTAGATGCGCACCACCCCGCCCCGGCGGGCACATCGCGCGGGGCTCGATGCTGTGGCGGGCGGGGGGTTAGGCGAAGGTGACCTCGCCGGTGATCGACTCGGGGGCGCCGGGCACGCCGGCGCTCGAGGCCCCGTTCGCGTCGCCCATCGCCACGATCGGCGTACCGGCGAACGCGGGCGTGCGCAGCCGGTAGGAGAAGCTCGTCACCGCCCGGTCGGGGGCGAACCGGCGCGGCAGCTCCAGCAGCAGCAACGCCAGCAGCGGCCCGTGCACCACCAGTCCCGGGTAACCCTCCACGGCCGTGACGTAGGGATGGTCGTAGTGGATGCGGTGGGTGTTGTAGGTCAGGGCACTGAACCGGAACAGCGTGGCGGCGTCGGGCTCCAGCCCGAGCAGCCACGGGGCCTCGGCCACCGCCCCCGTGGCGGCCGGCGCGGCCGGCTGCCGCGCCGCGCCCGCGGGCTGGCTGCGGTAGGCGAAATCCCGCTCCTCGACGAGGGCGAGCATGCCGCCGCGGTGGTACTCGTGCCGCTCGGTGACCAGCACCATCGCCCCGCTGCGGCCGGCCTTCGGCGTGACGGCGACCAGCGACGACCGGCGTGTCACGTCGTCGCCCACCCGCAGCGGTTCCCGCATCTCCAGGCGCCCGCCCGCGAACATCCGGCGCCGGTCGGGCAGTGGCGGCAGGAACGCCCCCCGCGCGGGATGCCCGTCGTCGCCCAGTTCGGCCTGCGCGGGGTGGGCGAGCAGGTGGAACCCGTGCCACATCGGCGGCAGCGGATCGCCCGCACCCGTGACGGGCGACGGCTGGTCGAGCAGATCGGCGAACGCCTCCGACGGCCACGAATCCACCCGCCCCGAGCTCTCGACGGGCGACGGTGTCCAGCCGGTCAGGTGCGACGTGAGGTGATCCACCCTGCGATCATGACCGATCCGACGCGTGCAGCGGCAGCCCGTCTCACACGGTGCCCCGGTCCCGGGTCAGCAGCGCCACGCACTCGAAGTGGTGCGTCATCGGGAACGCGTCGAAGGCCCGCAGCCCCGCCAGCGCGTAACCGTGTCCGGCGAACAGGGCCACGTCGCGGGCCAGCGCCGCCGGGTCGCACGCCACGTGCACGATCCGCTCGGGCTCGCGGGCGCACAGTCCCTCCACCAGCTCACGCCCGAGGCCCTTGCGGGGCGGGTCGGCCACGATCACGTCGGGCCGCCCGTCCAGCGCTCCGACGAGCCGCTCGACGCGCCCGACCCGCCAGCCGACCTGCGGGAGGTCGGCCAGCGCCGCCCGCCCGTCGGCCACGGCCTGTCGCGACGACTCGACGACGGTGACGCCGCCGTCCGGCCCGACCTGCCCGGCCAGTACGGCGGCGAACAGCCCGACCCCGCCGTAGAGGTCCCACGCCACGCCGCCGCGCGGCGCGTCGGCCCACTCCCCCACGACGGCGGCGAGGGTGTCCGGCAGTGCCGGATGGACCTGCCAGAACACCCCCGGCGAGAGGTGCCACTCGCGCCCGGCGGCCCGTTGCACGACGCGGCCGTCCCCGACGTGGACCAGGTCGTCGGCGTCGGAGACCACCTCCACCTCGGTGCCGGGGTCGTGGAGCTCGGCCAGCACCGGCCCCAGCGTCCCTGCCGGAGCGAGCGGGCAGTCGGCGATCGGCAGCACGTCGTGGCTGCGGTGGGCACGCAGGCCGGCGCGGCCCGTCTCGTCCACGGCGAGCCGGACGCGGCGGCGCCACCCGAGCGGCCCGCCCGGGAGCTCCTCCACGACGACGTCACGGGAGATGCCGGCCAGCCGCTGCAGCTGCTCGGCCAGCACGACTCCCTTGAGCGCCCGCTGCGCTGCCGGATCGACGTGCTGCAGGTCGCAGCCCCCGCAGCCGCCGGCCCGCGCCCAGTCGCAGGGCGCCGCCACGCGGTCCGGCGACGGCGTCAGAACTTCGACGGCGTCGGCGCGGCAGAACGAGCCGCCGGTGTCCTCGTCGACGACGGCCCGCACCCGCTCGCCGGGCAGCGCGTGCCGGACGAACACCACCCGGCCCTCGAACCGGGCGACACAGTGGCCGCCGTGGGCGATCGGGCCGACCTCGAGGTCGAGGATGCGGTCGGTCCAGGCCGCGGTCATCATGGCGCCTCCGTGGGAACGAGCACGTCGGCGGTGCGGGTCACTTCCGCACCGCGGCCGGCGACGGGGCCGCCGGCTTGTTGTCGTCGGCCGGGCCGATCCCGTACCCGCGACGCGTCGAGCCGGGCGGTGTCTCCGGGCGCCGCGCCTTGACCCGCTCCGACGACGCGAGCTGCCACGGCACGCTGGTGACCATCACTCCGGGCTGGAACAGCAGCCGGCCCTTGAGCCGCAGCGCGCTCTGGTTGTGCAGGATCTGCTCCCACCAGTGGCCCACCACGTACTCGGGGATGAACACGGTCACCACGTCCCGGGGGCTCTTGGTGCGGATCCGCTTGACGTAGTCGAGGACCGGCTTCGTGATCTCGCGGTAGGGCGACTCCACGACCTTGAGCGGGAGCGGTAGCTTGCGCTGCTCCCAGTCGCGCATGAGCTTCTTCGTGTCCGCGTCGTCGACGTTGACGGTGAGTCCTTCCAGGACGTCGGGCCGTGTCGCGCGGGCGTAGGCGATGGCACGCAGGGCGGGCTTGTGGAGCGTCGAGACCAGCACGATCGCGTGGTTGCGCGACGGCAGCACGCCGTCGATGTCGCCGGCCACCAGCTCCGCGGACACGCGGTCGTAGTGCCTCTGGATGGCCTTCATCAGCACGAAGAAGCCGGCCATGGCCGCGATGGCGATCCACGCCCCGAGCAGGAACTTGGTGACCAGCACCGTGATCAGCACGACGCCGGTCATGGCCGCGCCGAACCCGTTGATCGACTGCGAGCGGCGCATCCGGCGCCGGACCGGGCCGTCGGTCTCGGTGCGCAGCAGCCGCCTCCAGTGCAGCACCATGCCCGTCTGGCTCAGCGTGAACGACACGAACACGCCCACGGTGTACAGCGGGATCAGGCGCGTGACCTCGGCCTGGAAGCCCACCACCAGCACGACCGCGAACCCGGCCAGTATGAGGATGCCGTTCGAGAACGCCAGGCGGTCGCCGCGCGTGTGCAGCTGCCGCGGCAGGTAACGGTCCTGGGCCAGGATCGAGCCGAGCACGGGGAAGCCGTTGAATGCCGTGTTGGCGGCCAGCGCGAGGATCAGCGCCGTCATCACCACCACGAAGTAGAACCCGGGGCGGAAGTCGGCGAACACCGCGTCGGCGAGCTGCGCCACCATCGTCTGCTGGACGTAGCCGGTCGGGGCGTTCGGGAACTGCCTGACCGGGTCCTCGGCGATCTTGGCTCCGGTGAGCTGCGCCAGCGCGATGAGGCCCATGAACATGCTCACGGAGATCACGCCGAGCAGCAGCAGCGTGGTGGCGGCGTTGCGCGACTTGGGCTTCTGGAACGCCGGTACGCCATTGCTGATGGCCTCGACGCCGGTGAGCGCCGCGGCGCCCTGCGTGAAGGACCGCAGCACCAGCAGCACGAGCGCCAGGCCGGTGAACGAGTCGCCCTCCGTGACCAGCTCGAGGTTGGCGCTGGCCGCCTGGATCGGGTCGCCCAGGACGAGGATGCGGGTGAGCCCCCAGATGATCATGGTGACGATGCCGATCATGAACGCGTAGACCGGCACGGCGAACGCGGCGCCGGACTCCCTGATGCCCCGCAGGTTCACCGCCGTGAGCAGCACGATCGCCAGCACGGCGAAAGGCACCTTGTTGTCGGCGACGAACGGCACCAGCGCCCCGATGTTGGCCGCCGCGGCCGAGATCGACACCGCCACCGTCAGCGTGTAGTCCACCAGCAGCGCGCTCGCCACCGTCAGGCCCGCGTTGCGGCCCAGGTTGACCGTGGCCACCTCGTAGTCGCCGCCGCCCGACGGGTAGGCGTGCACGTTCTGCCGGTAGCTCGTCACCACGGTCAGCAGCACGACCACGATCGCGACGCCGATCCACGGCGCCAGCGCGTAGAACGCCACACCGCCCACCGACAGCGTGAGGAAGATCTCCTCGGGTGCGTAGGCGACCGACGACATGGCGTCCGAGGCGAAGACGGGCAGCGCGATGCGCTTGGGCAGGAGGTTGTGGGCCAGGCGGTCGCTGCGCTGCGGCCGCCCGACGATGACACGCTTCAGGGCGACGCCGAGCTTGGGCACCGCGGAAGCGTATGCGGTGCGCCGACCGCCGTGCGCCCCGCGCTGCGATAGGTTCGCACCGATCACGGGGAGGACCGGCGTGTACGTCGTCATCATGGGGTGCGGGCGGGTCGGCTCGTCGCTGGCCGCGGGCCTGGAACGGCTCGGCCACGACGTGGCCGTGATCGACAAGGACGCGCAGGCGTTCCGCAGGCTGGGCCCGGAGTTCAAGGGCAAGCAGATCGTGGGGCAGGGCTTCCATCGCGAGGTGCTCGTCGATGCCGGGATCGAGAGGGCACAGGCGTTCGCGGCCGTCTCCAGCGGCGACAACTCCAACATCATCTCCGCGCGGGTCGTGCGCGAGTCGTTCGGGATCGAGCTGGTGGTCGCGCGCATCTACGACGCCAAGCGCGCCGCCGTCTACGAGCGCCTGGGCATCCCGACGGTCGCCACCGTGCCGTGGAGCACCGATCGGCTGCTGCGGATGCTGCTGCCCGACGGCGTGGCGTCCGCGTGGCGCGAGCCCACCGGCACCGTCGCGATCCTGCCGCTCCCGGTGCACACCGACTGGGTCGGGCGGCCGGTGAGGGAGCTGGAGGCCGCCACCGGGTCGCGGGTGGCGTTCATCGTGCGGTTCGGCACCGGTGTGCTGCCCAGGCCCGACACCGCCGTCCAGGCCGAGGACACCGTCTACGTCGCAGCGGTCTCGGGCACCGTCGGCGACGTCACGGCCGCGGCCGCCGCCCCACCGCAGGAGGGCTGACCGGTATGAGAGTCGCGATCGCGGGAGCGGGTGCCGTCGGGCGGTCCATCGCGCTGGAGCTGGTGGAGAACTCCCACCAGGTGATGCTCATCGAGCGGGACCTGGGCCAGATCGAGCCCGAGTCCGTCGAGCAGGCCGAGTGGGTGCACGCCGACGCCTGCGAGCTGGCCTCGCTGGAGGAGGCGGGCCTGGAGAGCTGCGACGTCGTGATCGCGGCCACCGGCGACGACAAGGTCAACCTGGTGGTGTCGCTGCTCGCGAAGACCGAGTTCGCGGTGCGCCGCGTGGTGGCGCGCGTCAACGACCCCCGCAACGAGTGGCTGTTCGACGACAGCTGGGGGGTCGACGTCGCCGTGTCGACCCCGCGGCTGCTCGCCGCGCTGGTGGAGGAGGCGGTGGCCGTCGGCGATCTCGTCCGGTTGCTGACGTTCCGCCAGGGCCAGGCCAACCTGGTCGAGGTCACCCTCACGGCGGACACGCCACTGGCCGGGCAGCCCGTCCGGTCGGTGAAGCTCCCGAACGACTCCGCGCTCGTCGCGATCCTCCGCAGCGGACGGGTGATCGTCCCCCAGGCCGACGACGCCCTGGAGCCCGGTGACGAGCTCCTGTTCGTGGCGACGACGGCCGTGGAGGAGGACATCCGGGCGGCGCTGGGCTACTGAGTGCCGTCCCGCAGCTCGGCGTCACGCAGCCGGGCGGGGGGCCTTCCGCGCGCGGCTGACGGCCCAGATCGTGCCCAGCAGGGCGACGCCGACGAGCGGGTATCCCATCGCGAGCCGGGCGATGCCCAGCCAGGTGGCCTCGTCGGCCTGGTAGAGCAGGCCCTGCACCACGAGCCGGGCGACGAACACGAGGGTCCAGAGCAGGCTGGCCAGGGTGTAGGCGCGCAGCAGCCGGGGGTCCTTCCGCCACAGCTGGCCGTCACCGTTGATGCCGTGCCACACGACGCCGGCGAGCGGCCACCGGACCAGCACCGACACCAGGAACGCGAGCGCCAGCACCGCGCTGTAGATCAGGCCCGGCAGGTAGAAGCCGCGGGCCTCACCCGTGCGGTAGGCGATGAACGCGGCCACACCGACACCGATCAGACCGGACACGGCCGGCTGCAGCGGCTGCTTGCGGGCGATGCGCCAGATCGCGATCGCCGCCCCGGCCACCAGCGCCGCGATCAGCGCGGGCTGCAACGACGCGACGATGTTCACGACCACGAAGACCGCGACCGGGATGGACGACGCGACGATGCCCGTGACGCCGCCCATCTGCTCCAGCAGCGTGGGCACGGTCCGCTCGGGGCGTTCGGGGGAGGAACCTGGGGTCACGCTGCTCCAACGATCATTGGGCCTGACAGATCTCGTAGAACGGGTTGTAGAGCACCTTGCGCCCGTCGCGGACGGCGAGGCGGCCCCGCACGCGCATGGTACGGCCCGGCTCGATACCCGCGATGCGGCGTCGGCCCATCCAGATCAGCGTGATGCCCTCGGTGCCGTCGAACAGCTCGGCCTCCAGCGACGCCGCGGCATCCTGCGGGCAGAACTCCACGCTGCGCAGCCGGCCGAACACCGTGACCTCCTGGCCGCAGGCACACTCGGCAGCGGGCTGGGCGCCCGACTTCTCGGAGTCCTCGGAGAGGTCATCGGCGTCGAGCACGTCGACGTCACTGGTCAGCTTGCGCAGCATGCGGCGGAACGTGCCGCCCTCGGTGCCGCCCATGACTTCTCCCTGAACTCCTCGGACCCTTCGTCGGGCCGCTAATCTCTCCAGCGTAACCCCGTTGAAACGTCCTTCGCTGTCCGGGAACGCGACGGATCGCACCGATCGGGCCGCAGTCGTTCCGCAGTCCACCGAACGGCCGAACGGCCTCCCCGTCCGTGCCGTCGTGCTGCCCGGATCGGGGTCCGACGAGGTGTTCGTGCACGCGGCCTTCGCCGCGACGATGCGGTCGATCGGGATGGAGCTCGTGGCGCCTGCCGTGCGTCCCGGACCGGGGGTCGTCGACGGCTACCGGGCCGCGCTCGACGCGGCCCTCGACGCCACGCCCGACGGGCTGCTGGTGGGCGGTGTCTCGCTGGGGGCACACATCGCCGCCGCCTGGGCGGCGGAACGGCCGGGCGCCCGGCTCGGTGGTCTCCTGCTCGCGCTGCCGGCCTGGACCGGAGCACCGGACGGCGCTCCGGCCGCGCTCGCCGCGCGGGCGACAGCGGCGCTGGTCCGCTCCGAGGGCGTGACCGCGGCGCTGGCCGCCGCTCGGGCCGGCTCGCCGCCCTGGCTCGCGTCCGAGCTGGAGCGGGCGTGGCCGCGCTACGGCGCCGGGCTGGCCGCGTCGCTGGAGGCCGCGGCCGCGACCCCGGCCCCGGACCCGGCGGCGCTCGGGTCGCTCACGCTGCCGGTCGGGATCGCCGCGCTGGCCGACGACCCGGTGCACCCGCTCGCCGAGGCCCGGCGCTGGCACGACCTGCTGCCCCGGGCGGGCCTGGTCACCTCGACGCTCGCGGCGTTCGGGTCGGACCCGGCCGTGCTCGGACGCGCAACCGTGCTGGGCTGGCTGCGGGCGGCGAGCCGCGTCCCGTGACGCGTCACTCCCGCCGGCGGTGGCGACCGGCGGGCAAGGCCGTGGGGACCGCGGGACGGATCAGGGGCAACGGTTCCGTGACCGGGTCGGCGACGATCCGGACGCGGTGGCCGCCGGCCGGTCCCGGCGGAGCGGGCCGGGGCGCCGGACCCTCGGCGCGGGAGCTGTCGCCCGACGGCCACGACCCCACGCTCCTCACCTCGGCGGGCTCCGGGGCGGCGTGGCGGCCACGGCGGGGCGACGCCGCAGAGGGGCCGGCCCCTCGAGGAACCGACGCGGACGGGCCGCCCGCCGACGGCTCGGGGGCCCGGCGACGCCCCGCGGGCGGGATGGCGCGTCCACCGGCAGGCCCGAGATCTCGCCCGGCACCCGGCGGCGGCGGGGCGGGCTCGAAGGTCGGCTGGGCCCGGTCCGGCCGTACGGGTGGCCGCGGGCCGTGGTGCGGCGGAGCGGGGCGCGCCAGGACGGCAGGCGGTGGAGTGCCGGGCTGCGCACGCCCGGCTCCGGCCGACGGGAACCCGCCCGCTGCACGCATCGATCCCGGCCGGACCGGGCCGGGCCCGGCGCCGTTCGGGCCGGCCAACCTGATCGCGACGGTCCGGTCGGCCTGCTCCGCGATGCCGGCCTGCGGGGCGTCCACGGCCGGCGCCACCGCCCGGATGACGACAGTGGGCGCGGCCGGACCCGCCGGGCTCGGCTCCCCGCCCGGACCAGTGGGGACCTGCAGCGGCAGGACGGTGCGCACCGGGTAGGGCGACCGGCCGCGCACCACGATCGTGCCACGGACCATGCGCCTCAGCTCCTCCAGCAGCGGCCCGGCGTCGCGGGTGGGCCCGGTGGCCACGCCGTAGAGCATCCAGCGCGGCCCGTCCACGCCCACGAACACCGACGTGGCGGCCCCGCTGGTGGCGTGCAGCTCGCGGCCCCACTCGCCCTGGAACGAACGGACGCGGGCGTCGCCGTCACGCAGCGAGGCGTCGATCTCGGTGGCGAGATCGGGCCACAGCCGCGCCGACCTGGGCGCGGCGAGGGCGCTCACCGAGAGCCGGCCCTCGGGCAGCGAGACGTGCACGGCCTGCATGCGCCCGCCCTCGCCGGGCTCGACGGCGACGGTGCCGCGCTCGGGCACCGGCACGCGGACGGCCCCGAAGTCGACGATGCCCGGAGCGTCGAGGCGCCGGGGGTCGATGTCGTCGGCGTCGTACGGACCGGCCCGCTCGGGGGCCAGGGTCGCCTGCCGTGGCTGCGCCACTAGCGCGCACCCACCCGCGCGTGACCGCCGGTGGACCCGTGCCCGCCCCCGCCGCGTTCGGACGCCGGCAGCTCGCCCACCTCGACGAACCGCGCGTGCTCGACGCGCTGCACCACCAGCTGCGCGATGCGGTCGCCGCGGCGCAGGACCACGTCGTCGCGGGGGTCGAGGTTGACCAGGCAGACCAGGATCTCACCGCGGTACCCGGCGTCGACGGTACCCGGCGCGTTGACGATCGACAGACCGGTGCGCGCGGCGAGGCCCGAGCGGGGGTGCACGAAACCGGCGAAGCCGAACGGCAGGGCGAGGGCCACCCCGGTGCCGACGACGGCCCGCTCACCGGGAGGCAGCACGACGTCGGTGGTGCAGTGCAGGTCGGCCCCGGCATCACCCGGCCGCGCGTACGCGGGAACGGGGAGGCCGGGATCGAGGCGCGTGAGGAGGACGTCGACCGCGCCCGCCGCGGTGGACGGCTCGTGCTGGGGAGCTGCGGGGCCGGACACGACTGGCGACGCTACCCTCGGGTTTCGTGAGCGAGCATGTGTCACCCATGGCCGAGTCGACGTCCGGTGCGTCCGGGTTCGACGAGCGGTTGTCCGTGCCGTGGTGGTGGTACCTGCTGGCGGTCGGCGTGGCGGTGCTCCTCGGCGCCGAGATCCACATGGGCTATCCCGGCGTGCGGTCGTGGATCGGCTACGCGGCACTCGTCCCGTTGTTCGCCGCCGCCCTGTTCTGGCTCGGCCGCACCCGCGTCCGGGTGGCGGGTGGCGAGCTGCTCGTCGGGTCGGCGAGCGTGCCGCTGCGTCACGTCGGGCGCGCCGAGATCGTGCCGAGGTCGGGCAAGCAGGAGGCGATGGGCCCGCAACTGGACCCGACCGCGTACGTGATGCACCGCGGCTGGGTGGGCCCGCTGGTGCGGGTGGAGATCACCGACCCGGACGACCCGAAGCCCTACTGGATCTTCAGCTGCCGCGAGCCGGAGAAGCTCGTGGCAGCGCTGCGGCGCTGAACGCACCCGTCCCGGACCACGAGAGAGCCCCGGACCGCGAGCGGTCCGGGGCCGTGTCCGTGCCGGCTCAGGCCGCGCAGTCCCGGCAGATGTACTGTGCGCCGTTCGTCTCCGCGAGCCTGCTGCGGTGGTGCACCAGGAAACAGCTGGCGCACGTGAACTCGTCGGCCTGCTTGGGGAGCACCTTGACGGTGAGCTCCTCGCCGGACAGGTCGGCACCGGGGAGTTCGAAGCTCTCCGCCGTGTCCGTCTCGTCGACGTCGACCACGGACGACTGAGCCTCGTTGCGACGGGCCTTCAGCTCGTCGAGCGAGTCCTCGGCCATGTCGTCGGTCTCGTTGCGCCGCGGTGCGTCGTAGTCGGTCGCCATCGTTCCCACCCTCTTGACAAGCGCTTGTGTCATCGTCGTGCCGCTGGACAACGTCACAGCGACGGTGTTTGTGCCCGGCATTTGAGTGACTCAGGTCTCATCCGGTTGCGAATTCCCGGATCGAGTCCGACGTCATCGGCTCCCCTGGGAGCGCAGAGGGTAGCTCAGGGACCGGTCACGCGCACGGCACCCCGGTCGTCGCGAGGCCCGGGAGGATCGGGGCCACTAAGGTGCGCAGCGTGGCAGCACCTTCCGAGTCCCCTTCCAGCACCGACGGTGGCACCCATCCGGGGGCCGATCCGGCTGCCGTCGGGGCGTGGTTGGCCGAGCGGCTCGGCGATCCGGGCTGGCGCGAGGTCACCCTGTCGCCGATCGGGGCCGGGCGCTCGAACCTCACCTACCGCGTCGACGGCGCGCCGGGGTCGGTGGTGTTGCGCAGGCCGCCTGTCGGCGAGGTCGCGGCCACCGCCCACGACATGGGCCGCGAGGAGCGGGTGATCTCCGCGCTGGCCGGCACCCCGGTGCCGGTGCCCCGCGTGCTGGCCTCCTCGGAGGGCGGACCGCCGGTGGGCGCGCCGTGCTTCGTGATGGAGCTCGTCGACGGCGTCGTGCCGCTCGGCGAGCTGCCCGAGGGGTGGGCGACGGCAGAGGACGACCGGCGCCGGCTCGGCGAGGCCCTCATCGGCGTGCTGGCCGACCTGCACGGCGTCGATCCCGTCGCGGTGGGCCTGGGCGACTTCGGCCGCCCCGAGGGGTTCATGGCCCGCCAGGTGCGGCGGTGGAGCACGCAGTGGGAGAAGGCGAGGGACGCGTCCGTGGCCGACGGGGACACCGCCGCGGAGCTGACCGACCTCGCCCAGCGGCTCGCGGACTCCGTGCCCGCCACGCAGCGGCACACGATCGTGCACGGCGACTACCGCATCGACAACTGCCTGTTCGACGCCGCCGATCCCGGCCGGATCACCGCGGTGCTGGACTGGGAGATGTCCACGCTCGGCGACCCGATGGCCGATCTGGGCCTGCTGCTCGTCTACTGGGCGCAGGCCCGGGAACAACCGGTGTGGCGCGACGCCCAGTACCTCCCCACCCCGACGCGCCTGCCGGGCTTCCCGACGCGCTCCGGGCTCGCCGCGGCCTACGCGGAGCGGTCGGGACTCGATCTCACCCCGCTGCCCTGGTACGTGGCCTTCGGCGCGTTCAAGCTCGCGGTCGTCCTGGACGGCATCCTGGCCCGGGTGCGCGCCGGGATGGTGCCGGCGTCGATGGCGGTGGGGCTGGAGGGCAGCGCGGGGCCACTCGTGGCACTGGCCGGGCACGTTCTGACGACGGGTTCGGTGTCGTGATCCGCACACGCCCCTACCAGCGCCGTCGCCGGGGCCCGGTCTACACGGTGCTGATCGTGCTCGCCGTTGCCGCGATCACGACCTGGACGACCGTGCTGGTCAAGGCGGGTAGCGGCTCCGGCAGCACGTCCTGCCCGGCCCCCGCGGCCGGACCGGCACCGGGCGAGGCGCTCGCACCCGGCGCGCTCGACGCGGTGCCGCCGATCCCGGCGGCGGCGGTGAAGGTGCGGGTGCTCAACGCCGGCGGTCAGCGCGGGCAGGCCAACCTGGTGGCCGCGCAGATCGGTGACCTCGGCTTCGCCCAGGCCGCGCCGCCGGGCAACGACACGTTCTTCCCCAAGGGGGAGATGACCTGCCGGGGCCAGATCCGTTTCGGCGCGGCCGGGCAGGATGCGGCCAGCACGGTCGCGCTCGCACTGCCGTGCGTGCAGCTGATCCGCGACGGGCGCGCGGACGACTCGGTCGACGTCGCGGTCGGCACGTCGTTCGGCGACCTGAACCCGGGCAAGGCGGCGCGGGACGCGCTCGACCAGCTGGCCGCCACGGCCACCGGCGACACGGGTTCCGGCAACGCCGACCCGGCAGGCGGCTCCGCCGCCCCCGCCGCGCCCAGCGTGGACCAGGCCACCCTCACCGCGGCGCGCGAGGCCACCTGCGGCTGACGCCGCCCGTGCGTGGAAAACGTCGCCAGGGCGACGTTATCCACGCACGACCGATCGGTCAGACGTCGGCCGCGCCGTGTTCCCTCGCCAGCGCCGCCAGCTCGACCGCGAGACCCGGCGCCGCAGCGAAGAGGGCGTCCGCGCCGAGCCCGTCGTCGGGTGGGGTCGAGCCCGTCGGCCCGGGCGTGCGCACCACCGCCCCCGCCTCGGACGCGATGAGCGCCGCGGCCGCCCAGTCCCACCAGCTGCAGCCGTGCTCCAGGTAGGCGTCCACCCACCCGGCCGCGACGGCGCACAGGTCCAGCGCAGCAGACCCGGTGCGCCGCACGTCACGCACGTGCGGCAGCAGCCCGCTGATCATCGCGACCTGGCGGATGCGGCGCTCCGCGCGGTAGGAGAAGCCCGTGCCCAGGAGCGACAGCGCCGGATCCGCGGCAGGCGACGCCCGCAACGGGCGCCCGTCGCAGGTCGCCCCGTGTCCCTCCGCCGCGCTCCACACCCGACCGGAGGAGGGCTCCACGACAGCCCCGGCCAACGACCGCCCGTCGCACACCGCGGCGAGCGACACGGCGTACCAGGGCATCCCGTACAGGAAGTTGACCGTGCCGTCGATGGGGTCGACGACCCAGCTGACGCCCGGCCCGCCCGCCGATCCGCCGTGCTCCTCCCCCATCACCGTCTCGCCGGGCCGCAGCTGCGCGAGCCGCTGGCGCACGAGCGTCTCGACGGCGTGGTCGGATGCGGTGACGACATCGGTCGGCGTGCTTTTCGTGGATACGCCGTCACCGGGCTCGCCGTCCCACGGGCGGGGCAGACCGCGCAGGTACTCGGCCGCTTCGCGCGCGACCTGCTCGGCGATCCGCCGCAGCTCACGGGGGTCGTCGGCGCCGTTCGGACGCGTCGCGTCGAGGGTTCTCTCACTGGGGTCGGTCACGCCGATATCCGACCACAGTGTGCCTCGGTCGGGGCCGTCCGGGACCGTCTGAGGACGCGCGGGGGCAGGAAGGCGCGAACACCCCGGAACGCGCAGTTACAATGGGTCCGTACCCCGCTCCGGCACCGCCTCCGACCTCCCCGTCGGACGACGATCCGGCGGGAACTTCGAACCGAACTCGACAGATGGCCGGGTCAGCGCATTCCGTCCGGCTCC
>JBBQEF010000023.1:0-29638 GCA_038320445.1 Mycobacteriales bacterium
TCCCAGCAGCAAGGTGCGCCGCAGCCGGGTTCGCAGCAGCCGGGTTCGCAGCAGCCGGGTTCGCAGCAGCCCGGTTCGCACCAGCCGGGTTCCCAGCAGCCCGGTTCGCAGCAGCCCGGTTCGCACCAGTCGGGTTCGCGACAGCCGGGTCCGGTGAATCAGCAACAGCCCAGCTCATCCTCGGCCCCGGCGAAGCCGCAGGGAGGTCAGACTGTTCCCGCTCCGACCTCATCGGCGGCGGGGGGTACACAGACCGGGGCGACCACGCCTGAGGCCGGTCCGCCGAAGGGCGGACCCAACGGCACGTCCCAGCAGCCGTCGCAGCCCGGCGGCCCGTCCCGCGGAGGCTTGTTCGATCCCGCCCCGAGGATGCAGGAGCCGCGCCCGCCCGAGGCCCGTGGCTCGGGAGGTGAGTCCGCCGACGACGCGGCGAGCAAGGCGGCCGCCCACCGGATGCCGACCGGGGCCTACCTCCCCGTGACCGAGAACGCCTCCGCGACGCGCCCGCGGAGCGAGACGGACCCGGAACCGGGCGCCCTGTTCCGTCCCGCCGGCTCCCGCTCGGAGCCGGACCCCACTCGGCGCACCGGCGCCGAGCCGCAGGCCGCCCCGGTCACGCGGGCGTCCGCCGAGCAGGCGCGCCCGACGGGCGGCTCGCAGGACGTGCAGGCCACCGTGAAGGTCAACGCCGTTCGCGCGGCGCAGTCGTCCGACGCCACGCCGTACACCGATGCCACTGTGGTGTCACCGCCGCCGGCGCGATGAAGCGGAAGCGGGCGCCCGGCCGAGTGGATCGACGGGCATGGGCGGTTCCGGGACACGGCCGGATGATCCCCTCCACCCACCGTTAGGCCATATGGGGTACCCTCCGCGCCATGCAGCTCGCTCTGACGCCGGAGGTGCTGTTCCCGCTGGTCGCGGGCGCAGCGGTGGCGATCGCGGTGATCGCGGTCATCATCGTTCTCGGGCGCGGTAGGCACTCGGAAGCGGACGACGTCAGCGACGATCCGCAGGCCGCCGACTGGACGGGTGAGGCCGCCAACGGTGATCCCGCGTCGGTCGTTGCTCCGCGAGTAGCGGTGGTCGGTCCGCACCGGCCCACGGTCGCCGAGGCGGTCGCGGCGCGGGTGGCCGATACGGCACCGCTACCGGTCTGCTCGTCGACGTACGTCGGCAGCGTCCCGGGAACGTCGGAGCCGGCGGCCAGGTCGCTCACGACCGTCCCCGAGGCCGCACCGTCCGAGGCGTCGCCGGCCGGGCCGACCCCGCTCGACCGTGGGCCGGCCGGGCCGACCTCGCTCGACCGTGGGCCGGCCGGGCCGACCCCGCTCGACCGTGGGCCGGCGGGGGCCGTGATCGCCGGGCCCGAGATCGCTGAGCCGCACTCCTGGGCGCCCGAGCTCGCCGGTGCCGCGACGACGCCCGACGCCGGTCCTGCGCCCACGGCCGACGGGCCGGGCGAGTGCCCACCGGTCCCCACGCCCCGCTCGGCCGCCACCGTCACCGGATCCAACCGGACCGTTGCAGCGGCCCTCGCGCAGGCCCTCGCCCTCCGCGCGGCCGCGGCCAGGGAGGCGGGCTCCGGGGACGCCGAGGCCGCCGTGGAGTTGCCGACCGGCCGGGCACCGGCGCACGACGCCCGGGACCGCCTGCTGGCCGTGCTGCTCGACGACCCGGAGCATGCGGTCGACGCGGCCGAGGAGCTGGTGGCCTGTCGGGGGCAGCTCGGGGAGGTGCTGGGCAGGCTGGCGGCGTCCGGGCTGAGCGTCGACCAGCTCGCGCGGCTGTCCGGCCTCCCGATCGACGAGGTCCGCGGATTGCTCGGGCGGCGGCAGCGGTTCAGCTGAACCGCTGACGCCGCTCAGCCTGCGACGCGGCTCAGCCGGGCCGAGAGGTGGGGCTGCAGCGGCTGGCCCATCATCTGGCGCTCGTCGACGTAGGCCAGATCGCCGCCGTCGACGAGCCCGTAGAGCCGGTGCGACGCCGTGACGTCCATGGCCGAGGCCGTCCGCACCACGGCGTCGGTCTTGATCTCCCATGACGTGAGGTTGCGGGCCCGGCCGTAGAAGATCTCCGCGATGCCGGTGGCGTGGGTGATCAGAACCTCCAGCTCGCCGTCGGCCTGCGGGCGCCAGAAGCCCGTCTCCCGTGCGGCCGCGCGCAGGATCTCACCGTCGTCGCCGAGCAGCCACGCGCGGGACTCGTAGGACAGGAACGGGCGCCCGTCGTGGGCGAACACGATCTGCTGGCCGAACGTGTACGGCCCGTCGATGGTCGGGTAGACCACCTCGCCCGCACCTCGCCACACGCCGATCAGCGGCAACAGCCCGATGCACTGCTGGTGGAGATCCGGGCCCTCGCGCAGGTTGGCCGTGTCGTCCGGGATCGGCAGGTCGTCGTAGCGGGGCCGGTTGCGCCGGGCCGAGTCGGCATCGGCGTCGGCCGGGCCGGTGATCGTGCCGGGCAGGTCGGGATCGGTCATGACTCACCCGCGACGTCCGGCGCGGCCGGCTCCGTGGTGAACAGCCGGCGGATCAGGAACCCGCCGAACGCGACGGTGCCGACGCTCGCTGCGATGAGCAGGCCGGTGAAGAACCAGTGCACGGCGAGCCAGCGTAGCCCCGCACCCGGTCAGCTGCGGAACCGCACCTTCCGGTGGGCGCGACAGGCGCCCACCGGAAGGTGTCAGCCGACGGCGACCTCGACGCGGTGCAGGCCGGGTCCTTCCGCCTGCAGCACCGACTCGCCGTTGCCGGTGCGCGACAGCGCCCGGAGCGTCCAGGTGCCGGGGGCGGCGAAGAAGCGGAAGTCCCCGCTCGCGCTCGCCACGACCTCGGCGGTGAACTCGCCGGTGCCGTCCAGCAGCCGCACGAACGCTCCGCCGACCGGCTGCCCGCCGGCCAGCACGCGCCCGGTCAGCACGGTCTCCTTGGTGAGGTCGGTGCCCGGGGGCAGCGTGACGCCCTGGTCGGGTGCTCCGCACATCAGGCCTTCACCCCCAGCTCGATCGGCACGCCGATCAGCGAGCCGTACTCGGTCCAGCTGCCGTCGTAGTTCTTGACGTCGGCGTGGCCCAGCAGCTCGTGCAGCACGACCCAGGTGTGCGAGCTGCGCTCGCCGATGCGGCAGTAGGCGATGGTGGCCTTGGAGCCGTCGAAGCCCTCGTTGCCGTAGAGCGTGGTGAGGTCCTCATCGGACTTGAACGTGCCGTCCTCGTTGGCCGCCTTGCTCCACGGGATGTTGATCGCGGACGGGATGTGGCCGGGACGCTGCGACTGCTCCTGCGGCAGGTGCGCAGGCGCGAGGATCTTGCCGGAGAACTCGTCGGGCGAGCGCACGTCCACGAGGTTCTTCTCGCCGATGGCGGCGACGACCTCGTCGCGGAACGCGCGGATCGAGATGTCGGCCTCCTTCGCCGTGTAGGTGGCCGGCTTCGGCTCGACCACGTCGGTGGTCAGCGTGCGGCCGTCGAGCTCCCACTTCTTGCGCCCGCCGTCGAGCAGCTTGACGTCGGCGTGGCCGTAGAGCTTGAACTGCCAGTAGGCGTACGCGGCGAACCAGTTGTTGTTGCCGCCGTACAGCACGACGGTGTCGTCGTTGCCGACGCCCTTGGCGGACAGGAGTGCGGCGAACTGGTCGGAGTCGACGATGTCGCGGCGCACCGAGTCCTGCAGCTCGGTGGTCCAGTTGACCTTCACGGCGCCGGGGAGGTGCCCGCCGTCGTAGGCGGTGGTGTCCTCGTCCACCTCGAGGAAGACGATGCCGTCGGTCCCGAGGTTCTTCTCGGCCCAGTCGGCGGTGACCAGGACGTCCTGGCGGCTCATGTGGTAGCTCCCTGCTTGTCACGGATTCGTGCGATGACGGCGTACATCTCGCAGCCCAGGCAGTAGCCGAAGGCCGCGTTGAGGAAGGCGGCGGCCAGCGCGAGCGCGGTGGCCACGATGCCCAGGACGGTGAGGCCGGAGGCGTACCCGGCGACACCCACCACCGAGAAGACGAGGCCGACGGTCTGGGAGAAGCGCACGGGTGCCGCCTCCTCCTTCTCCGACGGCGGGCCCAGCCGGGGCGCGACGAGCGCCCGGTAGAGCACCGAGTACGGCGAGAAGCGCAGGCCGGCGAACGCGCCGAGCGCGAACACCACCGCCTGCGCGGAGAGCAGCCACGCACTGCCGGACAGCAGCACGAGAGCGAGGACGACGGTGGTCACGGCGGCGGAGAAACGGACACCGCGCGGATCGACCGGTGGATCACCGGGACGGGGCATGGAAGGGCTCCTGAGACACAGAGGTGCGGAAGGCGCGGGACGCTCAGGCGGCCGGACACAGGCAGCTGCCGACGCGGCACAGGTCGACTGCGCGTCGTCGGGTGAGCGGCCAGAACACGCTGGTGAGGGTAGCCGAGGATCGCGCTCGGTGGGGCCTTCGGGTCATACCCGATCCAGTTCCCGGGCCAGCGCGGCATCCAGCTCGGCGGTGCGTGGCACGCCGCTCACCCGCACGATCTCGGCGCCGGTCCGGTCGAACGCCACCGTCGTCGGGGTGCGCAGCACCCCCAGCTCACGGGCGACGTCGGGGCGTTCCGCGACGTCGACCTCCCGGTGGACGACGCCCGGCGTGCGGGCGGTCAGGGACGCGAGCGCGGCCGCGGTCTGCCGGCACGGCGTGCAGATCGGGGACGACAGCTGCAGCAGCAACACCCGCTCGCCGGCCGCCGGGCTGACGCCCGCCAACGACCAGCCCCCGGTCGCGGTACCGGCGCGCAGCCGCCCCTCGCGGGCTTTCAGCACCACCCCGACGATCGTGGCGAGCAGAAGCGTGCCCACCAGTACCACGATTGCGATCACGCCGACCCCAACCCTCGCGCAGAACCCGACATTCCCCACCCGAGGCGCATCGCGCGGGCTCGTCGCTGTTCTGAGCGCGGGTGGACGGCATCGGGCGGGCTCGTTGCGGTGGCGCCGGTCGGGGCGTCAGCCCAGATCCAGGCCGCTGGCCGTGCCGCTGATCACCAGGTTGCCGTTCTTGGCCTGGAAGCTCGTCGGGGTGACGCCGAGCGGCAGCGTGCCGGCGTCGAGGGGCTGGGTGAACTGGGCGAGGATCGAGCGCTGTGCCGCGGCCGGAATCGGGAGGGCGGTGCCGTCGCTGAGGCGCACGTCCCGCGGCGCGATCTTCGCCTTGCCGCCGGCGAGGTCGAGCACCGCGATCACCGCGACCTCCACGGGGATCCCGAGCAGGTTCACCGTGCCGACGATGCGGGCCGCCTTGTCCGGGTCGATCCGGGCGATCGACGCGTCGCCGCCGCCCTTGACGACCTGCTGCAACGCCTTCGCGTCGACGGGCTCGATCCGGACCTTGGACACCTCGGGCACGAGCCGCTCGAGGTCGTTCGGTCCCACCTCGACGGTGCCCTCGGCCCGCGCCACCTGCACCGACTTGGGGCCGGAACCCAGCAGCATCGACAGCGGTGCGGTGACGCCCTCCAGGTGCGCGGTGAGCTCCACCTGCTTGAACTGGCCGACCGTCAGCCGCTGCGCGTCCACATCGATGCTGGAGTACTCGCCGCTCACCGCCTGCGTGAGGAACGGGAAGCCGTTGATCCGGACCGACGGGTCGTCCGCCAGCCCGATCTGCTGGCGCATCTGCCTCGACACGGCCGACTCGGTGAGGGCGGCTGCTCCGAAGTCGGCTGCCACCAGCAGCCCGACCAGCACGAGCAGCGCGATGACCAGGCGCCTCATCCGTCCTCCGACCCTTCACCCGGCCCGCGCCGGGTGTCCCCGACCGTAGAGGCGGGCCGATCGGGGCCGTCGTCGGGGTGTGAGGTGCCGGCGGATGAACGGGACATGTCGGTCGTGTGTGACCTCGGCGCTACGCGAACCGGCGATGTGGCGGTTAAGCTGCAGCGATCCGCGTACCGGCGTTCCAGCTGGGTCACGCGGGTGTAACGGTGCGTCAGCGTCGCCGCCGTGATTCGGGGCCCGGCAGGACCGGCCCCCGAGAAGAGGAGGCACCACGTGGAGCTGCTCCTGCTGACCGCCGATCCCGAGCCCGGTTCCGTTCTACCCGCGCTCACCCTGCTGCCGCACGGCGTCCGCACAGCCGCCCCCGAGGTGGCCGCGCTGCTCGACGCCGGCCCGCACGACGCCGTTCTCGTCGACGCCCGCACCGACCTCGTCGCCGCGCGCAGCCTCTGCCGCCTGCTCGGCAGCACCGGCATGGACGTGCCCGTGATCGCGGTGCTCACCGAGGGCGGTCTGGTGGCGGTCTCCGGTGAGTGGGTGGTGGACGAGATCCTGCTGCCCGGCGCGGGCCCCGCCGAGGTGGACGCGCGGCTGCGGTTGCTGAAGTCACGTCCCGGTGCCGATTCCGGCCGCGACAGCGGTGCGCTGGTGCTGGGTGAGCTGGTGATCGACGAGGCCACCTACGCGGCTCGGCTGCGCGGGCGGCTCCTGGAGCTCACCTACAAGGAGTTCGAGCTGCTGAAGTACCTCGCGCAGCACGCGGGCCGGGTGTTCACCCGCGCGCAGCTGCTGCAGGAGGTCTGGGGTTACGACTTCTTCGGCGGCACCCGCACGGTCGACGTCCACGTGCGGCGGTTGCGTGCCAAGCTCGGCACCGAGCACGAGCAGATGATCGGCACCGTGCGCAACGTCGGTTACAAGTTCGTGCGGCCCAGCCGCGGAGCGCTCGGGGTCCCGGCCGGGATCGCGGGTGAGCCCGACACCGACGACTCCGAGGACAGCGACTCGGGCCGGGCGTCGCTGCGCGTCACCGGCATGGCGTAGCCCCACAGGTAGGCTCGTCGGCGTGGCTGACCTGACGTGGCACACCGCGCTCGACGAGGACGAGACCGCCGAGGTGCAGGCGATCGTCGCCGGTGCCACGGATGTCGACGGCACCGCCCCGCTGTCCGAGCACGTGCTGCTGCACCTGCGCCATGGCGGCGACCGCGAGGCGCTGCACCTCCTGGCGCGCGACGGAGCGGAAGTGGTCGGCTTCGCGCACCTCGACGCCACCGACCCGGTCGCGGGCGGCGCAGGCGAGCTGGTGGTGCACCCGGCCGCCCGCCGCCACGGCCTGGGGGACCGGATGGTGCAGGCGCTGCTCGACCGGATGGCCGAGGCCGGGTCCCCGGCAGGCGGCCGGCTGCGGCTGTGGGCGCACGGCGAGCACCCCGGCGCGGCCGCGCTGGCCGAGCGGCACGGTTTCACCCGCTCCCGGGTGCTCTGGCAGATGCGTCGCAGCCTGCTGTCGCCGCTGGTCGCCCCGCACTTCCCCGACGGGGTGCGGCTGCGCCCGTTCGTGGTGGGCCAGGACGAGCCGGAGTTCCTCCGCGTGAACAACGCGGCGTTCGACTGGCACCCCGAACAGGGGGGCTGGGACATCGACCAGATGAAGCTCCGCGAGGCCGAGCCGTGGTTCGACCCGGCGGGTTTCCTGCTCGCCGTCGACGCCGACGACCGGCTGCTCGGCTTCCACTGGACGAAGGTGCACGGGGCCGGCGCGAGCGAGCACTCGCACGAGCCGATCGGCGAGGTGTACGTGCTGGGCGTGGACCCTGCGGCCCGCGGGATGCGTCTCGGGAACGCCCTCACGCGGGCCGGGCTGCGGCACCTGCGCGACGGTGGGCTGAGCCAGGTCATGTTGTACGTCGAAGCCCACAACGCCGCCGCCATTCGGGTGTACCGCGGACTCCAGTTCACGCATTGGGACACGGATGTTTCCTATGTGCGCTGACAACCGTTCACCGCGTCGCAACCCCCGCGGCGATGGGACAAACCACGTCGCACCTGGTCACAGCACGGTCACGACCGCAGCCGTTCGGGTGTGATGTCTCACGCCCGGTGACCTGTTCATCCCCCGTTTACCTGATCGGGGGAGTTCGTCCATCGGGCTTACCTACCGTCGCGGCCGTGCGGCCCCCGAGCCGCACGGACCGAACACCATGACGGAGGACTACAGGTGAAGACCGTGCGGCACAGCGCCCGCGCCCAGATCGCCGCGGTGGGCATCGCCACCGGCGTGCTGCTGACCGGCTGCGGCGCTGCCAACGAGAGCGGCGGCTCGGCCGCCCCCAGCGGCGGCGCCGCCGCCGCGGTGTCCGGCACCATCTCCGGTGCCGGCGCGAGCACCCAGCAGGCCGCCACCCAGGCGTGGGTGGCCGGCTTCAATGCCACCAACCCGGACGCCACGATCAACTACGACCCCAGCGGTTCCGGCGCGGGACGCACCCAGTTCATCGCGGGCGGCGTCGACTACGCCGGCAGCGACTCGGCGATGAAGGCCGACGAGATCGCGAAGGCCAAGGCGAAGTGCGCCAGTGACGTCATCGAGGTCCCGGTCTACGTCTCGCCGATCGCGGTGGTCTACAACCTGCCGGACGTCACCGACCTGCAGCTGACGCCGTCGCTCATCGCGCAGATCTTCAACAAGAAGATCACCAAGTGGAACGACCCGGCCATCGTCGCGGTCAACGCGGGCAAGACGCTGCCCGACACCGCCATCGCCCCGGTCAACCGCTCGGACAAGTCCGGGACGACGGCCAACTTCACCGACTACCTGTCGAAGGCCGCCAAGGCCGACTGGACCTACCCGGGCGCCGACACCTGGCCCATCCAGGGCGGCGAGGCCGCCCAGGGCACCTCGGGCGTCATCGGTGCGGTCAAGGCGGGCGCCGGCACCATCGGCTACGCCGACGAGAGCCAGGCCAAGGGCCTCGGCGTCGCCAAGATCCAGGTCGGCACCTCGTTCGTCGCCCCGTCCGCCGACGGTGCGGCGAAGCTCCTCGAGGGCGCCACGCGCGGCACCGACGGCGGGCAGTTCATCTTCTCGTACTCGCTGCCGCGCACCACGACCGACGCCTCGCAGTACCCGATCACGCTGGTGTCGTACGGCATCGCGTGCTCGAAGTACACCGACGCCGCCAAGGGCAAGCTGGTGAGTGCCTACTTCACCTACATCACCGGCACCGACGGCCAGGCGGCTGCCGCGAAGGCGGCCGGCTCGGCGCCGCTCAGCGACGCGGTCCGCACGGCGATCACCCCGGCCGTGAGCGCGATCTCCTGATCACGCCAGGCACTAGCCGAAGGGGCCGGCCGGTCGTCATCATGACGAGTGGCCGGCCCCATCGGTGCTGCCCCCGTTCCACCATCAGAGAGAGGACGCCGTGAGCGCCCCCACCTCGACCCCTACGCCGACCACGGCGACACCTCCCAAGGCCGTCCAGCAGCCCGGGGACCGCATCTTCGCCGGCGCCGCGAGGGGGGCCGGCATCCTGATCCTCGTCGTGCTGGCCGGCGTCGCGGCGTTCCTCGTCATCCAGGCGGTCCCGGCCATCCTGGCCCCGTCCTCCGAGCTGCCGGGCGGCACGAGCCTGTTCGCCTACATCGGCCCGCTGATCTTCGGAACGCTCCTGTCGGCGCTGATCGCACTCCTCATCGCGACGCCGCTGGCCGTGGCCGTCGCCCTGTTCATCACCCACTACGCGCCGCGCAGGCTCGCACAGGGCCTCGGCTACCTGATCGACCTGCTCGCCGCGGTGCCGAGCATCGTGTTCGGACTCTGGGGCGTCGCGGTCCTCGCGCCCGCGTCACTGGGGCTGTCCACCTGGCTCACCACCTACCTCGGCTGGATCCCGCTGTTCGCCGGACCGGTCTCGGCCACGGGCCGCACGATGCTGGTGGTCGGCATCACGTTGGCGGTGATGATCCTGCCGATCATCACCGCGGTCTCCCGCGAGGTCTTCCTCCAGACGCCCCGGCTGCACGAGGAGGCCGCGCTGGCGCTCGGCGCCACGCGCTGGGAGATGATCCGGATGGCGGTGCTGCCGTTCGGTCGCTCCGGCATCATCAGCGGGGCGATGCTCGGGCTGGGCCGCGCGCTCGGCGAGACGATGGCCGTCGCCATCATCCTGTCCGGGTCGGGGATCATCACCTTCAACCTGATCAGCTCGAGCAACCCGTCGTCGATCGCAGCGAACATCGCGCTGCAGTTCCCGGACTCCACCGGTCTCGCGGTCAACACGCTCATCGCGTCCGGCCTGGTGCTGTTCCTGATCACATTGCTGGTCAACTCCCTCGCGCGCTACATCATCAACCGCCGCCGTGAGTTCTCGGGAGCCAACTGATGAGTATCGAGAATCGGGTCGACGTCGAATCGCAAGTGGAGCCGCCGCCGCCGCAGGCGCCCGTCACCCTCGTGCACGCGGAGCTGCCCCGGTGGGCGCCCTACGGCATCCTCGCCGGCTCGCTCGTGGTGGTCGGCGGGTTGCTCGCGGCCACGGGCAGCTTCGGCGTCGGGCTGTTCGTGTTCCTGTCCGCCATCGTGTTCGGCCTGGCCACGTACGTCATCTCCCGGGTCGTCGAGGGTGGCCGCAAGGCCACCGACCGGCTGGTGACCATCGTCGTCACGGTCGCGTTCCTGATCGCCCTGATCCCATTGATCTCCGTCGTCATCACCGTCGTCGGCAACGGCGTCGCCCGCTTCGACGGCGCGTTCTTCACCAGCTCGATGCGGGGCGTCGTCGGGGAGGGGGGCGGTGGCTACCACGCCATCGTCGGCACCCTGATCATCACCGCGCTCGCGGCCGTCATGTCGATCCCGATCGGCGTACTCACGGCCGTCTACCTGGTGGAGTACGGCGTCAAGAGCCGGCTGGCCCGCGCCATCACGTTCTTCGTGGACGTCATGACCGGCATCCCGTCGATCGTCGCAGGCCTGTTCGCGTTCGCGCTGTTCGCGCTGTTCTTCGGCCCGAGCATCCGGCTGGGCTTCGCCGGCGCGGTCGCCCTGAGCGTCCTCATGATCCCCGTGGTCGTGCGGTCCACCGAGGAGATGCTCAAGATCGTGCCGAACGAGCTCCGGGAGGCGGCGTTCGCGCTCGGCACCCCGAAGTGGCGCACGATCATGAAGGTCGTGATCCCCACCTCGATCGCCGGCATCGTGTC
Source organism: Mycobacteriales bacterium (assembly GCA_038320445.1). GTDB lineage: Bacteria > Actinomycetota > Actinomycetes > Mycobacteriales > Pseudonocardiaceae > Pseudonocardia. The sequence continues at coordinate 10,946 of JBBQEF010000023.1, forward strand.
GGGCATCACGCTCGCCATCGCGCGCGTCATCGGCGAGACGGCGCCGCTGCTGATCATCGCGGGTCTGACCACCGGGGTGAACTTCAACCCGTTCTCCGGCCGCATGACCACGCTTCCGGTGTTCGCCTTCAACTCCTACGCCGCCCCGGGTGTGCCGCGGGAGCCCTTCATCGACCGCGCGTGGACCTCGGCGCTGGTCCTCATCATCATCGTGCTGGTGCTGAACCTGGTGGCGCGCCTCGTCGCCCGGGTCTTCGCACCCAAGACCCGATAGGAGCCCGATCATGGGCAAAGCGATCGACGTCAAGAACCTCAACATCTACTACGGCTCGTTCCTCGCGGTCGAGGGCGTGGACATGGCCATCAGGCCCCAGACGGTCACCGCGCTGATCGGACCGTCGGGCTGCGGCAAGTCGACCTTCCTGCGCTCGATCAACCGCATGCACGAGGTGATCCCGGGCGCCCGGGTCGAGGGCAAGCTGGAGCTGGACGGCAAGGACCTCTACGCGCCGGGCGTCGACCCGGTCGGTGTGCGCCGCCAGATCGGCATGGTGTTCCAGCGCCCCAACCCGTTCCCGACGATGTCGATCTACGACAACGTCATCGCGGGCCAGCGCCTGAACAACAAGAAGATGCGCAAGGACGCCACCGACACCCTCGTCGAGGAGTCGCTGCGCGGGGCCAACCTCTGGAACGAGGTGAAGGACCGGCTCGACAAGCCCGGCTCGGGCCTGTCCGGCGGCCAGCAGCAGCGGCTGTGCATCGCCCGCGCGATCGCGGTGCAGCCCGACGTCCTGCTGATGGACGAGCCCTGCTCGGCCCTCGACCCGATCTCCACGCTCGCGGTCGAGGACCTGATCAACGAGCTGAAGCAGGACTACACGATCGTCATCGTGACCCACAACATGCAGCAGGCCGCCCGGGTGAGCGACTTCACCGGGTTCTTCAACATCGAGGGCACCGGCAAGCCCGGCCACCTCGTGGAGATGGACGAGACGAAGACGATCTTCAGTCAGCCCACGGAGAAGGCGACCGAGGACTACGTGAGCGGCCGGTTCGGCTGAGCCGTGGCCGCTGCGGTCGGGCAGTGAGCGGTGTCAGATCGGGATCGCGTCGGGTTCCCGGCCGGTCACCGCGTAGACCGTCTCTCTCGCCACCGTCACCGCGTGGTCGGCGAAGCGCTCGTAGTAGCGCGCCAGCAGCGTGATGTCGACCGCCGCCGGCACCCCGTGCGACCAGCCGTCGGCCATCAGCACGCCGAACATGTGGGCGTGCAGCGCGTCCATCGCGTCGTCGTCCGTGTCGAGCTCGACGGCCAGCACCACGTTGCGGGTGCGCGCGACCTCGGCGGCCTTGACCGCGAGGTCCACCGCGAGCCGGGCCATCTCGGCGAAGTCGGCGTGGACCTCGGCCGGCAGCGGCCGGCCGCGCCCGGCGGCCTCGGCCACGTGCAGGGCGAGGTCGCCCATCCGCTCGACGTCGCCCGCGCTGCGGATGGCCGACACGACGCGGCGGAGGTCACCGGCCACCGGGGCGTGGAACAGCAGCGCGTCGGTGGCGATGCCCTCCACCTGGGCCCTCAGGGCGTCGACCTGCGCGTCGCCGGCGACGACCTGCTGCGCGAGGCGCTCCCGGCCCTCCAGCAGCGCGCATGTGGCCCGTTGCAGCGCCCCTGCGACGACCGTGCACATCCGGCCCAGCAGCTCGGAGATGTCGGCGAGCTGCTGCGGCAGGGGATCCGGCGGCATCGGCGTTCAGACGGTGAGCGGGCCGGGCATCCGCCCGGTCACGACGTAGACGATCCGGCGCGCGACGGCCACGGCGTGGTCGGCGTAGCGCTCGTAGAAGCGGGCGAGCAGGGCGATGTCGACGGCCGGGCCGACGCCGTGGCTCCAGTTGCGGTCCATCAGCACGCTGAACATGTGACGGTGCAGGTCGTCCATGGCGTCGTCGTCGGACTCCAGCTGCGCGGCGGCCGCGAGATCCCGGCTGCGGATGACATCGCCCGCCTTGATGGCGAGCTGCACCCCGACGCGTCCCATCTCGGCGAAGTAGGGCTTGATCTCGTCGGGCAGCACCGGTTGCGGGTGCCGCCGCCGGGCCGCCTGGGCGACGTGCAGGGCGAGGTCGCCCATCCGCTCGATGTCGCCGGCGCCGTGGATGGCGGAGACGACGATGCGCAGGTCGGTGGCGACCGGTGCCTGCAGTGCGAGCAGGGCGAACGCCTTCTCCTCGGCGGTCGCGCGGATCTCGTCGACCCGCACGTCGTCGGAGATGACCTCCTCGGCGAGCTGGAGATCCACCTCCAACAGCGATCGCGTGGCCTTCTCCATCGCCCGCGCGACCTGCGCACACATTCCCGCCAGCCCGTCGGCCAGATCGTCGAGCTGTTCCTGGTAGGCGTCACGCATGCGACTGAGGGTAACCGGAATGACCGGAGGGGGCCGCCGCGGGAGATGAACCACGGGTGAACGGTCAGGCGCAGCTCTGCGTCGTCGTCGGGGCGGACGTGTCCGATGCGGGCTGGCTGGGCGGGCGGATGGTGCCGTCGAAGGAGCGGCCGAGCACGAGCTGGAGAACTCCGGCGCTGCCCGGGTCCGGCACCAGCGCGGCGGCCGGGATGGTGCCCGACAGCAGGTCGGCCGCGTCGGCCTGGTCGGGGGAGTAGCGGATCAGCGTCTGCGGGGTGGGCTGGCCGGCGTTGGTCACGGTCCCGACGCCGAAGCCGAGGGCCTTGAGCGTGTCCCCGGTCTTCGCCGCGACGCCCGTCCTCCCCGACGCGTTGAGCACCTGCACCGTCATGTCGGCGGGGGCCGGTTGGGCGGCGCCGCCGTCGGCCCCGGTCGTGGGCAGCGGGGCGTGGGTGCGCATCGCCGTGAACAGCGCGGCCGCGTCGGCGTCGCGCAGCACGGCGTCGCCCCGGCCCCCGTCGGTGGTCGGCACGGACACGAAGCCGACCCCGCCCGCGCCCAGCGACCGCAGCGACACCGCGAGTGCGAGCACCTCGTCCAACCCGGCGCCGTCGGTGGTGATCACCGAGCGCAGCGCGGGACGCAGCGCGGCGATGCGCGCGAGGTCCAGCAGGCCGGTGCTGGTCAGGGTCGGGTCGAGCACGCCCGCCAGCACCTGGTGCTGGCGCTCGATCCGCCCGCGGTCGGCGGGCGGGTCGCCGTCGACGGCGGCGGCACGCGCGAAGGCGCCTGCGCGCGTTCCGTCGAGCGTGACGGTGCCCGGGGCCGGCACGACCGGCCCCAGCTCGCGGTCCTGCACCGGCCTGGTCACGCACACCTGCACCCCGGACGCCGCGTCGACCAGCGGTCCGACGCCGTTCAGATCCACGCCGACGTAGGCGGTGACCGCGAGCCCGGTGAGCTGCTGGACGACCCGGGTGGCGCACCGCGGTCCGCCCGCGTCGAGCGCGGTGGCGAGCCGGGTGCGGGCCAGCGCCGGCACGATCTCGCCGGTGTAGGCCGCGGTGGCCGGGTCGAAGCGCTCGCACGGCGGCCGGCTGATCTCCAGCCCGGACGGCACGGCCAGCACCGTCATCGGCCCGCCACCCGCCGGGATGTGCGCCACCACGACCGTGGCCGGGCCCCTGTCGGTGGCGACCACCAGCACGTTCTGGTCGCCCTTCTGCGCGCCGGCATCGCGGATCGCGCCGGAGCCCTCGTCGAGAGCGGCGACGCTGCGCATCCCCGACCCGAGCCAGCCCTGCGCCGCCCAGCCGACGGCGGTGGTGGCGAACACGGCGACGGCCAGCACCAGCACGAGCACCCGGACGAGTTTCGGCCGGCGCCGGGCGGGCTGCTCGTCCTCGGGCGGATCGTCGTCCCCGCCGTCGCGGGGCAGGACCAGGCCGGCGTGGGCGGCAGTGAGCCGCGTGAGCGTCTCGTCGATCCGCTGGGACCGGATGTCGACGGTGCCGGTGCGCTCGGTGCGGCGGGTGCGTTCGGCCTGCTCGCTGACGTCCTGGGCGCCGGTCCCGATGTCGTCGCGGCCGGGACCGACGGCGGACCCGGGCTGGGAGCGGGCCCCCGCGGGGGCGCCGTTCGCCGGGGCGCCGCCCGCTCGGGCGTGGGCCGAGGCGGGCACGGCGGTCGTGTCGTCGGCGGCGGTCCGCCGGGTGGGGAGGCCGTCCGAGGAGCGGCCGTCCCGGTACGGCGCGGGCGCTGCTCCGAACCCAGGTCCGGGCCCCGCTGCCGCATGGCCGGGCCGGGCCGCACCGTTCCGGTCCTGCGCCGGTCCGGTCGACCCGCGGTGCGCAGGCCCGTCGCGGGTGTCCGGTCCGTGCTGATCGGGCCCGAGCCGCGTGGTTCCGTTCCGGGCCGGTCCGTGTTCCGGTGCGGCTGCGCGCCGGCCCGGGCGACCGACGGTCGCGGTCTCCCGCGACGGGTGATGCCTGCTGGAAGCGTTGCCGAGGCGGGGACCGGCCGGTGCCGGCGCCACGGGATGGCCCGGCGCCCGTTCGGGCCGGTACGGGGGCACGGCCACTGTCGCGTCGTCGGTGACCGCTGCGGTGAGCCGCGGCGGGACCTGCTCCTCGGTGGCCTTCCTGCGTGCGGCGCGCCCGCCCGTCGGGGCCGCCCCGTGGCGGGCGAGGAGCTCCGCGACCGTCTCGGGCCGCCCGGTGGGTCGAGCACGGTCCTGACCGTCCTCCACGCCACCTCCCTCACCCGGCTACGGCAGCCGACCTTACGGAGATGCGACGCCCGGGTCACAGGCGGGTGTCGGCCTGCCCGGCTTGGCTCACGGCCCGCCGCCCACCTGCAGGTCCGGCGAGCCGGACGAGGCCGGTGCGGTCGTCCCGGTAGGCGACCGCGTTGCGCCCGGAGTTCTTGGCCGCGTAGAGCAACGTGTCCGCTGCGCCCACCAGGCGTTCGACGTCGGTGAGCGGGCCGGTCGAGTGGGCCACGCCGATGCTGACGGTCACGCGCAGCCGCAGGTCCAGCTCGGACCACGGGTGGCGGTCGATGCGGTGCCGCGCGGCCTCGCACGTGCGTACGGCGTCGGCAGGCTCGCAGCAGGGCATCACCAGCGCGAACTCCTCGCCGCCGTAGCGCGCGCAGAACGCGCCGTCCGGGAGCCCGGAGCCGAGCTCGGCGACGATCCGCTGCAGCACGCGGTCGCCGAAGCGGTGTCCGAACGTGTCGTTGACCTGTTTGAACCAGTCGGCGTCCACCAGCGCGACACACAGTCCTGCCGGTCCGAGGCAGGCCGGGTCGTCGAGCAGGGCGACCAGCCGCTCGTCGAGGTAGCGGCGGTTGTAGCTGGACGTCAGCGCGTCGCGGCGGCTCTGCTCGCGGGCCTCGGCGTGCTCGCGGCGCAGGCGGGCGAGCTCGTCGTCGGGGATCGGGTGCCCGTGCAGCAGCCGGACGGCCGCGCGCAGGTGCTGGTAGGCCTGCTCCCAGTCGCCGAGCGCGGCGAGCGCTTCGGCGGAGGCGGTGTGCCGCGCCACGGGACCCGCATCCCTGCCGACACTCTGGTCGATCGCCTCGCGCGCCATGACCACCGCCCACCTCCCCGTTACCAGAGTTGTCGACGGGGCGGGCGTGACTCTTGAGGTGACCTACCCGTTCGCGCCACCGTCCACCCGACCGGGGCGATCGGCCGTCCGGCTGCACAGTTGCGCGCGCATCGGGATCATCCGCCCGAGTGATCGAGTTCAGCGCCGAAGGGGACGGAGGCGTCGTCGGGGTCGTCGAGCCAGTGCTCCGGGAGCACCACCCGGCCGGGGCTGCCCTGGCGGCCACGGGGGCCGTCGGCGTCGGCGGGGAACGGCTGGTGGTGGTCGAGCTGGGCCAGCAGCTCGTCCAGCTCGTCGATGCTCCCCACCAGGCCCAGGCTGCGCCGGATCTCCGGCCCCACCGGGAAGCCCTTGAGGTACCAGGCGATGTGCTTGCGCATGTCGCGGATGCCCTTGTCCGGGCCCATGTACGCCTGCAGGAGCACGGCATGGCGGCGCATGGTGACGGCCACCTGGCCGAGCGTCGGCGCGGCGGGCAGCGGGCGGCCCGCGAACGCCGCCTCGAGGTCGCCGAACAGCCACGGCCGTCCCAGGCACCCGCGCCCCACCACCACACCGTCGCAGCCGGTGCGCGCGACCATCTCCAGCGCGTCGGACGCACTGAAGATGTCGCCGTTGCCGAGCACCGGGACCTCGGCGGGCAGCGCGTCGCGCAGGCGGGCGATGGCCGACCAGTCCGCCGTCCCGGAATAGCGCTGAGCCGCGGTGCGCGCGTGCAGGGCGACGGCCACCGCACCCGCGTCGACGGCCCGGCGACCGGCGTCGAGGAAGGTGTGGCGCTCGTCGTCGATGCCGATCCGCATCTTGACCGTGACGGGCCGGCCCGCCGCGTTCTCGACCGCGGCGCGCACGATGGCCTCGAACAGCCGCCGCTTGTACGGCAACGCCGCGCCCCCGCCCTTGCGCGTGACCTTGGGGACGGGGCAGCCGAAGTTCATGTCGATGTGGTCGGCCAGATCGCGCTCGACGACCATCCGCACCGCCTGGCCCATCGCGGCCGGGTCGACGCCGTAGAGCTGCATCGAGCGCGGGTGCTCGGCGCCGTCGAAGGCGATCATGCGGAACGTCAGCGGGTTCTTCTCGACGAGCCCTCGCGAGGTGATCATCTCGCAGACGTAGAACCCCGCGCCCTGCTCACGGCACAACCGGCGGAACCCGGCGTTGGTGATGCCGGCCATCGGGGCCAGCACGACCGGCGTGGCGGACGTGTACGGCCCGATCCGGAGCGGGCGGACGGTGGCGGGTGCACTCACGCTGTCCCATTGTCCACGGTCCTGGAAGTCGACGCTGATGCAGGCGGCGCGGTTGCCCGCCGTCCCCGCCCGGCCCGGGTCGGTGACCGTCGGCGTCGCGTGGATGACCACGGAGTGCGGCCTCCGCTGCCCGTCGAGGTCCCGGGCCACGGCCGTGCGCGCGGTGCTGTTCCCGCCGGCGTCGGTCGTGAGGTCGAGCCAGATCTCGTTGCCCGGGTTCGCGCACCGCGGATCGACGCCGGGCTGCACGGGATCGGCACTGTCCTGGTAGCGGCCCGGCCGCGGCACCGGTCGTCCCGCAGGCTCGGCGTGCGCGTGAGCCCCGTAGCTGTGTCCGGGCATGCACGCCGACACGGTCAGGAGGCCGGCGGCGAGGGCCACACGAATGGGCGAGCGCATGCGGCCCGGGGTGGGTGATGGAGCTGGGTGGCGACCGCTGACCCTCTGTCACTCCGTCGGGTGAGTTCTAGGAGTCCTGCTCGCGGCGGCGCTGCTCGTCGAGCTTGTGGAGCTGGTCCCGCACGTCCTGTTCGATCCACCGCGCCTGCCCACCGGCCGTGACGAGTGCCGGGGTGATCAGCCCCTTCTTGCGCCAGCCCTGGATCGTCCGAGCGGCGATGCCGAGGTGGTGGCTCAGCTCGCTCGTCGTCAGGTACCTGACCGGCATGTGGATCACCGTACGGCCCGGAAGCACTGTGAACAGCATGATCAGCGTTCTCTCGACGTAAGAACACCCTTCCGCGTTGTCGGCGTGCACACGTATATTTGGCGCAGTTCGCGTAGTTGTCCGACTCGGAGGCGCTGTGGGGCTCGCTGAGACGTTGGCCGAGTGTGGTGGGTTGGCCGCCCGGTTGGTCGAGCTGCACGGTGACGACGGCACCGGCCACTGCGAAGGCTGCAGGTGGTGGGATCGCCCCCTGCCTGTGCATCCGTGTGCGACGCGAGTCGCGGCCGACCGGGCGCTGGAGATCCGAACCGGCGATCGGCAGCGCGGCCCGCAGGCCGGGCCTCACGCGCGAGGGGAGGCCCCGGGCGTCGAGTAGGCTCGGGGCCGTCGGTAAGCCCCGGATCGTCGGGGTGACCGAAGACTGTGGTCCGCCGGGGCAGCCGGCCGGTGTTGTTCGAACGGATCGCGGGGCCTCTAGCTCAATCGGCAGAGCAGCGGACTTTTAATCCGCGGGTTCCGGGTTCGATCCCCGGGGGGCCCACCACCTCTGAGCAGTGCATATGCCGCTCAACCTGATCAAGCAGATAGCCTCTGTCAATGGGTGCGCTGCGAGCATGGCCGGGACCAGCGGGAAGAGGCGTCGCTCGCGCGGACACATCCGCCGCCGCGACGGGTCGTTCCAGGTCCTCGTCTACGCCGGTGTCGACCCGCTGACGGGCAAGGACCACTACCTCACCGAGTCGACGCACGACGAGGGTCAGGCGCAGAAGATCCTCACGCGGCTCCTGGGCGCGGTCGACGAGCAGCGCAACCCGCGGACGAAGACGACGCTCGGTGCCGCTCTCGACGCCTGGATGAGGACGCATGAGGCGGAGGAGACGACGCTCGACGACTACCGCGGCTACCTACGTCGCACGGCCGCGCCGGCTCTGGGCAAGGTCGCGCTGGCGAAGTTCACGCCGCAGGAGCCACGACACTGGCCAGCGAGCTGGGCGGCGGTGGTCAGCGTTGGGGCTTCCGCGTGGTCCGGGGAGGTTGTCCCGGGACTCGTGGAACTTGAGGTGGCGGTCCCCCACCTGAGCCCTGCCGTGCGGTAGGTACTCGGGTGAACTGCCAAGAACACCACGAAGAGAGGGGACCGCCGTGCCAAAGAACTACCAGAACGAGGAGATCGACACGAGCCAGCCCGCCGTGCCCGACACGGTGAGCGTGGCGCTGGCCGAGCTGGCCGGCGAGATGCGTGAGGGCCTGCTGGCTCTCGCCGTCGGGACCGGGCTGCAGGTGATGGCCGCGATCATGGAAGCCGACGTGACCGCGGCGTGCGGGCCCAAGGGCCGCCACGACCCCGTGCGGACAGCTGTGCGCCACGGCCACGGCGCCGGGTCGGTGAGCCTGGGCGGGCGCCGGGTCCCGGTCGAGCGGCCGCGGATGCGCGCGGTCGACGGCGCGGGCGAGCTGCCGGTGCCGGCCTACGAGCTGTTCTCCGACACCGAGGTGCTGGGGCGCATCGCGCTGGACCGGATGCTCGCCGGTCTCTCCACCCGCCACTACGGCGTCGGGCTGGAGCCGGTCGGGACCCGCACCGAGAAGGCCGCGACAGCAACGTCACGCTCGGCGGTGTCGCGGCGGTTCGTCGCCCAGACCCAGACCGCGCTGGCCGAGCTGCTCGCCGCGGACCTGTCGCAGCTGGATCTGGTGGCGTTCATGGTCGACGGGGTGCACTTCGGCGAGCACACCTGCGTGGTCGCGCTCGGGATCGACATCGACGGCGCCAAGCACCCGTTGTCGCTGGTCGAGGGCTCGACGGAGAACGCCACCCTGGTCACCGAGCTGATCGTCGGGCTGCGCGAGCGCGGGCTGGACGTCACCAAGCCCGTCCTGGCGGTGCTCGACGGATCGAAGGCGCTGCGCCGCGCGGTGCTCGATGTGTTCGACCGGCCGGTGATCGGTCGCTGCCAACTCCACAAGATCAGAAACGTCCAAGATCACCTCCCGGAGAAGCTTCGGTCCACGGTCACCTCCCGGATGCGCCGGGCCTATCACGCCGACTCCGCGCTCGCCGCGCAGGCCGAGCTGTGCGCGCTGGCCGCCGAGCTCGACCGCACCCACCCCGGCGCGGCGGCGAGCCTGCGCGAGGGGATGGCCGAGACTCTCACCGTGCTCCGCCTCGGTATCCCACCCACCCTCGCCCGCACGTTCCGCTCGACGAACGCCGTGGAAAGCATGATCTCGATCTGCCGCACGCACGCTGGCAACGTGAAGAACTGGCGCGACGGCACGATGGCGCTGCGCTGGTGCGCCGCCGGGATGGTCGAGGCCGGCAAGCAGTTCCGCCGGGTCAACGGGCACATGCACCTGCGATCGCTGCGCGACACGCTGGAGAAGGTCACCGAACCTGCCGGTGCCACCGGCAATACTGACGCCATCACAGCCGCCTGATGATCACCGGGCCGCTACCGAAGTTCCACGAAACTCGGGACATCCTCGGTCCGGGCCCTCGGCGGACGTAACGTAACCGGCCGTCGAGTGACTGTTCTATGTGCTGACCTGTCAGGCGGTGGTCGAGCTGATCACCGACTACCTCGAGGACGCTTTGTCGGTGCGCGGCCGGGGGTCACTCGAGGCACACCTCGCGAGCTGCGACGCGTGCACGGTCTACGTCGACCAGATGCGTCGCACGGTCCACGCTCTGGGCACGGTCGGGCCGGACCTGCCGATCCCCCCGTGCAACGACCTGGTCGAGACGTTCCGTGGCTACCGCTGAAACAGCGGGTAGCCGGCCGCAGACTCAGGGACGGGGTGAAGCGGTGAAGTCCCTGAACGCGCCCATCAGGTCGGTCTTCGCCTGGGTGCTCAGGGTGTGGAGCGGGACCCGGCCCAGCAACCGGATCGTCGTACGCATCTGGGCGAGATAGTCGTCGCAACCGTCGCACAGCTGCAGGTGCGCCTCAACGGCACTCGCCACTGCTGGGTCGAGCCCACCCTCAAGGTAGTTCGTAACCAATTCGACCACGTCGCGGCAGGCGATATTGATCTCCTGCTGGCTCGTCTCCCTGGTCTGGCTTCTGCCACGACCTCGCTGCCTCCATCTCTTCATTCGTCGCCCCCGTAGTAATAGATCTCCAGGGCTGTACGCAACCTGGCTCTGGCTCGGTGCAGCAGGACCCGCTGGTTTGCCATGGTGATTCCCAGTACCTCGCAGACCTCATCCGACGTCAGCCCGTGGACGTCGCGCAGGCTCACAACGGTCCGTTGTCGCTCCGGCAGCAGTAGTAACGCCTCGGCCACCAAGCCACGGATCTCCCCTGACAGCACCGACACCTCCGGCGAAGGCTCCCAGCTGCGCGGGGCGCCCTCGGCGGTCCACTGACCCGGATGCTGGTCCTCCTTGCCCCGGAACCGGTCCGGGTCCACCGTCGGGCCCTCGCCCTCGTCGCCGCCCAGCGACGACATCGGTACCGTGCGCGACTCCCGCACACCGCGGGTCTTGGCCTGGTTGGACAAGATCCGGAACACCCATGTACGCAACGAGGAACGCCCCTCGAACCGGTGCAGCCCGGCCAGGACCGCCAACCAGGTCTCCTGGACCATCTCCTCCGCCGAGGCCTCGGTCGACACGAACGACCGGGCCACCCGAAGCATCATCGGCGACCAGCCGTCGACGATCCCGGAGAACGCCGACTCATCACCCTCCCGCAAGCGCCGCAGCAGCTCCGCGTCGTCCCGGGCTGGCTCCACGTTGTCGGCGAGGGCGGCATTGTCGACGAGCACGGCGGGGGCAACCGATGGTCGCGCCGACTGGTCCGTCATCTACCTTGGCTCCCTATCCCGGAGGTCATGCCGACTGTAGCCCCGTCTCTGCTGCAGCGAGACGTTGCACGGACCCGTTCCGAAGCTGAGCCCTGACGAATGCAACGGGCTCGTTCATCCCGGGCTCACGGTGAGGTCGAGGGCCTTCTGCGTCCGGGTGCCCAGGCGCTCAGCGATCCGGTCGGCGACGCGCAGGGCGTTCGCGATGATGGTTAGCGTGGGGTTCACCGCCGTGCTTGAGACGAAGAAACTCGAGTCGGCGACGTACAGGTTGTCGAGGTCGTGCATCTTGCAGTCGACGTCGAGGGCCGATGTGGCCGGGTCGGTCCCGAAGCGGGCGGTGCCGTTCTGGTGCGCCACGCCGTTGATGCCTAGCTGGCCGCCTCGGTAGGAGTAGTTCTCGAGCACCTGTTCGCGGCATTGGATCGCGTCCAGCAGGCCCTCGAACTTGGCCCGCAGCCGCCGGTGCGCCTCGAGGTTCGTGGGCGTGTACGTCAGGCAGATCTCGCCGTCGCTGTCGAGGGTGACGCGGTTGTCCGGCAGGGGCAGGTCCTCGGTGGTCAGCCAGAAGTCGAGCGCGTGCCTGGCCAGCTCGGTGGGGTTCTCGGCCTCTGGTGCGTCGAAGCCGATGAGCACCTTGTCGCTCTTGCCGAGCATCTGCATGGCGCCCAGGGGGTAGGGCCACTCGCCGTCGCCGAAGTAGTAGTCGTTGATGCCCAACGTCTTCTGGAACTTCGTCGGGTTGACGGTTCTGGAGAAGGCGATGAGCGAGGAGTTGTTGTGCAGCATCAGGTGCCGCCCGACGACGCCCGAGCTGTTGCCCAGACCGTCGGGGTGCTGCTCGTTGGCGGAGCGCAGTAGCAGGGCGGCGGTGTTGATCGCGCCGGCGGCGACCACGACCACATCGGCGGAGTACGTCTCCCGCTGACCGGCCCGCTCGACGACGACGCCGGTGACCGTTCGTCCGGAATCGTCGGTCTCGAGCCGCGTGACGAGCGCGTTGGTGAGCAGCGTGACGTTGTTGTGCTGTAGCGCGGGCTGCACGGCGATGACCTGCGCGTCGGCCTTGCCGTTGACCAGGCAGGGGTATCCGTCGCACGTGGCGCAGCGCACGCAGGCGGACAGCTCCGGTGACCTCTCATCGAGGAGGATGCCGTTGGGCAGGGGGAACGGGTGCAGACCTACCGTGCGCAGGTCGTCGGCCAGCTGCGCGACCCGCGGTTCGTCGCTGATCGCGGGGAACGGGTAGGGAGCGTCGGACGGCGGCTCGCCCGGGTCGGACCCGCGCACGCCGTGCACCTGGTAGAGCCGCTCGGCTCGCGTGTAGTAGGGCTCAAGGTCGGCGTATGAGATCGGCCAGGCCGGTGAGACACCGTCAACGTGCTCGACAGCATCGAAGTCGCGCTCGCGGAAGCGGAACAGGACCGCGCCGTAGAACTTGGTGTTGCCGCCGACGTAGTAGTGCTGCTTCGGCGTGAACATCGTGTCGGCGCCGAGGTCCTTCCACTGGCCGGCGTTGGCGTAGCGGTGATCGACCCACACCGCTTGGGAGTCCCAGTTCTCGGCCTCGCGGGGGAGGTAGTCGCCGCGCTCGAGCAGCAGGACCCGCTTGCCGGTCGGTGCAAGCGCGTGAGTGAGCGTGCCGCCACCGGCGCCGGACCCGATGATGATGACGTCGTAGTGGGTCCGGGCGGCAGCGTGCTCGGTGCTGACTGACATGACGGGGTTCTCCTTCTAGAGGATGGCGAGGGGAGCGACCCACGCGCCGGTCGCGCCGCGGAGCTTGGCGTGCGAGACGACGAGCAGGAACTCGGTGACGCCGAGTTCGGCGGCCTCGGCGAGGCGTAGGTTCTCCACCACGACGACGCCGTGCTGGACGTTGAGGGTCTGCGGGACCACGAAAGGCCGGTCGAGGTCCTCCGGCGGGTAGGCGCCGTAGGACCAGGTGTCGCAGCCGGTGAGGGCGACGCGCTGCTCGGCGAGCCAGGCGCCGAGGGCCACACCCGGCCCGGGCTCGCCGGTCGAGTAGGTCGGGTTGTCGACGCCCCACAGACGACCCCAGCCGGTGTGGAAGAACACCGCGTCACCGGGTTGTACGGACAGCCCGGCCGCGGCGAGGGCCGCCTCGGTGTCGGCGACGGTGATGACCTCGCCGGCGGCCATCCGGTCGACGCCGCGCAGTGCAGCGATGTCGAGTAGCAGCCCCCTGGTCACGACCTGCGGGAGGGTGTCGATTCCCAGCTTGTTGGTGCCGTGGTCCTCGACGATGTCTGCGAGGCGGTAGCCGTTGTAGGTGCGGTTCCCGACCTGCAGGTGGTTGAGGCCGTCCATGTGCGTTCCCATCTGCTGGGTCGCGGTGATCTGCTCCACCACCCAGTTGACGTTGTTCTTGCCCAGGCCGCCCTGGCCCGCACCTGGCTGGCGGCGGTTGATCTGGTGGTAGTTCGTCGTGAGGTATTGCCGGAAGGTGCGGCCGGGGAAGGCCGGTATGTCCTGGTGGAGCACGTGCGCGAGGTCGAGAACGACGCCTCGCCGGACCAGGCCGATGGCGTCGAGCACCTTGGCGGTGCCGATCAGGTTGAGCGCGCCGGCCTCGTCTCCCTCGCCGTACTGCGAGGGGAACCAGCCCTCGACGCCGTCCGGTGAGATCACTCGGAGGACCAGGTCGACTCGAACGACGGGTACAGGGTGAGCCCACCATCGACGAACAGCGTCTGGCCGGTGATGTAGAGCGCCTCGTCGGAGCACAGGAACGCCGCGGCTGCGGCCATCTCCTCGGCGTCGCCGGCGCGGCGCATCGGGATGTGGCTCTCGACCATGGCCCGCTTGACCGGGTCGTCGATCCAGGACCGGTTGATCGGGGTGACGGTGGCCCCGGGGCCGATGCTGTTGACCCGGATGCCGCGCGCCGCGTACTCGAGCGCGAGGGTGTGCGTCAGGTTCTGCATCCCGCCCTTGGATACCGAGTAGCTGAGGAAGCGCGGCTTGGGAATGACCTGGTGGACGCTGGAGACGTTGACGATCGCGCCGGCGCTGCCGGTCTCGACCCAGTGCCTGAGCGCCTGCTGCGCGCAGAGGAACGACCCGCGCAGGTTGACCGCCAGCACCTTGTCGAAGTCGGCGACCGACAGCTCGTGCGACTCGGCGGCGATCTGGATGCCGGCGTTGTTGATGAGGTAGTCGATGTGGCCGTACTGGCTGATGACTTCGGCGAACATGGCCACTACGTCTGCCTCGTCGGACACGTCGGCCCGGACCAGGATCGGGTGCGTTCCCGCGGCGGCCATCTTCTTCATGCAGATGTCGACGCCCTGCTCGATGGCCTCCTGCGTCGCCTGGGCGCCGTCGGGACGGCCGACGTAGTTGATCGCGACGTCGACACCTTCCTCGCCTAGACGAATCGCGATTGCCTGGCCGATACCCGAGCTACCGCCGGTGACGACGGCCACCTTGCCGGTCAAACCCTTCATGGGACGTGTCTCCTCGAGTTCGTGGCGCAGCGCGGATGTGTCTGATGGTCTTGCGAGTGGCCCAGGCGTTTCATTCGACCAGCCGTCGCGTCCGGAGCACCTCCGCGACGGACCAGGCTTGGAACGGGCATCCGGTGCCGGCGTGCGGCGCGTCACCGTCGGTGGTCTCCGAGACCGAACCGAGGCCCCACTCAGCGAGGTGCTCCTCGATCCCGTTGAACAGTCCGGTCACGTCCTGACCCGCACGTACCGGAGCCTCGGCGTACGGGCCGATAAGCCACGGCCAGACCGTGCCCGACCTGGTCGCTGGCTACCCGTGGTTCGGCGCCTGGGCCAGGGACACCATGACGTCGTACGAGGGGCTGTTCCTCGAGACCGGGCGGGCCGACGAGGGCCGCCGGCTACTCGAGCGGTACGCCGCCACCCTAGCCACGCCGATGCCGAGCTGGCCCTAACCGACATCCAGTGAACGGCGGGTCGGGACGACGTACTCCTCGACGACCTGCCGGACCCGGGCCCGGCCGCGGTGCAGCAGAGCACGTTGCTGCACCGCGCCGAGTGCCAGGTACTCGCACACCTCGTCGGCCGTACAGCCCTGCTCGTCGCGCAGGCTGACGACGGCGCGCTGTGCGTCGGGCAGGGCCTCCAACGCTGCGGCGACCAAGGCGGCCACCGGATCGAGCCCGGACGGCCAGGTCGGCGGAAACACCACCCAGCTGCCGGCGCACTGCTCGCCATGCGGCCGAAACCTCGCCGCGGAGACGGTCGGCCCGGGCCCGCTCGCTTTCTCGACCGAACGCTGGAACGAACCCGGAACACCGGTCGCCGCCCAGGCCTTTTCGAACACAAGACGCAGGACGGCGCTCCGCAGGTCCGGGTCGCCTACCCCCAGGGCTCCGTGCCAGGCATCTCGCACGATGGCGTCGGCGACGTCGGCGTCACGGGTGAACGCGAAGGCGATTTGCTAGAGCGCGGGCGACAGGCTCTCGACGGCGCCCCTGAACGCCTGCTCGTCATCCTCTTGCTGGCTCACGCGACGCAGCGTAGCCATTGGGCCGGTCCCGGCTGGCGAACGGCACGCGAACAGCACTCGACCCGTGCGTACGTCGCCACCACCCGCCCAAGGGCCGGCCAGGACGGGTGCCTGTAACGCAGGACCCCGTCGCAGGACTGTGCCGAGGTGTCACGGACCGGTCGACGAGCGCACCTGCCAGCAGTGACCAGACGCACCCAGACCTGGTCCAGATCGCGAATTGAGGGGAGCAGATGAGCGAGCGCCACGTGGCTGAGTTCGACGTGATCGTGGTCGGCGCCGGGCCGGCCGGCGAGAACGCTGCCGGCCGGGTGGCCGACGGGGGTCTGTCGGTTGCGATCGTCGAGCGCGAGCTCATCGGCGGTGAGTGCTCCTACTGGGGCTGCATCCCGAGCAAGACCCTGCTGCGCCCCGGCGACGCGCTTGCCGCGACCCGCCGGGTGCCGGGGGCCGCCGAGGCGGTCACGGGCTCGATCGACGTGGCCGCGGCGTTCGCGCAGCGGGACTACATGACCAGCAACTGGGACGACTCCGGTCAGGTCCCGCGGCTGAAGAGCAAAAACATCGCGCTCGTACGCGGTACCGGGCGGCTCGCCGGCGAGCGCACCGTCGAGGTCACCCTGGCCGACGGGTCCCTACGCCGGCTCACCGCACGCAAGGCCGTCGTGCTCGCGACCGGCTCGTCCGCCCTGATCCCGCCCATACCCGGCCTCGCGGGAGCGCACGGCTGGGACAACCGCGGGGTGACGTCGGCCAAAGAGCTGCCGCGCCGGCTCCTCGTCCTCGGTGGTGGCGCGATCGGGGCCGAGATGGCCCAGGGCTTCCGCCGGCTCGGCTGCGACGAGGTCACCGTCGTCGAGGGCTCGGAGCGGCTGCTCTCGCGTGAGGAGCCGTTCGCCGGTGACGAGGTTCGGGAGGCGTTCGAGGCCGAGGGCATCACCGTCATCACCGGCGTCGCGATGACCGAGGTCGCGCGCGAGGGCGTCGGCGGTCCCGTGACGGCGACCCTGGCCGACGGCCGGACCCTCGTTGCCGACGAGATCTTGGTGGCTGTCGGGCGGCGCCCCACCACGGGCGACCTCGGCCTCGACACCGTGGGCCTGTCTCCGGGGCGCCCGGTCGAGGTCGACGACGCGTTGCGGTCGGTCGCCGCCGACGGAGCCAACAGCCAGTGGCTCTATGCGGTCGGCGACTGCAACGGCCGGGCGCAGTTGACCCACGTCGGCAAGTACCAGGCCCGGATCGTCGGGGACGTCATCATCGGCAAGGACGTCCGCGACGAGGTCAGCCGCGATATCGTGCCGCGCGTCACCTTCACCGACCCGCAGGTCTGCGCCGTCGGGCTGACCGAGGTTCAGGCCCGCGAGCGCGGTTTCGTCGTCAGAACGGTCTCGACCGAGACGGGCGGGGTCGCCGGTGCCTACACGCTGGGCAACGGACTGAAGGGCACCAGCTTCCTCGTTGTCGACGAGCCGGCCTGGCTTGTCCTCGGCGCTACCTTCACCGGCCCCGGCACTGCCGAGCTGCTGCACTCGGCGACCGTTGCCATCGCCGGCCAAGTGCCGGTACAGCGACTCTGGCACGCTGTCCCGTCCTTCCCGACGCTCAGCGAGGTCTGGCTGCGGCTGCTGGAGGCGTACGGGCTGTGATCCCATCCTGTGACGGTTCATACGTACGAGAATGAAGAGCCCATGGCCGTGCCTGATGTCCGGTTTGAGAACCTACTGACCATCTCCGTCGTGGCCGTGATCGCCGGGCTGGTGGGTGCACGTCGACCTGCGCCGGCTCGGTGGCGTCACCCTGCGCAAGTCCGCGCTGGCTAGCTGACCACGCTCGTCCTCGCAGTCGGCGTCGGCCTCGCCTCCCTCTGTGGCTGGTGCCGTCACGTCGCCGCTGCCGTTCACGATCATCGGCCGGGCTATTCGTAGAGAACGTCCGGTGGCCAGCACCGGGGGCCACCGCTCCAATCGCCGCGTCCCCGGTGCGACGAGCGGGGCAGAGTGAGCAAACGGATCGGGCCGAACTGACAGCTGATGTGGACATGCGAGACGAGAGAACATGCTAGAGAGCTCGCCAGCCACGGCATCCGCTACGCGTAACGCGGCGACCGGCTCGCGAGACTGCACCCTGTACGCCGACCGATCGGAGCCTGTGATGTCCTCGACCCCCATCGCCGACCACGCACTTCTGTCCGACCGCCACTCCAGCGCGCTGGTCGACCGGTCCGGCTCGGTGGAGTGGCTGAGCTTCCCCCGGTTCGACAGCCCGTCGGTGTTCGGTCGGCTGCTGGGTGCTGAGGCCGGGCACTGGCAGGTGAGCCCGGTAGACGGCTGGTCGAGCACCCGCAGGTACCTCGACCAGACGCTGGTCCTGGAGACCACCTTCACAACTCCGTCGGGGACGTTGGTGCTCACCGACGCGCTGGCCATGGGGCCGGACAACGGGGGTCATCGCCTCGGCCGTGACGTGCCGCACCTGCTGGTACGGCGGGTTGCGTGCACCACCGGCGAGGTCGAGGTCGAGGTGTCCTACGAGCCGCGGCCGGAGTACGGACTCGTCGTCCCACTTCTTGATGCCGTCCCCGGCGGCGTCACCGCTCGCGGCGGCGCGGAGTGGCTCGTGCTGTCGATACCCGTCCCGCTCGCGCTGGGCGCCGGCCGCGGCCGCGGGCGGACTGTGCTGAAGGCGGGCGAGTCGATGCACCTAGGGCTGCACCGCTCGACCCTCGAGCAGACACCTGCCCGCGTGTGGTCGCAGGACGAGCTGGCGACGACACTCGACAACACGGTCGGCGCGTGGCGGTCCTGGTCTGACCTGCACCAGAGGTACGAGGGACCATGGGCCCACCTCGTGCACCACAGTGGCCGGGTGCTCCAGGGACTGTCCTTCCAGCCCAGCGGGGCGATCGTCGCGGCCGCCACGACGTCGTTGCCCGA
>JBBQEF010000024.1:0-29163 GCA_038320445.1 Mycobacteriales bacterium
CGGAGCTGTTCTTCCGGCTGATCCGGCGGCCACGCTGGTGGGTCGCCGTGTCGGCCACCGTCACGGGAGCCCTGCTCCACCTGCTGGCGCTGCGGTTCGGGCCGCTGACGCTCGTGCAGCCGCTCGGCGTGTCGGCCCTGGTGCTGGCGCTGCCCTTGGGCGCCTGGTTCGCCGGGCGCACCGTCACCAGGGGGGAGTGGACGGCGGCGGGCGCCGTCGCGCTGGGTCTGCTCGGCATCCTGTCGCTCGCCCCGCACCACGCCCAGCCGCCGGTGGTGTCGGACGCCGGGCTCGCCATCGCCGTCGGCGGGTGCGCGCTGGTCGTCACGCTCGCGGTGCTGGCGGGGTCCTGGCTGGGCACGCGGGCCGGCTCGGTGATGCGGGCCGCCGCGGCCGCGGTGCTGTTCGGGCTGGCGTCGGCCATGGCGCGACTGATCGTGGCCGGCTCCAGCACGATCCTGTTCGCGGCCGCCATCTGCGCCACGGCCGCGTGCGTCGGGATGATGCTCATCCAGACCGCCTACCGCGACGGCGGCCTGGGCGCGCCGCTGGCCACGTGCACGATCGTCGACCCCCTGGCCGCCTCGACGCTGGGCATCGCCCTGCTCGGCGAGACGGTCCGTCTCAACCCACTCGACGTCACGCTGGGCATGCTCGGCCTCGGCCTGACGATCGCCGGGCTGATCGTGCTCTCCCGCCACGCCCACCGGGGCTTCCCCGTCACCCAGCCGGCCTGACATACCCGGCGAACCAGTCGCGGCTCGACGGCGTGAGGTAGTGCTGCGGGGGCACCTGTTCGGCGGGGAACAGGCGGAACCCCTGGGGTGGGCCACCGGGCCGGTCGTGGAAGTAGGTGCCGCTGACCCAGTTGGGGTTGATGTCGAGCTCCATGCCGCGCACCACGCCCGCGTCCTGCAGGATCCGGCCCAGCGTGCACACCGAGAGCGCGGGCCCGCCGACGTAGACCTCGGCACCGGTGGCGGTGACGCCGAAACCCGAGCGGTGGATGAAGGCCGCCTGACCGATCGTGCTGCCCCACTCCTTCGTGCCGCCGGTGGCGCAGGTCGGGTTGACCTGGCCGGCGTCGACCAGCGGCAGCAGGTTCTGCCGGACGCTCGCGACGCCGGGGCCCATGCGCACCTCGTGACCCCACGTGCCGACGTCGGCGGTGCCGTCGGTCCGCAGGACCAGGCTGGCGGCGCCGTCGACGAGCGGGCGCACCGTGCGGCCCTCGCTGTAGTAGCCCGGACTGCTGGGGTCGCTCAGCCGGAACCCGCCGTTGAACGCCACGGCGACGGCCCCCTGCTCGGCGCCGGTCAGTGACGTGGACGCGCGCCACGACCCGCCCGGGTCGAGCGTGCCGGGGTGTAGCTGGCCGCGCACGAGCGTGGGGTCCATGCGCAGCACGCCCACCACGAACGACGTGTGCCGGCCGTCCGGGCGCAGCGCTGCCACCTGCACGGCGGGCCGGTTCCGCACGCTGACGACGGTCTGCCAGACGCCCTCCCCCGGGAGCTGCGCCTGCCCCGCGAGCGGCGCCAGCGGCGTCGTGGGCAGCGCCGACGAGCCGGCCGCTCCCGGACGAGCGCCCTCGGCTGCCGGGATCCCGCCCGGCGGCGACCCGCCGACGGCGGGCTGGTCGTGCTCGTACTGCACCTGCTCCAGCCAGGTCACCACGGGGCCCAGACCGTGGTCGCGACCCCACTCCGCGAGCTTCGCCGCGACGGGGTCACCGCCCGGCATGCGGAGGGCGTCGAGGAAGACCCCGCCGGCGGCGAGCAGCAGGGCGACCACCACGGCCGCCGCGATCCACGGGGCCCGGCGACGACGGGTTCCCGTCACGAGAGCGAATACCTCGGTCGGACCGTCACGATCCTGCAACGTGGACACACCGCGACAGTAATGCGTCGGGGGACCATTCCAGAAATCGCCGGAATGCGACACATCCACCTATTCGACGACGAACAGGGCCGCCACGCACAGCGCGTACCCTCAGTTCGTGACACCCCCGGAACTGACCGTGCTCCGTGTGTTCACGCAGTGGCGACCGGAGGCCGGCGTCATCGTCGCCGCGACCTTCCTGGCCGCGGGATACGGAGCGGCGGTGCGCCGCACCGTGGCCACGGGCCACCCGTGGCCACGGGTGAGAACGGTGTGTTTCGGCGCCGGGATCCTCACCATCCTGGCAATCGGGTGTTCTTTTCTCGGTGTGTACGACGACACATTGTTCTGGGTGCGCTCGGTGCAGAACATCCTGTTGCTGATGGTCGTCCCGCTGCTGCTGGCGCTGGGTGCCCCGATCCGGTTGGTCACCGGCCTGCTGCCCGCGGCGACCCGCGCGAGGCTCGCGGCGCTGCTGCACTGCCGGGTGGCGCGGGTGCTGACCTTCCCGCTGGTCGTGACGGTCCTGCTCGTCCTTCCGATACTGGTGCTGTACCTCAGCCCGCTCTACGAGCTGACGCTGCGCAATCCCGCGGCCGCGGCCGTCAGCGGGTCCGTGCTGGTGGTCACCGGCTTCGTGTACTTCTGGACGCGGTTCCGGATCGATCCGACCCCGCGCACCGATTCCTACGGCGTCACCCTCTGGATCACGGTGGTCGAGATGATCGGCGACGCGGTGCTCGGCGTCGTGCTCTGGCTGGGACCGCTCGTCGCGGCCGGGTTCTACGCGGCGCTCGCCCGCAGCTGGGGGCCGGACCTGCGCACCGACCAGATCATCGGCGCCGGAGTGCTGTGGATCGGCGGCGACGTGGCCGGGCTGCCGTTCATCGCGATCGTGCTGGGCCTGATGACGCGGGAGGATCGCCACCGCGCGGCCGAGGTCGACGCGGTGCTCGACGCCGCCGAGGCCACGCCGCCACCCGATGCCCCCGCACGTCTGTGGTGGGAGGACGTCCCCGAGATCGCCGACCGCTTCCGTCGCGGTTGAATCTGCCGGGGCCCCTCCGCACCGCCGGGAACGCTCCGGCACACTCGCCCGTTCCTGCTGTGAACGTCCGTCCCATATCTCCCGATATGCTCGGCCGGGCGCAGCGCGGAGCCGGGGGGAACGAGCCCCCCGGAACGACAGATGTGGAGCAGAACGTTGAGCGTCAGCCTCACCAAGGGTGGAAACGTCAGCCTCACCAAGGAGGCGCCGGGTCTCACGAACGTCGTCGTGGGCCTGGGTTGGGACGTCCGTACCACCACGGGCACCGAGTTCGACCTTGACGCATCGGCGATCGTGCTCAACGCCGAGGGCAGGGCCGCCTCCGACAAGCACTTCATCTTCTTCAACAACCTCACCAGCCCCGACGGCACCGTCGAGCACACCGGCGACAACCTCACCGGTGAGGGCGAGGGCGACGACGAGCAGGTCAAGGTCAACCTGGCCGGCATGGACGCCTCCGTCGACAAGGTCGTGTTCCCGGTCAGCATCTACGACGCCGACACCCGCGCGCAGAGCTTCGGCCAGGTGCGCAACGCGTTCATCCGCGTGGTCAACGCCGCCGACCAGAAGGAGCTCGCCCGCTACGACCTCACCGAGGACGCCTCCACCGAGACGGCCATGGTGTTCGGCGAGCTCTACCGCAGCGGCTCCGACTGGAAGTTCAGGGCCGTCGGCCAGGGCTACGCGTCCGGCCTCGCGGGCATCGCCCGCGACTTCGGCGTCAACGTCTGAGCCGGCCGGCCTCCGATGGCGATCGACTACAACAAGCGCCCCTCCAAGGCCGCACCCGCGGCCGCGGAGGGGGGCGCCGTGTCGCTCTCCAAGGTCACGCTCACGAAGTCGGCGCCCAGCGTCTCGCTCACCAAGCGCGGCGCCACCGGCGGCCAGCTGCGTGTCAACCTCCAGTGGAGCACCGGGGCCGCCCCGGTGAAGAAGGGCCTGTTCGGGCGGCTCGCCGGCGGAAGCGGCGGTATCGACCTGGACCTCGCCTGCCTGTGGGAGTTCTCCGACGGCAGCAAGGGCGTGGTGCAGGCACTGGGCAACGCGTTCCAGGCTCCGTACCAGGGTGCGCCGATCATCCGGCTCGACGGTGACGACCGCTCCGGCAGCAATGTCGGTGGCGAGAACATGTTCATCGACCTGTCCCGGGTGAACGAGATCCGGCGCATCCTGGTGTTCGCCTTCATCTACGAGGGCGTGCCGAACTGGGCGAGCGCCGACGGCGTGGTCACGCTCTACCCGGCGTCGGGGCCGGAGATCGAGGTCCGGCTCGACGAAGCCGATTCCGGCTCACCGACCTGTGTGATCGCGCTGCTGGAGAACAAGGGCGGCGAGCTCA
Source organism: Mycobacteriales bacterium (assembly GCA_038320445.1). GTDB lineage: Bacteria > Actinomycetota > Actinomycetes > Mycobacteriales > Pseudonocardiaceae > Pseudonocardia. The sequence continues at coordinate 4,269 of JBBQEF010000024.1, forward strand.
CGGTCACCCGGGAGGTGCGCTACATCAGCGGCGGCCAGGCCGATGTGGACCGCGCCTACGGGTGGGGGATGGAGTGGGCGCGCGGCCGCAAGTGAGCCGCCGCCGGGCCGTCACGCACGACGAGAGGTGAAGCCGTGCGACATTTCCGTCATCTGAGTGCGTCCGACACCGCGGCCCTGTTCGAGCGGCCACCGGAGCAGCTCCACCGCGACAGCGGGCCGGAGCTGCTCTCGGTGGCGCTCGGCGCCACGCTCTACATGCCTGCCGACCGGCCGACACTGGCCGCCGACATCCCCAAGCAGGCCGCTGCGGGCGTCACGTCGGTGGTGGTGTGCCTGGAGGACTCCATCGCCGACGAGCAGGTGTCCTTCGCCGAGGATCACCTCGTCGACTCGTTGAAGATCATCCTTGACCGGCGGCTCGGCGCCGAGGCCCTGCCGCTGCTCTTCGTCCGGGTCCGGGAGGCCGCCCAGATCCCGGAGCTGGTGCGCAGGCTCGGGCCTGCCGTCGCCCTGCTCGACGGGTTCGTCCTGCCCAAGTTCACCGCGGAGAGCGGCACCGAGTACCTGCTCGCGATGGACGAGGCCGACGCGCTCGCGGACGCGGCTCTGTGGGCGATGCCGGTGATCGAGTCCGGTGCCGTGCTCTACGCGGAGACCCGCGTCGACGAGCTGACCCGGCTGCGCGCGCTGCTGCACCGTGACCGCAGGCGGATCCTTGCCGTCCGGCTGGGCGCCACCGACCTGTGCGCCCTCTACGGCCTGCGGCGCTCCCCCGACCTGTCCATCTACGACATCAAGGTGGTCACCGGCCTGATCTGCGACGTCGTCAACGTGCTGGGCCGGGCCGACGGCACCGGGTTCACGGTCACCGGGCCGGTGTGGGAGTACTACGCGGGCCGCGAACGGATCTTCACCCCGCAGCTGAGACGCACCCCGTTCGCCGAGCACAACGAGTCGGAGCTGCGTGGACGGCTGGTGTCGCGGGCGATCGACGGGCTCATCCGCGAGGCGCAGCTCGACAAGGCCAACGGCCTCACCGGCAAGACGGCGATCCACCCGGCCCACGTGGCGGTCGTCAACGCGCTGTCGGTGGTGTCCTCGGAGGAGCACCGCGACGCCACCGACGTGCTCGACGCCGGTCGGGGCAGCGGCGTGATGGCGTCCGGGCACGGCAACAAGATGAACGAGATCCGGCCCCACACGGCGTGGGCGCGCGCCACGGTGCTGCGGGGCCGGGTGTTCGGCGTGGCCAACGAGGACGTGTCGTTCGTCGACCTGCTGGCGGCGAGCCTGCCCCGATGACCGCCCACCCGCTCTCCACGACCTCGGTGATCGACCGGCTCGGCGTGCGCGTCGAGGGCGACGCCGCGCCGCTGCTCGGGCTCGCCTTGCGCCGCAACCCCAAGCGCGCCCAGCTGCTCGTCTCGCGGGTGCTGGGCAAGCACGTCCCCACCGATCCGCGGCTGGTCCGCGCGGCCGGGCTCCTGCTGGGCGGGCTCGTCGCCGACGCACTGGCCGGACGGCGATCGCGGGCCGTCCCCGCCGCCCTGCTGCACCGCGCCGTCGCCGGGGACCGGGCCGCGTCGTCGTCGCTCCAGGCTGCTGCGCTCCGCGCGGTCGCCGCGCCCGCGGACGCCGTCGTGCTCGGGTTCGCCGAGACCGCGACCGCGCTGGGCCACTGCGTCGCGGAGGGGCTGGGCGGGGCCGGGTACCTGCACTCCACCCGCCGAACCGTCCCCGGGATCGCCGCCGTGGGCGGGTTCGCCGAGGAGCACTCGCACGCCACGGACCACCTGCTGCTCCCCCGCGATCCCGGGCTGCTGCGCGACGGGAGGCCGCTGGTGCTCGTGGACGACGAGCTGAGCACCGGCCGCACCGTCCTGAACACGATCACGGCGCTGCACGGCCTGGCCCCGCGCGAGCGGTACGTGGTGGCGGTACTGGTCGACGTCCGACCACCGGGTGGCGGGCTCGCCGCAGGGGTGCGGGCGCTCGGGGCACGGCTCGACGTCGTGTCCCTCGCCCGGGGCGCCGTGCACCTGCCCGACGACGTCATCACCCGCGCCGCTGCGCTGCGCGACGAGCTCGGCGGCGACGCCCTGACCCCCGCTCACGCGCACCCGGGCCCCGGGCCGCACGGGTGCGTGGCGCTGGCGGAGCTGGGGTGGCCGCACGGGCTGCCCGTGGGTGGGCGGCACGGCTTCTCCCCCGCCGGGCACCGCGCGCTCGCCGGCGTCCTGCCCGCGCTCGCCACGGCGGTGGCCCGGGCCGCCGGCGTCCGGCCCGACGAGCGGACGCTCGTGCTCGGCACCGAGGAGCTGATGGCGCTCCCGCTCCGGCTGGCGCAGACGCTGGCCGATGCGGGCCACGAGGTGCTGTTCTCCACCACCACACGCTCACCCGCGGTGGTAGCCGACCAGCCCGGGTACGCCCTGACCAGCGGCATCACCTTTCCCGCCCACGACGACCCCGCCGACGGCCCGGGCCCGCGCTCCGCCTACAACATCGCCCGGGGCTGGGACCACGTCCTGGTGGTGGTCGACCCGCCGGCCGACACCCCCGCCCTCCGCACGGGCCTGCTGGCCGCGCTGGCCCCGCACACCCGCCGCACGACGGTGGTGGTGACGCCATGACCGACGACCCGTGCGCGCATAACGTTGTTCCCGCGACGTTGACCACGCACGAGGGGTTGTCATGACTCCGGAGCCGCTGCGGGGGCCCTCGTTCGGCAGCTACGCCGCCGACGACGTCGGCTGGCTGCTCACCGATCTCTCCGGGGTGGCGCTGGAGGCGCCCACCGAGGAGCGGGAGGAGGCGGTGCAGCAGGGCGGTGCCCACTACGCGGAGTCGCTGCCGCACGAATACCAGCCCGACGCCGCCTACCTGGAGCTCTACCGCGACGCGCTCACGGCCTCCGCGCCGCGCATCGCGCAGGCGGTGGGCACCGTCGCGGAGCTGGTGCTGGCCGGACGCGGCCGCGACGTCGTGCTCGTCTCGCTCGCCCGCGCCGGCACCCCGGTCGGCGTGTTGCTGCGCCGGTGGGCGGCCCGCCGGCACGGTCTGGACCTGCCGCACTACAGCGTGTCGATCGTGCGCGGCAAGGGCATCGACCGGCTCGCGCTGCGCCACCTCGCCGAACACCACGACCCGGCGAGCGTCGTGTTCGTCGACGGCTGGACCGGCAAGGGAGCCATCGCCAGGGAGCTGGCCGCGGCGGTGGACGGGACCGGCTTCGACCCCGATCTCGCGGTGCTCGCCGACCCCGGCCGCTGCGTGCGCACCTTCGGCACGCGCGAGGACTGGCTCGTTCCCTCGGCCAGCCTCAACTCGCCGGTGTCGGGGCTGGTGTCGCGCACCGTGCTCAACGACCGGCTCGTCGGGCCCGCGCAGTACCACGGCGCCAAGTTCTACGCGGAGCTCGCCGGCAGCGACGTGTCGGGAGCGTTCGTGGACGCCGTCACCGCCGAGTTCGACGGCGTGACGGACACCGCCCCGGCCGCGGACCGCGAGCCGGACTTCGCCGGGTGGGCCGCCGTCGACCGGATCGTCGCGGACCACGGCATCGGCGACGCCAACCTCGTCAAGCCCGGGGTCGGCGAGACCACCCGGGTGCTGCTGAGGCGCGTGCCCTGGAAGGTGCTCGTGCGGGCCGGGGCACCGGCCGCCGACCTCGCCCACGTCCGGTTGCTCGCCCGGCGCCGCGGGGTGCCGGTGGAGGAGGTCGCCGAGCTGACCTACAGCTGCGTCGGGCTGATCCATCCGCGGTTCACCCGCGGGGCCACCGGCGCGGACGGGCTGGCTGCCGCGCGATGAGCCCCCTCAGGCCGGTGATCTGCCTCGACCTCGACCGCACGATCATCTACTCCGCCGCCGCCCTCGACCTCGACGTCCCCGACGCCGTCGCCCCGCGCCTGCTGTGCGTGGAGCTGTACCGCGGCGCCCCGCTGTCCTACATGACCGAGGCCGCCGCGGCGCTGTTGCAGGAGCTGCAGGAGCTGGCCACGGTCGTCCCGACCACCACCCGCACCCCCGAGCAGCTCGCGCGCGTGCACCTGCCCGGCCCGCCGCCGCGGTACGCGATCACGAGCAACGGCGGGCACCTGCTCGTCGACGGCGTCCCGGACGCGTCCTGGACGGCCTCCGTCCGGGCGAACCTGGCCGGCTGCGCGCCGCTGACCGAGGTCGCCGATCACCTCCGCGCGGTCGGGGGCCCGTTCGTGCTCACCCAGCGGGTGGCGAGCGACCTGTTCGCCTACGCCGTCGTCGACCGGCCCGTGCTGCCGGCCGGTTGGGTCGACGACCTCACCGCCTGGTGCGCCGCGCGCAACTGGACGGTCTCGCTGCAGGGTCGCAAGGTCTACGCCGTGCCTCGGCCGCTGACCAAGTCGGCGGCCGCCGGGGAGGTCCGGGCCCGCGTCGGCGACGGCCCGCTCTGGGCGGCCGGCGACTCGCTGCTCGACGCCGAACTGCTGGCCGCCGCCGACGCGGCGATCCGCCCGGCCCACGGCGAGCTGGCCGGCACGGCCTTCGCCCTCGACCACCTGGCCGTCACGACGACGACCGGGATCAGGGCCGGGGAGGACATCCTGCGGTGGCTGCGCGACGCGGCCGCCGCCGCTCCTCACCGGCCGCTCCACCACCAGAGAAAGGACGCCTCATGGCGTTGTGGGACCAGTTGAAGAGCCGCATCTCCGACATGACCTCGACGACGAAAACACAGGTCGCGAAGTTCCAGAGCAAGGACTTCGCCAAGGCCAGCATGGCGATGTGCGCCCTGATCGCGGCCGCCGACGGCACCATCACCGCCGACGAGCGCCGTAAGACCGCGAACTTCATCTCCAGCAACGACGCGCTGTCGGTGTTCGACCCGAGTGAGCTGCAGGGCCACTTCGAGTTCTACTCCTCGAAGCTGGAGAAGGACTACGAGTTCGGCAAGGTCGAGGCCATCGCGACCATCGGCAAGCTGAAGTCGAAGCCCGATGCCGCCCGTGCCGTCATCCAGGTCGGCATCATCATCGGCGGCGCCGACGGCAACTTCGACCCCGACGAGAAGCAGGCCGTCCGCGCGGCCTGCAACGCGGTGGGCATCTCCCCCGCGGAGTTCGACCTGTAGGGGCTCGCGCTCCATGGCAGCAAGGTGGCCGTGCTCCGACTGGGTCGGAGCACGGCCACCTTCCTGCAGAGCGGGGTGAGCCCTATGAAGCGGTCATGACCGGGCCATCTCCTCGGCCGTCTTGTGCGTCTCGACACCCTCGTGGGCGAGCCGCCGGTTGCGCAGGATGCTCGACAGGAACGCCGCGCCGATGAAGGCCACGCCGATCAGGCCGGTGACCACCTCGTTGACGTGGTAGCCGATGCCCACCAGCAGGATCGCCGACAGCGCGCCGATGGCCCAGTGCGCGCCGTGCTCCAGGTACACGTAGTCGGCCAGCGTGCCCTTGCGGACGAGGAACACGGTGAGCGACCGGACGAACATCGCGCCGATCAGCCCGAGGCCCAGTGCGATGAGGATCGGGTCGGTGGTGATCGCGAACGCGCCGATCACGCCGTCGAAGGAGAACGCCGCGTCGAGGACCTCGAGGTAGAGGAACAGGAAGAACCCGGCCCGACCGGTGGCCTTCGCGAGCTGGGACGGGCCGCTGCCGTTCGACGAGACCCGCTCGCCCTCCTCGTCGCCGTCCACGCCCGCAGCCTGGTCGAAGAAGTCACCCAGGCCGTTGACCAGCAGGTAGGTGACGAGGCCGAGGGCACCGGCCACGAGCACGACGGCCGGGTTCGCGGCCAGGGTCTGGGCCAGCACCACCAGTGCGACGATGGCCAGCACGATCGAGAGCCGGCTCAGCTGTCCGATCTTCGCGAGCGGGCGTTCCAGCCAGGTGAGCCACGTGATGTCGCGCTCGGAGAACATCCAGTCCAGGAACAACATGAACAGGAACATGCCGCCGAAGGCGGCGATCTGCGGGTAGGCCTCGTTGAGCAGCGCGGCGTAGCTCGTCGGATCGCTCTCCGGACGTTGCTCCAGCGCGAGCGTGAACGCGTCGATCGGGTTGAGGTCGGCTGTGACCCCGACGATGACGAGCGGGAACACCAGCCGCATGCCGAACACGGCGATCACGATGCCGATGGTCAGGAAGATGCGCTGCCAGAACGGGTCCATCCGTTCCAGCACCGTGGCGTTGACCACGGCGTTGTCGAACGACAGCGAGATCTCCAGCACGCCCAGGATCGCGCACAGGATCAGGGCGGTCAGCCCGCCGTAGATGAAGGCCACCACCAGGGCGACGATCGTCACCGCGTAGGACCAGCCGAAAATCCGAAGGTTCATGTCCTCTGTTCCTGTTTGCCTGTCAGAGCGGCCTCACGGTCGTACCCGTGATCCACTCGCCGCGTGCCCGGTACGGGCCTTACGTCCAGTGTGCCGGGAAACGCCCGACAGGGTGGTGGAACCCGGGCGGGCGTCACTCCCCGTCGGATCTGCCCTCGCCGGACCGCACGCCCGCGATGGTCGCGCTCACCGCGTACACGCCCACCGGGCCGGGTGGCGCGCCGCCGTCCTCCATGCGCATCGCGCTGGTGCGCCCGACCACCCGCCACCGGCCGGCGTCGCAACAGCGCACCCGGAACATGGCGCCGGCCGGACCGGCCCAGGACACCTCGACGGAGCCGCCCGGCAACCGCAGGGCACGGACCTGGTGCGGGACCTCCGGTCCGGCGGGACGGCGCGGGGACGGCGCGGGGACGGCGTCCGAGCGCGTCTCGGCCGAGCTGCGGCCCGCCCGCAGCGTCGCCACCCCGTAGACCGGAGCCTCCACCCCCGGTGGCGCCCCGCCGTCCTCCATCGATACGGCCTGCACCCGGCCGAGGACCTGCCACGAGCCGTCGGGCCGCAACCGTCGGACCCGGTAGCTGACCTCCGGCGTCTCCGACGGCGCCCACAGCACCACGACGTCGCCCCGGGCGTCACGGGCGGCGCTCACCCACACCGGCGCCGCCAGCGGCAGTCCCGAGAGGGCGGCCGACGCACCCGGGTGGTCCGGGCAGCCGTCGAGCACCGCCAGCAGTGCCCGGGCCCGGTCCGACGCCGGCCCGTCCGCGGCGGCGGTCACGGCGGCATCCGCCCGCGCGACCTCGGCCCGCGCGGCGGCGAGCAGCGGGCCGATGTCCTCCACGTCGGACGCCACCCGCGCCAGGTGCTCGGCGTGGTCGAGCGCCTCGACCCAGCGGCGGGCGTCGCTCGCCGCCCGCGCGGCCCGCAGGCGCAGCGCCGCCTCGGCGAGCACCGCGGCGATCTCGTCGGCGACGGCGCGCACCGCTGCGGTCCCGCCGTCGCCCGCCAGCCGCCGCGCCTGCTCCACGTGCGAGCGGGCCGCCGTGGGGTGCCCGGACCGCAGCGCGGCCCGCGCGGCCTTCAGCGGCCGTTCCCACCCGGGGGCGCGGGGGCGAGCCGGAGCCGGGGCCGTCGCGTTCTCGATCGTCGTGCCCAGCTCCGCGGCCAGCGACTCCAGCAGGGCGGTGGCCCGTCGCCCGTCGAGCCCGCGCGCCACGGCCTCCTCCCACAGGTGGGCGTGGTCCTCCGCGACCAGCCGGTCCTCCACCAGCACAGCCGCACGCACCCGGGGCCGGAGGTGGCCCGCGACGTCCTCGGTCACGGCGTCGAGGTAGGCCGCCACGGCGGCCCGGCCGGGTTCCAGCAGCTCCCCGACGTGCACGAGAAGCTCGTCCACGACGGTGCGCAGGCGTTGCGGCGGCAGCTCGCGCGCACGGGCGCGCCACGCCGACCCGCTGGCCCGCACCTGCGCCTCCGACGCGGACGGGGCGAGCCCGAGCAGCGCCAGCAGGGTCGGCGGGGCCGGCACGTCGGTGAGGCGGCCGAACTCGTCGAGCAGGGCCCGGATCTGGCGCCTGCGCTCGGCGGCGATGCCCGGCGCCGGGGTCGCGGCGTCCAGGACGCGATGCCGGCGGAGCCGGGCCGTCACCTCCTCGGGGCGCAGGCCGGCCAGCGCCCCGACCTCCTCGAGCCCCGCGAGCTTGTCGCGCGGCACCCCTCCGTGGCGCGCGACCAGCCGGGAGACCGCCGCGTCGAGCAGCTCGTAGCGCTCGGCGTCCCGCTGTGCGCGCTGCGCCCGCACCCGGATCGCGGCGAGCCTGCGCCGCCCGGCATCGAGCAGCTCGGCGCTGCGCTCGGCGTGCGACTCCACGAGCAGCGCGACCAGCACCCGGTACTTGGGGTGGTCGCGCTGGCGCTGCCAGAAGCCCCAGACCTCCTCGACGCGGGCCGCGACGGCGGCGTCGTCCAGCTCGGTGTCGATGCTCGGGCCCACACGCGGCCCTTCGTCGAGGGGCAGGTCGTACAGCTCGAAGGGGTCCGACGCGTCCGGACCGCCCCGCTTCTCGACGACCGCGAGCACCACCTTGCGGTAGCGGTTCGCCTCGAACGGGGGCACGTCAGCCACGGCGTCGCTGCTTCCCGAGCTGGTCGCGCTCGCGGGCCACCTCCGCCTGCGAGAGGGTGGCGCCGGTGGTGGCGGTCAGGACGAGCGGGATGCCGGCGTCGACGTGGAACGCCGTGACGTGCAGGACGCCGTCGAACCCCATCCCGAACGTCACCCGCACCTCACTCCCCTCGTCGTGGCCGGGCGGGATGCCGCTGATCTCGCCGACGATCAGCACCTTCGCGTCGTCCGGCCGGGGGGATTCGACCTGCCCCTGCTGCTCGACGACCGTCACCTGGATCTCGGTCTGGTCCGGGCGCATGGTGCCGAACACGCGGCCGACGCGGATCGGGAGGCGGTCGTTGCGGTGCACGAGCCAGGCCGTCTCGTGCCTCCCGGCGGCCGAGTTGACCGCGAGCACGCCGAACCCGCGCGACACCACCGTGTCGACCCGGATCTCGACGGCCCGGCGGACCTGCGCGAGCGGCACGCCGTAGGCGTCGGCGACCCGGCGGCAGCCCTCGTCGAGATCGGCGGCGGCAGCGGTGTCGAGCGGCTCCCCCTCGCGCAGCCGCCCCCGGGTGCGCAGGTCGGCCGCGACCATCCGCTCCAGCTCCTTCTTCTCCCCGTACAGGGCCGCGCCGCGGACGACGGCGAGGTCGGGGTCGTGCAGCTGGGGGTCGAGATCCAGCTCGCGGCGCAGCGCCGCGGCCACGGCCGGCATCCGGGCCGCGCCGCCGACGAGCAGCACCCGGTCGACGCGCTCGACACCGCGGCGCGCGGCCTCGGACACGCAGGCGCGGGTGAGGTCGATCGTGCGCCGGAGCAGGGAGGAGGTCATGTCGTCGAGCTCGGCACGCGACAGCGTGACCGACGCGCGGGCACCGTCGTGGGTGACGACGACCTCGGTGCGTTCGGCGTCGGTGAGCCGGTGCTTGGCGCGTTCGGCGGCGAGGACGAGCGTCTGGGCGCCTTCGGAGTCGTCGAGCGGGTCCTCGGCGTCCGGGTTCTCCGCACAGAACCTCCGCGAGAGGTGCAGGGCGACGCGCTCGTCCCAGTCGGCGCCACCGAGCTGGTGGTCGCCCTCGACAGCGAGCACGGAGATGCGGCGATCGGCCAGCTCGATGACGGTGGCGTCGAACGTGCCGCCGCCGAGGTCGTACACGAGGACGGTCTCGTGATTCTGCCTGCTCGGCTCGATCGACCCGTCCAGGCGCCCGAAGCCGTACGCGAGGGCGGCGGCGATCGGCTCGGACAGGACGTCGAGGACGTCGAGCCCGGCGTAGGCACCGGCGAGCATCGTGGCGCGCCGCTCCTCGTCACCGAAGTAGGCCGGCACCGTGATCACCGCGGCGGTCGGCTCCTCGCCCGTGGCGAACCCGGCGTCGGCGACGAGGCTCTTGAGGATCAGCGACGAGACAGCAGGCGCCGACCACGCCTTCCCGTGCGCGACGAACCGCCACTCCGCGTCGCCCATCCGCCGCTTGACCAGCGCGCACACGTGCTCGGGGTCCAGACGCGCCTCGCGCCGTGCGCCCTCCCCCACGACGTGTTCGCCCGCCGACGCGAACAGCACCACGGACGGGGTGGTGGGTTCCCCGGACAGGCCGCCGAGCACCTGGGGACGGCCGTCGGGTCCGGTGCGCGCGATGGCGGAGTTCGTGGTGCCGAGATCGATTCCGTGGACGGTCACAGCGACGCCTCCGCGGAGGCGAGTACGGCAGAAAGCACGGCGGCGAGCATAGAGCGTGCTCCGCAGGAGAGAGTTCGTCCCGGCCGTGCTGTCAGCGGCCGCTCGGTGCGCGCGGCACGAGTGGCGGTGCACCGCCACCGCGGGTGATCAGCCGGTCAGGCGTCGACCTCGGCCATGACCTCGTCGGACACGTCGAAGTTGGCGTAGACGTTCTGCACCTCGTCGCTGTCCTCCAGCGCGTCGATGAGCCGGAACACCTTCTTGGCGCCGTCCGCGTCGAGGGGGATCGACATCGACGGGATGAAGTTCTGGTCGGCCGAGTCGTAGTCGATACCGGACTCCTGCAGCGCGGTGCGGACCGGGACGAGGTCCGTGGGCTCGGAGACCACCTCGTAGCTGTCGCCGAGGTCGTTGACCTCCTCGGCACCGGCATCGAGCACGGCGAGCAGCACGTCGTCCTCGCTCAGCCCGGCCTTCGGGACGATCACCACGCCCTTGCGTGCGAAGAGGTAGGAGACCGAGCCGGGGTCGGCCATCGCGCCGCCGTTGCGGGTCATGGCCGTGCGCACCTCGGTGGCGGCGCGGTTGCGGTTGTCGGTGAGGCACTCGATGAGCACCGCGACGCCGTTGGGGCCGTAGCCCTCGTAGGTGATCGTCTGGTAGTCGGCCCCGCCGCCGTCCTGGCCCGAGCCGCGCTTGAGCGCGCGGTCGATGTTGTCGTTGGGCACCGAGCTCTTCTTGGCCTTCTGCACGGCGTCGAAGAGCGTGGGGTTGCCGTCGAGGTCGCCGCCGCCGGTGCGGGCCGCCACCTCGATGTTCTTGATCAGCTTGGCGAACATCTTGCCGCGCCGCGCGTCGATGACGGCCTTCTTGTGCTTGGTCGTCGCCCACTTGGAGTGACCGCTCATCGACTTCCCTTCCCCACAGACATCCGGTCGAGTCTAGCGACGCGCCAGACCGGGTGCTCGGCCGAGGCTGCTGCGGCTCGGGAGCGCCTATGCCGCGGCCGAACGACCTCGGACCAGCGCGCAGAACAGGGCGTGCACCCTCGTGTCGCCCGTCAGCTCCGGGTGGAACGCCGTCGCGAGCACCGCGCCCTGCCGCACCGCCACCACCCGGCCCGCCGCCGCACCCGCCGCGCCGACGCGCGGGACGCTCGCCAAGACCTGCACCCCGGCGCCGGCCGACTCCACCCACGGGGCGCGGATGAACACCGCGTGCACCGGGCCGCCGTCGATCCCGTCGAACGCCAGGTCCGTCTCGAACGAGTCCACCTGACGGCCGAACGCGTTGCGCCGCACCACGACGTCGAGGCCGCCCAGTTGCTCCTGGTCGGGGCGGCCGTCGAGAACCTCGCGGGCCAGCAGGATCATGCCCGCGCACGAGCCGTAGGTCGGCATGCCGGACGCGATGCGGGCGCGCAACGGCTCCAGCAGCTCGAACGTGGCCAGCAGCCGGCTCATCGTGGTCGACTCGCCGCCCGGCACCACGATCGCGTCCACGGTATCGAGCTCCGACGCCCGCCGCACCGGAACGGCCCGCACCCCGCAGGCCACCAGGGCCGCGAGGTGCTCACGGACGTCACCCTGCAGGGCCAGCACACCGATCACGGGAACCACGCGGATCAGCGTAATCGCGCACCGATCCGTGCCGGCTCGCGCACGGAAGTGTGCCGACTCGCGGGGAGGGTCAGGTGGGTCTCCCGGCCGCGGTGCGGACCGCCTCGGCCACCGCGGGCGCCACGCTCGGGTCGAACACGCTGGGCACGATGAAGCTCGCGTTGGGCTCCGGCACGACGTCGGCGATCGCGGCCGAGGCCGCCAGCAGCATCGCGTCGGTGATGTCGCGGGCCTGCGCGTCGAGCAGGCCGCGGAACACCCCGGGGAAGGCGAGCACGTTGTTGATCTGGTTCGGGTAGTCCGAGCGGCCCGTCGCCACCACCGCCGCGTGCTGCAGCGCGAGCACCGGGTCGACCTCGGGATCGGGGTTGGCGAGCGCGAACACGATCGCGTCGCCGGCCATCGTGGCCAGCTCCGTCGCACCGAACAGGTTCGGCGCCGAGACGCCGATGAAGACGTCGGCGCCGACCAGCGCGTCGGCGAGGGTGCCCGACCTCCCCTCGGCGTTGGTCTGGGCCGCGATCGAGGCGAGGTTCGTGTCCAGTCCCGGACGGCCGGCGTGCACGATCCCGTCGATGTCGACGGCGAGCACGTCGCCCGGCTTGCCGGGGGCCAGCAGCCGGATGATCGCCGAGCCCGCCGCGCCGACCCCGCACACCACGACCCGGCAGTCCGACAGCGCCTTGCCGACCACCCGCAGGGCGTTGCGCAGGGCCCCGAGCACCACGATGGCGGTGCCGTGCTGGTCGTCGTGGAAGACCGGGATGTCGAGCATCTCGCGCAGCCGCGCCTCGATCTCGAAACACCGCGGCGCGGCGATGTCCTCCAGGTTGATCCCGCCGTAGGCCGGAGCGAGGATCTGGACGGTCCGGATGATCTCCTCGGTGTCCTGGGTGTCCAGGCACACCGGCCAGGCGTCGACGCCGGCGAACCGCTTGAACAGCGCGGCCTTGCCCTCCATCACCGGCATCGCGGCGGCCGCGCCGAGGTTGCCCAGCCCGAGCACGGCCGAGCCGTCGGTGACGACGGCGACCGTGTTGCGCTTGATCGTCAGGCGCCGTGCATCGGCCGGGTTGGCGGCGATCGCCTGGCAGACGCGTGCGACGCCGGGGGTGTAGGCGCGGGAGAGGTCGTCGCGGTTGCGGAGGCTCACCTTGGACGTGACCTCGATCTTGCCGCCGAGGTGCAGCAGGAACGTGCGGTCGGAGACCTTCCGGACGCGCACGCCCGGCAGCGCCTCCAGCGCCTCGGTGATCTCCTGCGCGTGGGCCTCGTCGCGGGCGTTGCAGCTGATGTCGACGACGAGGGTGGAGGTCTGCGCCTCCACCACGTCGAACGCGGTGACGACGCCGCCGACGCGGCCGACCGCCACCGTCAGGTCGCCCGCGGCGCTCGCGGAGGCGGGGACCTCGACACGCGCGGTGATGGCATATCCGGGACCGGGTGGTGGCACGCGGCGACCTTACGCCCGGCGGCAGGCCGACCGTCGTTCTGATCGTTCTGTGCACGGCCTTGTGACCATGAACCACGCGGAGTGAGATGGACCACACCTGAACGCCGGACGTCGACGCAGTGCCCGCGGAGGTGGTCGTGCCATGAGTGTCAGAGCATCCAGCCGAACATCGGCGAGGAACGAGAACGGGAGGTCGGCCGGGGTCACCGACCCCTCCAGGATCCGCAACGTGGTGCTCGTCGGCCCCTCCGGCTCGGGGAAGACGACGCTGGTCGAGGCACTGCTCGCCCGCGCTGCGGTGATCCCGCGGGCCGGCGGGGTCCCCGAGGGCACCACGGTCTGCGACCACGACCCGGCGGCGGTGCGCCAGCAGCGGTCGGTCGGACTGGCCGTCGCTCCCCTGCGCCACGAGGGCCACAAGATCAACCTGATCGACACCCCCGGCTACGGCGACTTCGTCGGCGAGCTGCGCGCGGGCCTGCGCGCCGCCGACGCCGCCCTGTTCGTCGTTCCCGCGACCCAGCGCCGGGCCGGTGAGATCGATGCCGCCACCGTCGCGCAGTGGGAGGAGTGCGCCGCGGTCGGGATGCCGCGCGCCGTCGTCGTCACGCGGTGTGACCACGCCCGGGCCGACGTCGCCGCCACGGTGGACGGGGCACGCGCGCGGTTCGGCGCCGGCGTCGCGCCGCTCTACCTGCCGATCCGCAACGGCGCCTCGCTGACCGGCCTCTACGGGCTGCTGTCGCAGACGCCTGCGGGCCAGGCCCCGCCCGACGCCGACGACGCCCGCAGCGAGCTGATCGAGGGGATCATCGAGCAGTCCGAGGACGAGTCGCTGATGGAGCGCTACCTCGGCGGCGAGGACCTCGACGTCGCCACGCTGATCGACGACCTCGAGACCGCCGTCGCTCGCGGCACGTTCCACCCGGTCATCCCGGTCTGCGCGAGCAGCGGGATCGGGCTGGACGCGCTGCTGGAGGTGCTCGTCGGCGGGTTCCCGTCGCCCCTGGAGCACCCGCTCCCGCGCGTCTGCGGCATCGACGGCACGGAGCACCCGACCCTCACCGCCGATCCCGACGGACCGCTCGCCGCCGAGATCGTGCGCACCTCGGCCGACGCCTACGTCGGGCGGGTCTCGCTGGTGCGCGTGTTCTCCGGCACGCTGCGCCGCGACACGACCGTGCACGTCAGCGGCCACTCCGCGATCCCGGCCCCGCGCCCGAGCAGCGACGACCACGTCGGCCACGACAGCGACGAGCGCCTCGCCCACCTCTACTCCCCCCTGGGAGCGACCCTGAGCGAGGTGGACGCCTGCATCGCCGGTGACATCTGCGCGCTCACGAAGCTCACCGCGGCCCAGACCGGCGACACCGTCTCCGCCGCCGACCATCCCCTGCTGCTGTCGTGCTGGGACCTGCCCGAACCGCTGCTGCCGGTCGCCGTCGCCGCCCGCACCCGCGGCGACGAGGACGCGCTGGTCACCACGCTGGCCAAGCTCGTCGCGGCCGACCCGACGCTGCGGCTGGAGCGCAACGCCGAGACCCACCAGACCGTGCTGTGGTGCATGGGCGAGGCGCACGCCGACGTCGTGCTCTCCCGGCTGCGCGCGGGCGGCACCGAGGTCGACACCGAACCCGTGCGGGTGCCGATGCGCACCACCCTGGCCGGGCCGGGCCGGGTCACCGGGCGGCACGTCAAGCAGTCCGGCGGGCACGGGCAGTACGCCGTGTGCCAGGTCGAGTTCGAGCCGTTGCCCCGCGGGTCGGGGTTCGAGTTCCTCACCAGGGTGGTCGGTGGGTCGGTCCCGACGCAGTTCGTGCCGAGCGTCGAGAAGGGCCTGCGTGCCCAGCTCGAACGGGGTGTCACCGACGATCACCATCCGGTCATCGACATCCGCGCCACCCTGGTCGACGGCAAGGCACACAGCGTCGACTCCTCCGACGCGGCGTTCCAGACCGCAGGCGCGCTCGCGCTGCGCGAGGCGGCGGCCCAGTGCGGCACCGTCCTGCTCGAGCCCTTCGACGAGGTGGAGGTGACCGTCCCCGACGAGCACCTCGGCGCGGTGCTCGGCGACCTGTCCGGGCGCCGCGGCCGCGTGCTGGGCACCGAGGCGGCCGGGGCCGGGCGCTCGCAGGTGCGCGCGGAGGTGCCGGGCGTCGAGCTGCTGCGCTACGCCGTGGACCTGCGGGCCATGACCAGCGGCGCGGCCACCTTCACCCGCCGCTTCAGCCGGTACGACACGACGGCCCCGGGGTAGCGCACGGCCGGATAGCGTGTGGGGCGTGCGACGACGCCAGATCACCAGCCTGTGGACCGTGATCTTCGTCGTCGCGTTCGGCACCAACGTGCCCACGCCGCTCCTGCTGGTCTACCGCAACGAGCTCGGACTCGACTCCACGGCACTGACCGGCGCGTTCGCCGTGTACGCCGCCGGTCTGGTGCCCGCGCTGCTGCTCGCGGGCCCGGCGTCGGACCGGTTCGGGCGCCGGCCGGTCGTCATCCCGTTCGTCGTGCTCTCGGTGGTCACGTCGCTGCTGTTCCTGGGCGCGGGCAGCTCGGTGTTCCTGCTGTTCCTGTGCCGCTTCCTGCAGGGCGCGGTGTCGGGCGTCGTGTTCAGCGTCGGCACGGCGTGGCTGGGTGAGCTCGTCCGCGACCCGCCGTTCGCGGCCCGGATCACCACCGCCGCGCTGGGCGGGGGCTGGGCGCTGGGGCCGCTGATGTCGGGCCTGCTCGCGCAGTGGGCGCCGTGGCCGACCGTGCTGCCCTACCTCGTGCACGTCGCGCTGATGGGCGTCGGGCTGGCTCTGCTGCCCCGCGTGCCCGAGACACGGGCGGCCGCCGACCGGCGGGCCGGGGCGCTGATCAACCTGGGCGTGCCGTCCGGGGCCCGGTGGCCGTTCGCGCTGGTGGTGCTGCCGGTGGCGGTGGGGGTGTTCACGTTCCCGTCCACCGCCGTGACGGTGCTGCCGCTCCTGCTCACCCCGACCATGCCGCAGATCGCGGTGGCCATCACCGGGCTCGTGGCCGGGGTGACGCTGCTGACCGGGGTGTTCGCCCAGCCGCTCGGGCGCCGGCTCGGCGCGGTGACGGCAGGCCCCGTCGGGCTGGCGATCGGCGCCGCCGGGCTCGGTCTGAGCCTGCTCGGCGTCGGGCTCGACGCCTGGCCGATCCTCATCCCGGTCGCGCTGCTGCTGGGCGTCGGCTACGGCCTGTGCCTCGCCGCGGGCCTGACGATGGTGGGCGAGCTGGCCTCGGCCAGCGCCCGCGGCGCACTGACCGGCACCTTCTACGCCTGCGCCTACCTGGGCTTCGGGGTGCCGCTGCTGCTGTCGCTGGCCGGCGGCGGCCACTTCCTCGCCCCGCTGACGGTGCTGGCCCTGATCACGGCGGTGGTGGCGGGAGCTCTCATGCTCCCCGGCTCCCGGCGGCTGATCGCGCCCGTCTAGCCGCCACCCCGGCGATGGTCCGCGCCATCACGGCGAACACGAAGTCGTGAGCCGGCAGCTCCGCGTACCAGTACGCCCGGCCGGCCAGGCCGCGCGGCGTGAACGTCACGCGCTGGACGTAGCGGCTACCGGCCCCGTCCGGCTCGGCGCGCATCTCCAGCCGCGCCGTGCCGGGCATCTTCGTCTCCGCGCGGAGCCGCAGCGACCGCCCGTCCTCCACGTCCTCGACCCGCCACCAGTCCAGCGCCGCGCCCGGCTCGAGGCGCTCCGGGCGGGTGCGCCGCGCACCGACGCCGCCGAGCAGGCGATCGATCCCGCCGCGCAGGCCCCACAGCCCCGGCACGGTGTACCAGCCGTTGTCCCCGCCGATCGTGCTGATCACCTGCCACAGCGCCGACGCCGGAGCGGCCACCGTCTCCACGTGCTCGCTGACCAGCTCGGCCCCGCGCAGATCGCCCGGCCCCCGGCCGGCCGCGCCTTCTCCCGCGACGGCCCGGCGGACGGCCTCGGCGTAGGTCGTCGCCCCGCCCGGTGGCGGGCCGGCCGGCGGGTCGCCGTGGCACACCAGGTCGTGGGCCATCGACTCCAGCAGGGGCTTCGCGAGGTGCCGGTCCACGGGCGTCAGCGCCTGGACGGCACGCGCCGTCATCCGCGGCGCCGACAGCGGGACGGGCACCGTCAGCGGCTTGGCCATCCCGGCCGCCTCGGCGTAGCCCGTCATCAGCTCCCGGTAGGTGAGGACGTCCGCGCCGCCGATGTCGAAGGCCCGATTCACCGCGGCCGGCAGGTCCAGGCAGGCGACGAGGTGGTGCAGCACGTCGTCGATGCCGATGGGCTGAACGGAGTTCCAGGCGAAGTCGGGCATCGGCAGCACGGGCGACAGCTCGGTGATGTGCCGGATCATCTCGTAGCTGGCCGAACCGGCGCCGACCACGATCCCGGCCTGCAGCACCGCCGCCGGCACCGGGCCCGCGAGCAGCTCGTCGCCCACCTCGCGGCGCGACGCGAGGTGCTCGGAGTTGCCTCCGTCGGTGGGCTGCAGCCCGCCCAGGTAGACGATGCGTGCCACCCCGGCCCCGGACGCGGCGTCGGCGAGCACGGCGGCGGCGCGGCGGTCGCGGTCGGCGAAGTCGGGACCGTCCATGGAGTGCACGAGGTAGAACACGACGTCGACGCCGTCGCACGCGGCGCGCACGGCCGCCCCGTCGGCGATGTCGCCCTGCCGGACCTCGACGCGGTCCGCCCACCCGTGCCGGGCGAGCTTCGCCTCGTTGCGCACCAGGCACCGTACGGAGTGGCCCTCGCCGAGCAGGCGGGGGACCAGGCGGGCGCCGACGTAGCCGGTCGCCCCGATCACGAGACAGTGCACGAGCTGAGCCTGCCCCACCCGGCGCGGCACCGCTCGGCGGCAGCGCACCGACGGTCAGGGCACCCCGGCCCACCGCAACCCGGCCGTGGTGGCGGCGGCCAGCACCACCACCGCCACGAACGGCACCCTCCGCCACGCCGCCAGCACCCCGATCGCCACACCGGCCGGGCGGGCCCAGCCCGCGAAGCCGCCGTCCTGGGTCAACGCCGCGGTCGCGGCCAGCGCCACGAGCAGCGCGGTGGCGCCGAGGTCGAGGTAGCGCTGGACCCGTGCCGGAACGGCCACGCGGCCCCGGAGCAGGACCCCGGTGATCCGCAGCAGGTAGGTGCCCGCGGCCAGGGCGAGCAGGGTGGGCCAGCTCATGGCCCCGCCTCGGCGGGCGGCCGTGCGTCGGGTGTCGCGACGCCTCCCGGCCCGGCGACGATCAGCCCGGCCAGCCCCACCAGCACCGGCAGCCCGGCCGGCAGCCACGGTGTCGCCAACAGGGCCAGCGCGGCCGCGCCCAGCCCGACCCGCCGTGCGTCGGCCCCGCGCAGCGACGGCAGGAGAAGGGCCATCAGCGCGGCGGGGAAGGCGGCGTCGACGCCGAGGACGTCCAGATCGGGAACGGCCGCGCCCGCGACCATGCCGAGCGCGGCACCGCAGTTCCAGAACACGAAGGCGAGGGAGCCGCTGAGCCAGAAGGCCGTCCGACGCCGGTCGCCCTCCGCCCTGGCCCGCGCGAACGCGACGGACTCGTCGATCAGGATGTGTGCCCCGAGCAGCCGCGCGGGCAGCCGGTCGCCGACGACCCCGCCCATCGCGAGGCCGTAGGGCAACAGCCGCGCGTTCAGCAGCAGGCCCCCGACCAGCGCGGTGACCGGGCTGCCGCCCGCGGCGACGACCGCCACGACGAGGAACTGGGACCCGCCCGCGAAGACCAGCAGCGACAGCGCCAGCGTCATCGGCATCGGCACACCCGCGGCGCCGGACAGGGCTCCGAAGGACACGCCGACGATCGCGAGCGCGGCGGCCAGTGCCAGCGCATCACGGAGGTCGTCACGGTCTATCGTTCGATACAGCGAACGCATGTCCACTACAGTGGACCCTCGACATACGTTCGTCAAGCCGAACGAGGAGACCGATGGAACGAACGACGTTGCAGACGGCGATCGCGTCGTCCCTGCGCCGCGAGCGCGAGCGCCACGGCATCTCCCTGGCCGAGCTGGCCCGTCGGGCCGGGGTCGCCAAGTCGACGCTGTCCCAGCTGGAGGCGGGCTCCGGCAACCCCGGGGTCGAGACGCTCTGGGCGCTCGCCGTGGCCCTCGACGTGCCGTTCAGCCGGATCGTCGACGCGCAGACGCAGCCGGTGCAGGTGGTCCGGGCCGGCGACGGGATCGAGATCCGCTCCGAGCACGCGCCGTTCGCCGCCACCCTGCTCTCGGCCTGCCCGCCCGGCGCGCGGCGCGACCTGCACCTGATGTCCGCCGAACCCGGCCCCGCCCGCGACGCGCACGCGCACATCGCCGGCACCACCGAGCACGTCGTCGTCACGGCCGGGCGGTGGCGGGCCGGGCCGGTCGGCGACCAGGTGGAGGTGGGCCCCGGCGACTACGTCCGCTTCCCGGGCGACCGCCCGCACACCTATGAGGCCCTCGAACCGGGCTCCGCAGCCGTCCTGGTCATGGAGCACCTGTGACCGCGGAGGCGGCGTTGTGACCGCCGACGCGCTCGTTCCCGCGGAGGCGGCGTGATGACCGCGTGCCCGAAGAACATGACGTACGGCCCCTGCGGCGGCGTCGACGCGGGCGGCGGGTGCGAGGTCGCGCCGCTCCCCTGCCCGTGGGTCGCCCGGCCGATCGCCGCGTGGGCCGGGCCGGAGGCTCCCGCACCGGGCCGCCACCGGATGCTCGACCTGATGGACGTCCGCCCGGTCGTGGTCGCCGACCTGCCGACCCGGCCGCTCGACCGGGCCGCGCTCCTCCACTCCGCCGACCTGCTCGCCGGCTCCGTCGACGCCGTTCTGACCGGCGACAACGGGGGCGCCCGTGTCCAGTACCCGCCGTCCTACCGCGCCGCCCTGCTCACCGGCGCCGGAGTCGCGGTGTGGGCGGGGCTGAACTGCCGCGACCGCAACCGGGTCGCGCTGGAGGGCGAGCTCGCCGCGCTCGCCGACGCCGGTGCGGCGGCTGTGCACTGCGTGACCGGCGACCACACCGCGGTCGGGCACCGCCCGGACGCCGCACCGGTGTTCGACCTGGACTCCACACAGCTCGCCGCGCTCGCCCGAGCGGCCGGGCTGCTCACGTCCGTCGGCGAGGCACCGTGCGGGCCGCCCGCCGGCGTCCGCCCGGCCCGGCTCGCGGAGAAGGTCCGCGCGGGCGCGCAGGTGTGCTTCGTCAACCATGCGGGCGGGGCCGGTCCGGTCGCGGAGTTCGTCGCGGCGGGCCCCGACGTGCCCTACATCGCCTGCGTGCCGGTGGTGCTCGACAGCGTGCAGGCGGAGCTGATCTCCGGGTTCACCGGGTTCGTCCTGCCGGACGGTTTCCTGGAACGCATCCTCGACGCCCCCGACCCGGAGGTGGCCGGGATCGACGCGGCGGTGACCATGGCGCAGGACCTGCTGGGCGTGGCGGGGGTGCGGGGTGTCGACCTGTCGGCGGTGCCCGGACCAGGCGGCGCCGAGCGCACCGCGCGTGCGATGGCCACGATCGGACGAGCGCTGGGCGGAGGCGGCATCCGGCCCGGCTGATCGTCCGATCGGTCCATCGGTGTGGCCCGTTGTGGCCCGATCGTGTCCCCCCACCGCCATCGTTCACATGCTTGGCACCCGCCCGAAACACCGGAGACGGAGTGTGATCCCGGAACGGACGTCCACGACGATCACGAGGTCAGCATGGCGGTACCCGCAGCGGCAGGACACGCACCCACCACCGGCTCGGTCCTGGGCTTCCGGGACCTCGGCAAGACCTTCCCCGACGGCACCACGGCGCTGGAGAACGTGGACCTCGACGTCGCCGCGGGTGACTTCGTCACCGTCGTCGGGCCGTCGGGATGTGGCAAGAGCACCCTGCTGCGGATCGCATCCGGCCTCGAGGCCGCCACCGCGGGCACGATGGAGGTGTCCGCCGAACGGATCGGGTACGTCTTCCAGGACGCCACGCTCCTGCCGTGGCGCACGGTCCGGCAGAACGTCGAACTGCTCGCCGAGCTGGACGGGACGCCGAAGGCCGAACGCGCGAAGGCGGCCACGGCCGCGATCGAGCTCGTCGGCCTGAACGGCTTCGAGGACCACCTGCCGCGTGCCCTCTCGGGCGGCATGCGGATGCGGGTGTCGCTGGCCCGGTCGCTCACGCTCGCCCCCGGCCTGTTCCTGTTCGACGAGCCGTTCGGCGCGCTCGACGAGATCACCCGCGAACGCCTGAACGACGAGCTCATCGGGCTGTTCAGCTCCCAGCGCTTCGGTGCCCTGTTCATCACGCACTCGGTGAGCGAGGCGGTCTACCTCTCCACGCACGTCCTGGTGATGTCCGGGCGCCCCGGGCACATCGTCGGCCGTTACGAGGTGCCGTTCGACTACCCGCGCGGGCCCGAGGTGCGCTTCACCCCCGAGTTCGCGGCACTGTGCGGCGAGGTCTCGGCCGCGCTGCGGGAAGGCCACTCATGACGCTCATCGAGGACCATGTCGTGACGAGCACACCGGCATCGACGTCCGCGACGCCGGCCCGGCGCGCGACCCGCCTGCGGGCGCGGCTGCGCGGCTGGCTGCCGCCGCTCGGCGTGTTCGCCGTGATCATCGGCATCTGGTATGTGATCAGCTACGTCGTGCTCGACGAGCAGCGCCGCTTCCTGATGCCCCCGCCCGACAAGGTGATCACCGAGGCGCTGCTGGACCCGATCGCGATGGAACGCATGTCGGTCGCGCTCCTGCGCTCGGTGCAGGTGGCGTTCACCGGGCTCGGCATCGCGATCGTGATCGGGATGGCGTGGGCCATCGGGATGAGCCAGGCCCGCTGGGTGGAACGTTCGCTGTTCCCGTACGCGGTGGTGCTGCAGTGCATCCCGATCCTCGCGCTCGTGCCCCTGATCGGGTTCTGGTTCGACTTCGGGTTCGTCTCGCGCGTGATCGTCTGTGTGCTGATCTCGCTGTTCCCGATCGTGTCCAACACGCTGTTCGGGTTGCAGTCGGTGGATCGCGGCCACCACGACCTGTTCACGTTGCACCACGCCTCGCGGTGGACGCGGCTGCGCAAGCTGGAGCTCCCCGCCGCACTGCCCGCGATCTTCGCCGGGCTGCGGATCTCCGCGGGCCTGTCGGTGATCGGCGCGATCGTGGGCGACCTGTTCTTCAAGCAGGGCGACCCCGGCCTGGGCATCGTGATCGACAACTACCGGGCGCGGCTGCAGTCGCCCGAGCTGTTCATGGCGATCATCCTGGCCTCGCTGCTGGGTGTCGTCGTCTTCTGGTTCTTCGGCTGGCTCGGCAAGCGCGTGGTGGGGGCCTGGTACGTGAACGAACGAGCGTGAGCGAGTGAGCATCCGCGCCCACGAGCGTGAGCGACTGAGCATCCGCACCCACGAGCGCAGGCGACTGAGCATCCGCGCTGCGCGCGGCTGAACTGCAGTACCCCGTCCCCCGCTTCCCCCGAGAAGGAGTTCGCCCGTGCGAAGGTCCCGTCCCGCGCTCGTCCTGGCTGCTGCCGCGTGTGCCCTCGCCGCATGTGGCAGCGGCGCGACCACCCCGGCGGCGTCCACCGCCGCCACCGGCGTCGATCTGAAGGCCGCCGGCTGCCCGGCCACCGTGGTCATCCAGACCGACTGGAACCCCGAGTCCGAGCACGGCGGGCTCTATCAGATGCTCGGCGCCAACCCGACCGTCGACGCCAGCCGCAAGCGCGTGTCCGGGCCGCTGGTGGACTCCACCGGCGCGTCCACGGGGGTGAACCTGGAGGTGCGCTCCGGCGGGCCCGCGATCGGGTTCCAGACGGTCACCTCACAGCTCTACGCCGACCCGACGATCACCCTGGGCTACGTGCAGACCGACGAGGCGGCACAGCTCTCGGCGACCCAGCCGACGATCGGCGTGATGGCACCGCTCGACAAGTCGCCGCTGATGATCATGTGGGACCCGGCGACGTACCCGAACGTGAAGACCGTCGCCGAGCTCGGCGCGGCCGGAACGAAGATCCGCTACTTCGAGAGCTCCGCGTACATGGCCTACTTCACCGGCGCGGGCGTCCTCAAGACCGCACAGGTGGACGGCAGCTACGACGGAACGCCCGCCAGCTTCGTGGCCGCGGCCGGCAAGGACGCGCAGCAGGGCTTCGCCAGCGCCGAGCCCTTCATCTACGAGAAGGAGGTGCCGCAGTGGGGCAAGCCGGTGAACTTCCAGCTGATCAATGACGCCGGTTACCCGTACTACCAGTCGGTGATCGCCGCCAAGGCCGACACGGTGCCGGGCCTGAGCAACTGCTTCACCAAGCTCGTGCCGATCATGCAGAAGGCGCAGGTCGACTACATGGCCAAGCCGCAGACGGCGAACACGCTGATCCTCGACCTGGTCAAGCAGTTCGACACGGGCTGGGTGTACTCCCAGGGCGTGGCCGACTTCTCGGTGAAGCAACAGCTCGACCTGAAGCTCATCAGCAACGGCTCGAACGCCTACATCGGTGACTTCGACATGGACCGCGTGCAGAAGACGATCGACATCGACACGCCGATCTTCGCCGGCCAGAGCACGCCGGTGAAGGCGGGCCTCAAGGCCGCCGACATCGTGACCAACCAGTTCATCGACAAGTCCATCGGCCTGCCGTAACCCCTCGGGCGCGTACAAGGGCGCTTGGGCTCGTTTGCCGGCGCACGGGCGCGCAGCGCCTCCGCCACCTCACGTTCCGGGCGGGCGGTCAGCTCGCCGTCCCTGACGACGACCCGGCCCGCCACCACCACGTGCTTCGCGCGCCGGCCCGGCGACGCCCACAGCAGGCCGGCCAGTGGGTCGGCAACCCCGGCGTCGGCGACGCCGGTGACATCCCAGCAGACCAGGTCCGCGGCCGAGCCGGGGGTGAGCAGGCCCAGCTCGGGGCGGCCCAGCCCGGCGGCCGAACCGGCCGTCGCCCAGCCCAGCACCTCCCGCGCCGCCACGGGCCGCCCGGCCAGCGGGGCCACCTGCATCGCCAGCCGCGCGTCGGCGAGCAGGTGGCCGGCGTCGTTGCTGCCACCGCCGCTCGTGCCCAACCCGACCGCGACGCCGGCGTCGGCCAGCGCGGCGGCGGGCGCGACGCCCCATCCCATCGGCACGTCACAACCCGGGGCGTGGGTGGCGCTCGCCCCCGACGCGGCGAGCGTCGCGATCTCCTCCTCGGTCACGCCGCAGAGGTGCGCGACCGTGACGTCCGGGGCCAGCCACCCCCACTCGGCGAGCAGCTCCAGGGGACGGCGGCCGTAGCGGTGCGCGGCGATCTCGACGTCGACCTGTTCGTTCGCCTGCGTGCGGCGGCGCAGACCGTGGCGGGCGGCCACCTCGCCGAGCAGCGCGAACGTCCGCTCGCCGTCGCTGTGCACCCCGGCAGGCCCGACCGCGACCTGCACCAGGCCCGTCGCATCGCCGCCCAGGGCGGCAGCGACAGCGTCGGCGGAGGCGGCGGCCCGCTCGGGATCATCGCGCGCGCTGCCGCGCACGAACACCAGCCGCGCCCCCAGCTCGGCCGCTGCCCCGGCCACGGCACGGGCGATGCCCACGCCGTCACCGGTGCTCGGCGGCCAGGTCAGGTGGTGGTCCGCCACCGTCGTCACCCCGCACAGCAGGGACTCGGCCAGCCCGGCGGACGCCGCGGCGTGCGCAAGCTCGTCGTCCACCCCGACGGCGGCGTAGGCGGCGGGCATCCGCGGCAGCCAGTCGCGCA
>JBBQEF010000025.1:0-29151 GCA_038320445.1 Mycobacteriales bacterium
CAACCGGGTCGGCATGTGGTTCGCCGACCCCAAGGACGACGACTTCTGCCTGGGCGCGAACTCGCCGGTCACCCCGTTCGACGGCGACAACGAGGCCGGGGTCCAGGCCTTCAACTCCGCCACCGCGGTGGCGCTGCCCGCCCCGTGACGGCCCGTCGCTGAAGGTGGGGGCGACATCACCGGGGATGTCGCCCCCGATCGGTGGTGATCTCGGGTCCGCCGAGCGGAGACCCCAGAAGACGTCGCGGCGGAACACGACACCTCATCGATCGCTGCCTCTCGCAAGTGGCCGCCACTCGGGTCGGGTCACCGAGGTCTCGGGCTCGGTTGTACTCGGACGTCTCGTACTGACGGCGGATCTCGGAGCCGGGGACTCGGGTGCACAGCATCGCCGCAGGTCGCCGCTACACCCGCTGCCCCGAGGTGCCACTCCGCACGTCGGTCACCACATCATTCTCTCGGATAGCCAGGAGCCATCGTGCCATTGCTCACCGACGTCAGCATCACATTCGACACCCACGACGACGACAAGGACACGGACACCGTGGTCCACGTGTTCGTGAAGAATCGGCGGAGCACCACCGCCACCCCCGAGCAGAGCTCGACCTTCATCTCGAACCGGCTCGCCTACCAGCGGTACCTCCCGGGCGGGGACCTACACGGCCAGGGCATCAACCCGTACCTGGCATCCGGCATCGGCCTGGCGTCCTCGCAGCACCTCGACGATCCCTCGTCGCACACCTTCAGCCTCGCGCTGCGGCCGGATCCGGTCCCACTGGAGGAGATCGTGCTGCCGGCCGTCAACAGCCCCCTCCAGCCGAACGGCAACGATCGGTGGATCTTCACGTACACCGTGACGTTCACCTTCGACGACGGCAGCAGCTTCGCGTTCTCTTCATCCGACGCGCAGCCCGGGATCATCCTGGACCAGGACAACCGCGACCATTCCGGCATCGGCTCGGAGAACCCGCTGGTGCCGCCGCCGGTGCGGAGCACGCCGACGTCCACCGCGACGCTGCAGAGCGTCACGCTCGACCTGGCGACGCACGACGACGACAAGGACGGCGACACCAGCGTCGATGTCTTCATCGGCAACCGGGTGAACGGCTCGTCGCTCCAGCGCATCGTCGACGCCCACGACATCTTCCCCGGCCAGCAGTTCGACGACCCGAGCACGCGGTCCATCACCTGGACGGTCGGCCCCGCCACCCCGGAGATCACGCCGATCGCCATGGCCGACATCGCCTTGCCGGTGATCAACTTCCGCATCACCCCGAACGGGCACGACCGGTGGATCTTCGACTACCGGTTGACGTTCACCTTCACCGATCCCGCCAACGCCGACGGGAAGGGCCTGGTCTTCTCCACGAGGACGGGCGGGGTCGTCCTTGATCAGGACAACGCCGTGTTCCGCGGCGTCTACCAGGGCGAGTCGTTCCCCACGGTCACGCCACCGACGGCGCCGCTGCTGTCCAGCCGCCCGATCGACCACACCCTGGCGCCCAAGCTCATCCCGGTCGCCCTCCTGCAGGCCAAGCTCGACGAGTTCGTCAACCACCGCAACGACACCGACACCAGCCACTTCCCGCCGCTGCGGAAGGTCCGCCTGGACAACTCCGGCAGCTTCAACGCCGCGACACTGCCGGAGAGCTACCTGGACGTACGGTCGATCACCGCCGTGCAGGGGGGCATCGCGTACGTCAGCAGCCCGACGAGCCTCGGCCAGCTCCGGACCCCGGTGGACATCGACGACGTCTACTTCACCACGATCGACAGCGCCTCCCTCACAGCCCGCCTCGATCCGGCGGACCCCGCGCCCCTGACCGTCACCCTGACGTTCGACACCGCCGCCAGTGAGAACGAGCTGATCACCGCGCTGCTGGGGGGCGTCGACTTCCTCGAGTTCGAGATCACGCTGCGGCTGACCCTCGGCGTCACGCACCGGGTGAGCCGGTTCGGCGCGCCCCAGAGCCTGGTCGACCTGATGTCGTGGATCCCCGAGTTGGCGAACCTCAAGGTCACCGTCGACAACACGGGGCCACTGCCGCTCTTCCACTACACCGGGACGTTCCTCGGGCAGCCCGTCGACCTCGTCAGCCCCGACGGCGACCGGAACAGGGTCTTCGGCGGCCAGGTGGTGCGCGTGCACCTGACGACCGGCAGCCGCTTCGACCCGGGGGGAGCCGTCCAGAAGCGGATCCGCAACGAGATCATCAGCAGGCTGGGCAAGCCGGACCCCCTCACCGGGGACAGCCCCCGCGACGGCGTCAATGCGCTGGTGACGAGCCTGCTGCTCGGCGGCACCCCGGACGACGAGCACGACATCGACGGCAACAACACGGTGCTCGATCACCTCGCCTTCGAGGGCGACGACCTGGCCGTCTACTACACCGGGCCGCCCCACGGGTTCGTGCCGCAACCCCCGGGCGACTTCCCCGCCGCCTGGGACTTCTCGCCGGGCACTCTGACGAACATCGACCACATCGTGGTGTTGATGATGGAGAACAGGTCGTTCGACCACATGATGGGCTACCTGAGCCTGCCGGTCGACCAGGGCGGCGCCGGACGCACCGACGTCGACGGCCTCCGCGGCGGCGAGTCCAACACCGCCGGCGGCACGACGTTCCCGTCCTTCCCGCTCACCGACACCTTCTTCTCACCGGACCCGCCGCACGGCCACGAGCCGACACACCGCGCGATCAACGGCGGCCTGATGGACGGGTTCGTGCGCAGCTGGGTCGAGGAGCACGGGCCCGAGCGGGCGGCCCGGATCATGGGCCACCACACCGCCGACACGGTGCCGACCTACGACGCCCTCGCCCGGGACTTCGCCGTCGGCCACCGCTGGTTCGCCAGCCATCCCGGCCCGACGTTCGTCAACCGCTTCTACGAGCTGACCGGCCGGCCCAACGTCAGCAGCCGCGGGTTCTGGGAGTTCCACGACTCCAGCCCGATCAGGCCGGCCTTCACCGAGACGATCCTCGACCACCTGACCGGCACCGACCCCGTGACCGGGCGGCCCCTCACCTGGACCTACTTCGAGCAGGGGTACTGCTTCCTGCGGTTCTTCGCGGAGCACACCTTCGACGCCGAGCACATCGTCACGCTCGACGACGCCGAGCGCGGCTTCTTCACCCGGGCCGCGTCCGGCGACCTGCCGAGCGTCTCGTTCGTCGAGCCGCACTTCATCGAGCTGCCCCCGGACGCCAACGCGGACGGCCCGGTCGCCGACGTCAAGGACGGCCAGGACTTCGTCAAGAAGGTCGTGGACGCGGTGGTCGCGGGCCCCGCGTGGGACAGCACCCTGCTGCTGGTGGTCTACGACGAGCACGGCGGCTTCTACGATCACGTGCCGCCGGCGGCCGCGGCGCGGGTGTCGCCGGACCTGCCCGTCGACACGCACGGCGTCCGGGTCCCGGCGTTCGTCGTCTCGCCGTGGGTGGCAGCTGGCGCCGTCTTCGGGCACGACGGGACCGGTGTCTCCACCCCGGTCCAGCGTGGCGACCTGCACTTCGACCACACCTCGATCCCCAAGACGATCGCGCGCCGCTTCCTCACCGCGAATCCGCCCTATCTCGGTGCCCGCTACGCGGCAGCCAACGACCTGTCCGCGGTGCTCAGCGTGCAGCGGCAGCAGCACCAGTTCCGGCCGTTCATCCCGTACCACGTCCAGTTCAACGCCACCCAGACCACGCTCGGCCCGAAGGACGGCATCGCGGCCGCCCAGGCGGAGGTGTGGCACCTCGCGAGCGACGGCACCGCGGGACAGGAGTTCTCCTTCGAACAGTCCGGCGACGCGGTGTACATCCGGAGCCGGGCGAGCAACCTCTACCTGACGGTGGACCTTCACCTCGCCCTGCCGGGGGTCATCGAAGACGTCAAGTACGTCCCAGGTCCGGCGGCGGCTGATGACGCGCGGCAGAGGTGGCTGCTCCGTCCAGTGTCTCTTCCCGACTCCGCCGGCGACCTGTTCGTGATCCAGAGCTTCGCGGTTCCGGACGCGTTCCTGCAGCCGGTCGACCCGACCCGGCCCGGTCCGGTGGTGCTGCGCGCCGATTCCCCGGACGTCCAACCGGCCTGGAAGGTCACCAGTCCGCTGCTCGGCGTCGTCCCGCTCGGCTCGTCGATCGCGGTGGCCCGCAACCAGGACGGGCGACTGGAGTTCTTCGGGACCGACGACGCCGGCAACCTCTGGAACACCCATCAGCGGACCGTCAGCGGCGACATGGTGCGCTGGACGATGCTCCAACAGGGTCCCGGGTGGCAGTCCGTCACCGCGGCAAGCAATCAAGACGGGCGAATCGAACTCTTCGCCGTCCACGGCTCGGGCACCGTTATCCGCCGCGCGCAGACCGCCCCCAACAGCAGCACCTACACCCAGCCCCAACGGTTCGACGGATCCTTCGCCACAGCGGCCGCGGTCACAGACCAGTGGGGAGGCCTGCACATCTACGCCAACCTCAGCACGGGGCTTGTTCAACACCGCTGGCAGGACGCCCTTGACGACGACACCGCGGCGACGGGGTGGCGCACCCCATGGACGCCCCTCGCCGGCGCGGTGACCCGCATGACCGCCAGGACCGGCAGCGACGGGCGTGGCGTCCTGATCGGGATCACCGCGGAGGGAACGCTCTTCCAGCGCACGATGAACGTCCCGAACGCACAGACCGAGAACGAGTGGGGCGGCATAGTCCCACTGGACGGCCTGCTCGAGTCCGTCGAGATGGCTCTCAACAAGGACGGACGCCTCGTCCTCTTCGGCATCGACTCCGACGGCCGGCTCTTCCAGCGCTTCGAGACCGCCCCCCACAGCGCCGACTGGGGACCATGGATGCTGCTCCCGACGCAGTTCGAGGGGATAA
Organism: Mycobacteriales bacterium; assembly: GCA_038320445.1. Lineage (GTDB taxonomy): Bacteria > Actinomycetota > Actinomycetes > Mycobacteriales > Pseudonocardiaceae > Pseudonocardia. The sequence continues at coordinate 4,863 of JBBQEF010000025.1, forward strand.
CCCTCCGGATGCGACATGTCGCCGCCGAGAGGAACGGGGCGCACGAAAGAATGGAGCTGTACGCGATCGACGACACGGGAATGCTCTACCGCACCAAGCAGAACGCCCCCAACAGCAACATATGGGGCGCCTGGCTCATTCTCAACTTCCGACTGCGCCCCACTCGCACATCCGCACGACCATGAACGGGCATCCGGTGATCGCGTAAGTACTGCAACGGCAGTTCAGTCTCGTGGTGATGGGTGACCGCGGCGTCGGTAGTGGCAGGAGCGGGCCTGGTGTTGGCGTCGCCTGCGCCAGCGACCCGGGCGGCCACGGGGTGAGGTGGGCCAGGGGAGCGCGGCCGGCGGAGCGCGTTCGTAGGGTCGCGGCGGGCACCGGGGCCCGCCGCGACGCCACGGACCCGCCGCCGTCGTCCCGGGCCCCGGTGTCCGCCGGCCCCGCCGGTCAGCCGGCGACGTCGGGCGAGTCGGCGACGACGACGAACTTCTGGAACGACTCGTGGATGGTCCAGCGCGTCAGCGTGTCCTTGCGGAAGGAATACGCGTCGCCCGTGGCGAGCTCGACGACCTCCCCGGTGTCGACGATCTCGACGCTGGCCGAGCCGCGGACGATGTAGCCGGCCTCGTCGCCGAGCCCGACGTCGTACAGGGGGGAGGTGGCGGCCTCGGAGCGCCAGAACGCGGTGACGAACGGGTTGCCGTTGTGGGACGCTTCGCGGAGCACGGCGATCTCACCGAACGTCACCATCCCGCCTCCTCCTCCGGCCTCGGGGTGGGAGAACGGCACGAACTCGAGGCCGTCCGGGATCCCCACGATGTGCGTCCGCACTGCCGCGGCCGTCGTCTCGCTCATGGTGCCTCCTGGGTCGGGTGTTGACGCCTTCTGGCGACCTGGCGGACGCCAGGCCCGCCGCGGCCGCGCAGGTCGCGGTTCCGCGCACGGGGCATCGCCGATCCGCGCAGTGCTCCGCTTGACAGGCGGTGGTGTGTGTTCGTCGTGACCGACAGCTCGTCGGCGTGGGTGCAGCTGATCACGGACAACTTCATCACCCTCGGGATCGGGGACGCCGACGACGGGTTCCGCGGCTCGCTGCAGCGGTGCGGTCTGGGGGGCGGCGTCAGCGTGACGCTCGTCGGCACGGACCGGTCCCGCGTGCTGCGCACCGCGCGCGGGGTCCGCGCGGACGGCTGCGACGACCTGCTGCTGCTGGTACCGGTCGCCGGGTCGCCCGTCGTGCGCCAGGAGGGTACGGCGCGGACGGTCCCGCCCGGCGCCGCGTCCGTGCACGTGGCTGAGCGGCCCTACGAGCTTGAGTTCGCGGGCCCGAGCCGGGTGGTCGTGCTGCAGGCACCGCGCCGGATCGTGCCCTCTCCCGACCTGGTGTCCGTCCGGCGGCTCACCGCCGACCACGACCGGACGAGCGGCATCGTGGGGGTGTTCCGCGCCTTCGCGATGGAGGTCGTGGCCCGGGGGGAGGCGCTGTCCGCGGACGACCGCGAGGAGCTCGGTCGGACCGCCGCCGAGCTCGCGGTCAGCGTGCTGCGGTCCCGCGCCGTGGACGTCGACGCCGTGCCGGATGCGTGGCAGGCGCTCGTCGCGGCCGTCCGGTCGCACGTCCGCGCCAACCTCGCCGATCCGGGACTGACGCCGGCGGTCCTCGCCCGGCACCACCACGTGTCCGTGCGCTCCCTGCAGCTCGCGTTCGAGCGCGCCGGATCGACTCCCGCCGGCCTCGTCCGTACCGAACGGCTCCGGTGGGCGTGCCGGCTCCTCGCCGACCCGCGGTACGCGGCGCTGCCGGTCACCGCCGTCGCGGCCCGCGCCGGCTACCTCGACGTGAACACCTTCATCCGGGCCTTCCGCCGCGCGCACGGCACCACGCCGGGCGCCTGGCGCACCCAGGCGCGCGTCCCAACCGGTACCGACCCGGTCGTCGAGCGTCTCCGCCGCTGACGGGGCTCGATCCGGCTGGTGTCGTGAGTCGCCAATTCGAGCGCAGCATCGGGTGATGCTGTCGGGGATCTGGTCGGCGGTGTTGGTCCAGACGTAGGAGCGTAGAGCGGGTGACGCCGAACTCGGCGGCGATCTGTGCGACGGTCAGCTCACCGGCCTCGTGCATCTCCCGCGACCTCGACCGACTCGACCAGCGTGATGGGCGTGCCCGGCCGGGAACCGGAGTCGGGAGGGAGCGATAGCTCACCTGGAGCGGGTTGACCTGCGCGAAGGCAGACCGAGGCTAGTTGGTGTGGCCGGTGACCTGGATGGACTGCACCTGCAGGAGCGGGGCGGTGGTGTGGCCGCCGATCTGGGTGTCGTCGGAGGATTCCGCAACGGAGAGGCGGATCGGCGGCTACCCCTGGTCAGTCTCGAGTCGTCGTCCGGTGACCAGCTGCAGTGGGATCGCGATGGAGTGCGCGGTGTGCCCTGACAGCCACGGCTGCTCCACCGCCCGCGACACCCGACCGGCACCGCCCGGGTCTGATGCATCGTTCATTCGTGCGACCGTGCTCGCACGGCGGCGGGGGCGACGAGAGGCGAAAGACCCCTTCTACCTGCTCCGACGACCTCACCGCGGCGCGTCGCACGGCGTTGCTGCGCCGTCCCGCAGAGGATCCGCTCACCGGACACCGATAGCTGTGACCGGTGGGCTTGGTTGACCGTGGCGGGGGTTCTGCGAGGTCGCCCTACTCACCTCTGCTCTCCTGGCATGGTTGGTGAGGTGCCCGCCGCAGGCGCGGCGCCACCGAGCTGGCGGTGATCGCGATGGCCGACCCACCTGCCACGACGACGACGAGGTCGGCCTGCTCGGACCAGGCCAGCTGCACGAGCTGCACGTCAGGGCGCGGCACGGTGAGCGTCCGGCGGTCGAGGATCGGACGGGTGTAGCGCCCGGCCGCGGCGGCGATGAACCCGATCCGCAGCGTGCCGGCCCGCTCCCGCCGGTGGGCTGCGATCGCACCGGCCGCGCGTTCCGCAGCCGCGACCGCCTCCCGGGCGTGCGGGACGAACCGTTCCCCGGCCTCGGTGAGCGTCACGGGATGCGTCGAGCGGTCGAGCAGTGGGACACCGAGCCGGGTCTCGAGGCGCCTGATCTGTTGCGACAATGACGGGCCGCTGACGTAGAGCCGCTGTGCGGCGAGCCCGAAGTGGCCCTCAGTCGGCCCCGGTGAGCAGGTAGCGCAGCGCGTGCAGGTTGAGATCCACCTCGCCTCCGCGGCCCGTCCGGGGCAGCGGGTAGTACGAATCCTGGACCACCGATGTCCCCCCAGCTTGGACATCACGGACAGGGGCGTCTGATTCGTCGGGTTGGTTGACCCCTCGGCGCCAGCCCGGGCGGTACGACATCGTTACTCGTTGCGGCGCCGTGGTTCCTGCATGCTCGCTCTCGCAGGCGTCCATTCAGGTCCTCGGGGACCTGCGCCGACGAGCGGAGACTCGCATGACGGTGACAGACACTCCGGCCATCGACGAGGCGAAGCCCGAAGCATTCGTCGGCAGGCGGTGGTTGACATGGGCGCAGCCATCTCCGGGCTGCTGCACATCGGGCGACCGGCTGGGGCTGTACAAGGCCACGGCCGGCGCCGGGCCCGTCACCTCGGACACCCTGGCACGCCGCACCGGCACGACCGAGCGCTACGTCGGCGAGTGGCCCGGCAACCCCGACCAGGCAATCGGCGTGCTGTTCGCGCCGCCGCCCAACGCGGCGACGCCTATTGCGTTCACCGGCGGGGATCCATTCTCATGGGCGGCCTGAGCGCGCTGGCACGTCCTGTGCGGCGGATGGCGCCGCCGACGTCATTCTTGTTCGTAGTGGCCGCTGCCGCGTGGGTTGGGGTGGTGGTCGTGGCTCGCGACATGGGCTCGATGCCGGGGACGATGGGCCTCGGTATCGGTGCGTTCGCAGCGGTCTGGGCGCTGATGATGGCGGCTATGATGCTGCCGTCGGTTGCACCGTTCGCGTCGCTGTACGCACGCACCTTCGGAAGCCACCGCACTCGGCGGGTCTCCGCGTTGGTGTCGGGGTATCTGCTCGTCTGGATACTGGCGGCGCTTCCCGCCTACGGCCTTGCCTGGGTCGCCGGCAGCCTCGTGTCCGGTCACCGGACCGGCGCGACCGTGCTGGCGGTGGCCCTGTTCGCGGCCTGCGGGGTCTACCAGCTGACCCCGATCAAGGACCGGTGTCTGGCCCGGTGTCGCTCGCCGCTGGGGTTCGTATTGAAGTTTGGGGTCTACCGCGGTCGGACGCGGGACGTGCGGGTGGGCCTTCACCACGGCGCGTTCTGTGTGGCCTGCTGCTGGAGCCTCATGGCGCTGCTGGTGGCGTTCGGGTTGATGAATGTGATCGCCATGGTGGGCCTGGCCGGCGCCGTGCTGGTCGAGAAGACGTCGCCCTGGGGACGGTGGGTCTGCCGCGGGCTCGGCGTCGCCGCCCTCGTCCTCGCGGTTGCGGTGGTGTTCGAGCCCGGCCTCGCACCCGGCTTGCTGCCTGTGACCCAACCCGACCCCATGGGGGGCATGTGATGGCCACACCGGCGCAGAGTGCCTTGGCGAACTGGCGGGTTCGCGGTTCCTACTTCGAAGGATGCAACTGCGAGGCGATCTGCCCCTGTCGCAGCGTGGGCGGTCGCCCCGGCGGCCCCTCCAGCTTCGGAGAGTGCTTCGGCGCCTTGTCCTGGCACATCCTCCAGGGCCACGCCGACGGGGCCGACCTGTCCGACCTGCGGGCCGTGATGTCGCTCCGCTTCCTCGACCGGGTGCGTCCGAGTACCCCCTGGGAGGTCGTGCTCTACGTCGACATCGACGCCGATGAGCGCCAGCGGTCCGCGCTGGCCGACATCTTCCTCGGCCGCGCAGGCGGATCGGTCGCCCAGCTCTACGGCCCGGCCATCGGCGAGGTCCACCTCGTTCGGCCCGCCCGCATCAACCTCGAACACGTACAGGCCCGCAAGCGCATCGATGTCGTCGGATATCTGACCGTCGAAGCGCAAGGCGAGGCGTCCGAGCCAGGTGACGTCCGGTGCGGCATCCCGGGATTTGATCACCCCGGCACCGAGCTTCACGGCGACGAACTGCGATCCACCGACCCGGCACTGCGATGGGAGATCAGAGGACGGCGCAACGCCGCCTTCGTCACCGACTTCGACTACTGCTCGGACGGAGCGAGCTCGTGAGATCGCTCACGTCGACGGCGGGCCGTCGCCGCACACAGGAGTGCTTATCCGGGCCCTGCCTCCTGCGCGCGGGAAATGTCCGACCCGAAAGGTGCTCCGCTTCGAGCCCCGCGTGGAATGACCCCACGGCCCCATGAACTCTAGAAAGCCGCCGCTCATGAGCACCGACACCAACGACTCGCCGAGCAATTCCCTGGCAGACGGAGAGTCTCTTGCCCAGATGGAGGGCAGCCACCAGCACAACTCGCGCTGCTATTGGGACCTCTACCGCTGCGCATGGCAATGCCAAGCCACGGATACCGATCATCTGCAGCTGGGCCGTCAGTCGGCGCCGACGGCGCCGCGCCCGACCAGCTCATGTGGGGTGGTTTCCAGGCTCCGAACGGCCTGAGCGTCATGGCCTTCGACATGCCGCCCGATCGCCCGTTCAGCCGCGGAGAGGACTCGGTCTTCATCTCGGTCCGAGGCGACGCCAGAGGGCGATGGTGGTGTCCACGCGGTCGTGGCCGCAATGGCAACAACGTCAACCGGCGCCGATAGTTCTCCCTGCTGCGGAACCCGCGGGCGGCGCGTTTCACCTGCTTGATCAACTGTTCGTGCCCTCGGTCCGGGCGTTGGTGATGCCGGTGTTGAGGAAGACCTCGATGGCCGGCCACCAGGTCTCGATCGTCTCGGCCAGGGTGGTCAACTCGGGGATCTGCGCGTCCGCGCACCACCGGTAGAACGCCCACAGTCGCACCCGGATCTCGCCGCGGTCGCCGCCTCGGGCGGCGATGGCGGACAGGGCGCGGAGTTCCTCCTTCGCGATCCACGCCGAGAGCAGTTGCCCGGTCGGTCGTTGTCGACGCAGCCGTTCCACATCCGCGCCGACGCCGCCTCCGACAGCCGTCCCCGGCCGCGCAGCAGCAGCCGCCGGTTGGCCCACGTCGGGTCGATCCTCTGCCCGCGGCGGCCCAACAGGTCGCGGGTGACATGCTGGCGCACCGCGGTGACCGCCTTGTTCGCGAGCATGATCAGGTCGAAGTGGTCCACCGCGATGACCGCGTCGGGCACTGCGGCGCGCACCGCGGCGGCGTAACCGGCGTGCGGATCGATCACCACCACCTCGACCCGGCCCGGAACGCCTCGCTACGCGCGGCCAGCCACGCCTGCACCGCGGCCCTGGTGCGGCCGTCGACCTTCCCCCAGAGCGACTGCTCGCCGGTGATGTCGACGAACCCGCTCTCCCACGGATCCGTTCGCGCCCAACGGATCCGGCCGTCGTCGTGAACTCCGTCGGGCAGCCACGGCGGACGGCCGAACCGGGTCTCGTCCATCCCCAACACGGGCACCGGTTCGGGCTCGACGAGCTCGACGGCACCGTGGACGATCACCCCGCGCTGCACCGTCGGCCACCACACCTGGTGCGCGGCGGCGACCTCGGACTGATCACGGCCGTCCTCGACCTCGATCGCCGGCGCCACCCGCAGCCTCGTGGTGGTGCGCATCCCCGCCGGCACGTCTGCAGTGGACACACAGCGGTCCGGCACCGCCAGCGTCGCTTACGCCACTCGTGCAGGTGGTCACCGACGAACCAGCGGCGGTGGGTAGGTCGCTCGACGGCCAGTCGTTGCGGCGGGAGACTGACGACGCGCGGCGGGAGGTGCTCGCCGAGCTCGGTCTGGACGACCTGCCTGGGATCTCGGTGCCGCCGTCGTTGACCGATCTCTCGGCCGCACAGCTGCTCGACGTCGCTCGCAGAGAGGGGGCGTTGGACGGCGAGTGACGACGTGAGTGACAACGGTGGCGTGGGCGGCCGAACAGTGCTGGACGACCGCGGAAGCTCCACCAGCGGGAATCTCGAATCTGCCCAGTGAAGGAGTACAGGCCGCCGACTGGCTCAAGAACGTGCTCGCCAACGGTTCGGCCACGTTGGTGCGCCAGGGCAGCAGATACCAGTGCGACCAGCCCACCATCATCTCCAGCAGTGAGGCCGCGCCGGACTTCTCGGCCCGCGAGAGTCGGATCCTGCGCCTGATGGGCGTTGACGAATGCCTGCGCCTGCACCGGGTGAGGGTCGCTGAGGCCCCCTGACCGCAGCGAGGCGAAGGCGCGCCGAAGGCAGGCGGGCGGGACCTTCTGACCTCCGGTCGACCCCGCCCCGCGGGCGCCCCTCGACGACGGACCGCAGCACCTCCGGTCGCTCCAGAACAGCCGGGAGCCTTCTTTGCAGCATGCAGTGTCGTGGTCGCCTCCGTACGCTGATCCGGTGACGGGCTCGGGGAGCGAGACGTTCGGCCCGTACCGGCTGGACGCTCTGATCGGCCGCGGTGGGATGGGCGAGGTCCACCGCGCGACCGATCTGGTCAAGAACCGCGTGGTCGCGTTGAAGCGGCTGCCGCTGCAGCTGGCCATCGATCCGGAGTTCCAGGACCGGTTCCGCCGCGAGGCGGAAATGACGGCAGGCCTGCGCGAGCCGCACGTCATCCCCATCCACGACTACGGCGAGATCGACGGCCGGCTCTACATCGACATGCGGTTGGTCGAGGGCATGGACATGGCGGAGTTGCTCGCCCGGCACGGCCCACTGCCCCCGCCCCGGGCGGTCGACATCATCACCCAGGTCGCCGCCGCGCTGGACGCCGCGCACGCCGACGGGCTGGTGCACCGCGACGTCAAACCGTCCAACGTGTTGATCAGCACCAACAACCAGACCACGGACTACGTCTACCTCGTCGACTTCGGCATCGCCCACGCCGCCGCCGCGACCCGGCTGACCGTCACCGGCTCGACGATCGGCACGGTCGCCTACATCGCCCCGGAGCGGCTCGTGTCTGACCACTGGGATCGCCGCGTCGACGTCTACGCCTTGGGCTGCGTCCTGAGTGAGATGCTGACCGGCCAGAAGCCCTTCCCGTTCAGCGACCCGCAGGCGCAGATATTCGCCCACCTCCACGCGCCGCCCCCGCAACCGTCACGGCTGCGCGCCGGCGTCCCGCCCGGGTTCGACGACGTGGTCGCGATCGCGATGGCCAAGGACCCGGCTCGGCGCTACCCCAGCGCCGGTGCGCTCACCGCCGCGGCTCAGGCGGTACTCACTCCGATCGGGGTGCCGACCGGAACGCCAGGCCGTGGCCGGCGACGGGTCCGGGGCACCGAGCCGGCCGGCGGATCGGCTCCGGCTGTGCGAAAGGCCGGCCGACCGGGCCGCAAGCGCGGCGCCGCGGTGGTCGTCCTCACGGCCGCGCTCGCCGCAGCCCTCGGGTTCGGTGGGGGGACCTCGCCACCGCCGCCACCGGTACCCGCCGCCACGGTCGAACGGGACATCGCTCAGCTCGACCAGGACCAGACGGGGCAGCCACCGCAACCTGTTACCTGCCCGGCAGATCTTCCGGCCGAAGACGGTGCCGAACTGCGTTGCACGCTGACCAGCCAGGGCCAGCAGTTCGCGGTCAGCGTGACGGTGACCTCGATCCAGGGCGGCACCGTCGAGTACGACATCGTGATCGACATCTTCCCCAGCTGACTCGATACGGCCGGGGCGCAGCGACGCTGGAGCCTCGACACCTGAGCGGCGGCGAGCCTCCCGTTCATGCAGCCACGGCAGGCAGGACGCGTGCCAGCCGGCCTGCGTGAAGCCGCTGGCCTCACCGGCCTCGTGTCCTCCGGCACGCTCCTGCCGCGGCGCACGGCCCGCGATGCCGCCAGCCGGACGTCGTAGATCAGCGGGCCTGGCAGTGGGGTCGGGTCGCAGCGAACACCGGCGGACGTCGAACCGCCGGTGGCCGGGTCGGTGGGTGAATTCAGCGACGGCGTGTATCGCGCCGGGCCGGACGGTGCCGGGCGACGCTCTTCTTCGTGGGTGCGGCTGTGGCTGGTGCTGGGGTTCCCTGCCGGCGGGGGGTGCGTGAGCTGTTGACGGTGCGTCCGCGGACGATCCCGATGAACTCTTCCATCAGTTCGGTGTTCTCCGTGTCCGGCCAGGCGAGACCGACGCCTGAGCGTGGCGCGTCGGCCAGCGGTCGGTAGGTGAGGTCTCTGCGGTGGTGGAGGCGGGCCAGCGACTGGGGGACGACCAGCAGGCCGACGCCCGCGGCGACGAGCTTGATCGCCTCGGCCGTCGTCGCGGGGGCGAATGCCGCTGCCCGCCCCGGGTGGTCACCGGGCCAGGCGAGTGTGTCGTCCTGCGGGCGTAGGACGATCTCGTCGGCCAGGTCCGTGACGGTGGACTCCTCGGTTGCGGCGATGACGTGTTCCTTCGGGACGACGGCCACGGTGGTCTCGGTGTAGAGCGGGATCGTGTGGAGCCCGGTCCGGTCGATCGGCAGCCGGACCAGGGCGGCGTCCACCGCGCCGGTCCGGATCAGCTCCACGGCCTCTTCGGTGGTCGCCGTGACCAGCGCCAGGGGGACGTGGGGACGGCGCTCGGCCCAGATCCGCGCCCATTTGCCCGGCGTCACGCCTGGGACGTGGCCGAGTCGGAAGGCTGGGGTGTCGCTCGGCTCGGTCACCGGTCGAGGCTATCGGCTGGTCCGGCCCCGATATCGTGGGCGCATGACGCGGCAGAGGTCGACCCAGACGATGAAGCCCGCGACGGCGGCGAAGAAGCTCGGCGTGTATCTCGAGGCGACGCCTGAGGAGTTCCGGGCTGCGATGGTCACGCGCGACGAGCTCGACGCCCTGCAGGCCGACCCGCCCGAGTGGTTGCGCGAGCTGCGACGCAACGGCCCGCATCCCCGCCAGGTCGTCGCGGACCGCCTGGGAGTGTCGATGTCCGGGCTGGCACGCGCCGAGATCACCGAGCCGCTGACCACCGCCCAGATCGCGGCGTTGAAGGAGGAGCAGCCGGAGTGGCTGCGTCGCGAGCGCCTTACCCGGGCCGAGGCTCAGCGCGCGGAGGCCCGACTGCGGGCCGAGCTGCCCGGGAAGCAGGGCGATGACCCGGTCGGGGATGAGCGGAGTCCGGTCGGAGGCGGTGACCCGCTACGCGGTGTCTCCCCGAAGTAGGTGACGCCTGCTCGGTCGGACACGCCCAACGCGGTTCCAGCGGCTCTCCTGCACACGAACGGTGTGGTCGACTCGGTACGCGCCACATCGGCCATCGCCCCGCAGCGGTCAGCCCGCTACCCCCTCTTCGGTGGGTCCAGCCTCGCCGGCCGCCGCCGGCGATCGGCCATCCAGATCCGCTCGTCGGCCTGCTTGCAGAGCCACCACGGCGGTCCGTCCTCGGCGTCGCGGTCCAGGTACCTCGCGTGTTCGAAGCAGCGCTCGTCGCGGTCGACGACCACGAACACGTTGGCGATCTCGTCGCCCTTCGTCCGGCGGTACCGATCCCACCGCGGCCGGAGGAAACCCCAGAGGAAGGGGAGATCCACCAGGTGCGCGACCTGCCGGAGGAGCGCCTCCCGGATGCGCACCTGGATCACACGCAGCCGGCCGTCGGACATCCGGACCACCTGCACCGCGCGAAGGCCGGCCACCCGCTTGCCGATGGAGCGGCCCGGCCCGGCCTGCCCGAGCCCGAGGTAACCGAGCACGACCAGCGCGGCGGCGGTCGTCCAGACCGCCGCCCTGGCGAGCAGCGACGCGTCGGCGTACCAGCTCGTCACGTCGCCCAGGCCGAGTACATCGCCCAGGAACCAGAGGTCGGCCGCCACGAGGGCGGTCGACAGCACCGCGACGACGGCCAGGTCGATCGCCCAGGCCGCGAGCCGTCGCTGGAACGTCGCGAGTTCCGCCGGGCCGGGCCAGGACTCGTCGGTCATCCGTGCAGGCCGCCCGCGGAGACGTGGATGAAGGCGGCGCCGACCTCCTTGGCCGTGCGCAACCGGTCGACGTAGCCCTGCACCGGCTTCAGCGCCGCGGTCAGCGCAGCCGCGTCGGGCGCGTCGCCGAAGGTGACGACGGAGAGGTGGACCGGACGCGCCGGATCCGCCGCGGCGACGAGCGCGCTGGTCAGCTCGCCGAGGGTGAGCGTCGGGGTGTCGGCCTCGTTTCGGCCGTCGGTGAACACGACGACGTGCGACGGGGTGCCCGGGCGGTACGCCCGCTGGGCCGCGAGGTAGGCGGCGAGGACCGTGTCGTGCAGCCCGGTGCCGGTCTCGGTCGGCGTGAGCGCGGCCACCGCTCTCGTGACTTCGGCGCGCCCGCCTCCCTCCAAGTCGGTGGGTTCGAGCAGCGCCCGGTAGTCGTCCGGCGGGTTCAGGAGCGACCCGAACTCCCACAGTGCGACCCGCGAGCCGTCGGGAAGAAGCCCGGCCAGCCGCCCGACACCCTGCCGGACGACGTCGATCAGCGGCACCTGCGATCCGGCGGCCCGGGCCCACATCGATCCCGAGATGTCCACGGCGACCAGGACGTCCGCACGCCGGTCGGCCGGGTACCAGGTGGCGAGCACGTGGTCGACGTGGTGCGGGCCGAGCACGTCGAACGGGGGTGCGGTGGTGGGCGGCGCCCCCGCCGGTGCGGCGGCCGGAGGGGCGCCGCCCGGCCGCCGGAGCCCGGCCTGGGCCAGCGGGCGGTCGGCGTCGGTGCCGGCCAGCGTCGCGGCCAGCCGCTCGAGTGCGCTCGCCCGCACGGGATCGGCCGCCGCCGCCGCGGACGGGTACCAGCTGTAGCGCAGCTCCGCCGTGCGGTCGGCCGGGGCGAGGACGGTCAGGCCGGCCGTGGGCCGGGACACGATCGTGTGCTCGGCGACGAGCCCGACCTCCCCCGGCCGCGCCGGCATCGCCGATTCCCCGTCGGCGACGATGCGGGTCCGCGGCGCAGCGGCGGCCAGCACGTCGGCCGACGCATCCATGCCCTTGTCCAGCCAGACCGCCTCCCCGACGGCCCCCAGCCCGAGCATCCCCTCACCGGAGTCACCGGGGGCACGGGAGACGAGCCGGACGCCCGACCCGGGGGTCGAGACGAGATCGGCCAGGCCGCGCCACCCGCCGCCGGCCGTCCTGATCGTCTCGGCGGTCGTGTCGTCAGTGACCAGGTAGAGGGGGCTCGTCGCGAGAACGGCGCCGGCGTGCTCGGCCGGATGGAAGGCCCCGGGAGCGCCGCTCCATGCCGCGTCGTCGGGGATCCACAGGTCGGCAGCCTGCGCCGCGGCCCGCCCGGCCGCCCCGCGCCCGTCGGCGGTGGTGACGTCGAGGCGGGCGCACGACGGGCCGGTCGCCATCGCGGGGGCGACGGCCGCGACGACGGGGACGAACGACCCGGTCGCGACGATGCGCACGGTCGTGCAGCCCGCGTCGGAGACGGGGGACGTCGGCGGCCCGACGCTGTACAGGGTCGCGACGACGAGGACCAGCGCACCCAGCAGGGCGACCGAGCCGACAGCGGCGAACCATCTCCAGCGGGAGTAGGTGGTCCGGGAGCTGTGGTGGGACATCGACGAACCTCCGGTCGGCGACGGCCGGGCGAGCGGGCCGCGGAACCGGTTGGGGAGTGACCGGCACGTGCAGCCCCGGGCGTGCCGGGGAGCCTGCCCTTCCTACGCGCTCCCGACCGGGCGAGGCAAGGGCTGTGATGTGACGGTGTCCGGACAGCCGCGTGTCGTCAACCTCGACCATGACGAATTGCTCACGCGGGTCAGGCCGGTCGAGCAACGTCGTGCAGATCCTGCGGAGCGGGATCGGACAGGCGCTCCTCGGGCTCGGCCGCTCCTCGATCCACGACCTGGTGCCCCGGTCCGTCCACACCCGGTGCCGCGGCGAACGGCAGGTCGGGGAGCAGCGTGACAAGTCGGCGTCCGGCCTCGACGGGCACCCGGCGGCGGCTATGGAGGTGGGCGAACACCGTGGCCAGCACCGGGTCGGCGAGCAGCAGAGCCCGAGGGAGGTACGGCTCGATCCGGCGGAAGACCCCGGCGGCCTCCCAGCCGACGCGTCCCTGCGGCACGGCCCCGGACACGAAGTCGATCACGCCGATGACGCCCTGCTCGGCCGCTGAGCGGTACACGACCGCGCGGGTGCCCGCCGTCGTCGACCGGAGGCAGCAGACCGTCTGCGGGACCGCGCCGCCGAGCTCGTCGCAACCGCGGCCGGCCCGGCGGACGAGAACGAGAGCGGGGACGGGACCCCCCACACGGGACATCGCCGGATCTCCTCCATCCTCTGGCCGATCCGCGGCCACGGTCCGGCTCCTGGCGTCCTGCGCATGGCAACGATCCGACCGGCCGCTCACCGCCCGACCTTACGGTGGAACCCGGTCCTGTACTGGGCCGCCACCGGGCTGTTCTGCGTCCTGTTCGTCTACTCCGGGGTCTGGTCGATCCTGGATCCCGACGGCACCCGCGCGGTGATGGCGGCGCTGGGCCTGGCACCCACCCGTGCCTGACCTGTCCGTCGTCAGCTGGGCACGAGCAGGTGCGAGGAGTGCGTGCCGCCGATGTGGCCGGTGGCGGCGGCGGTGGGTGGCTGCGGTGCGGATGGCTGCCGCGCCCGCCAGCGGCCGGGTGCCGTGCCCACCTGGCGCTTGAACGCCGACGCGAAGGAGAACTCGGAGCCGTAGCCGACCATGGCCGCGATCGCGGCGAGGCCGTCGTCGGTGTCGCGCAGGCGTTCCTTCGCCAGCGCGATGCGCCAGTCGGTGAGGTACTGGAGGGGCGGCGTGCCCACCACGTCGGTGAAGCGACGCGCGAAGCCCGAACGGGACAGGGCCGCGATGGTCGCGAGCTCGCCCACGGTCCAGGCGTGTACCGGGTCGGCGTGCACCGCGCGGAGGGCGGCGGCGAGCCCCGGGTGTTCCGTCGCGCGGAACCAGCCGGGGGCGTCGTCCGTCTGCTGGAGCCACAGGCGCAGCGACTGCACGAGTGCGACGTCGAGCAGCCTGTCGAGAAGTGCCTGCTGGCCCGGCCCGTCGCCCGCCATCTCGGCGATCAGCAGGTCGACGGTGAGGCGCAACGGGCTGCCGGGCTCCGGGCGCAGCCGTACCAGGTCGGGAAGCGACTCGATGAGCGGCGTCGACAGGTCACCGTCGAACAGGTAGGCGCCGCAGCAGAAGTCGGCGACCGGGCCGTCCGCGGGCTCGCCGATCCGCGCGTGACGCGTGGCCGTGGCCCCGTCGAGCAGGGTGAGGAACGGCGTCGTCGGGTGTCCGGGAGCGGACGCCAGGTGGTGCGGGCTGGCGCGCAGCAGCAGCAGGTCACCGCCGGTGACGCGGGTGGCTCGGTTCGGGTCGTCGGTCCAGGCGACCATGTCGCCCGCGACGATCGCGTGGATCGCGAGCGTGCCGTCGACCGGGAACCGCAGACCCCAGTCACCGTGCAGGGTCGACCGGGAGAACGCAGCGCCCCGTGCGCGGGAGCGTTGGAGCAGGTCGGTCAGGACGTCCACGATCGTGGACGTTGACACAAAGATTGTGGCTTTTCAAGCATGGAACGTCCAATCCCGTGCCTGTTGACTCAGCATGGTCACCGTGAGAGCGACAGGAGAACTGATGAGAGCCGTGCAGTACGACCGCTTCGGCGGTATCGATGTGCTCGACGTCCGGGACGTCCCCACGCCGCAGCCGGGCGCCGGGGCGGTGCTCGTCGAGGTATGCGCCGCGGGCATCAACCCCGGTGAGAGTTCACTGCGGTCCGGCGCGATGGCCCAGATGTTCCCGTCGACCTTCCCGTCCGGTCAGGGCAGCGACCTCGCGGGGGTGATCACGCATCTCGGCGCGGGCGTCACCGGCTGGGCGGTCGGTGACGAGGTCCTCGGCTGGGTGGACACCCGGGCCAGCCACGCCGAGTACGTCGAGGTGCCGGTCGGGCAGATCATCGCCAAGCCACCGTCGCTGGACTGGCCGGTGGCCGGCGGCCTGTTCGTCGCTGGTACCACGGCGTGGGCCGCGGTGAGGGCGGTCGCTCCCCGGCCCGGTGAGGTGGTCGTCGTGTCGGGCGCGGCGGGAGGCGTCGGTGGCCTGGTGGTGCAACTGGTCGTCGAGCGCGGCGCCACGGTGCTCGGCATCGCCGGGGACGCCAACCACGCCTGGCTGGAGCAGCACGGAGTGACCCCGATCGGCTACGCCGACGGTCTCGACGCCACGGCCGACCGCATCCGCGCGGCCGCGCCCGACGGGGTCGACGCGTTCATCGACACCTTCGGGCAGGGCTACGTCGACCTGGCGCTGCAGGTGGGGGTCAAACCGGACCGGATCGACACGGTGATCGACTTCGCGGCCGTGCAGGAACACGGCGTGCAGGCCGCGGGCAACGCCGAGGGCGCGAACCCCGCCGACCTGGGCGAGCTGGCCGCGCGCCTCGCGGACGGGCGGCTGGAACTGCCGATCGCCGCCACCTACCCGCTGACCGACGTCCGCCGGGCGTTCGCCGACCTGGAGCAGCGCCACACCCGAGGCAAGATCGTTCTGGTCCCCTGACCGGGCGCTGCCCCGTCGCTGGGTCACTGCGGAAAGTGCTGCACCAGGTGGTCCTGCAACGCGCGGACGGCGAGCGGAACGTGCGGTGGGGCGGGATGGACCAGGAACAGCGGCGCGCTCTGCGTCTCGTGGTCGGGCAGCACCGGTGACAGCAGCCCGTCGCGCAGCGCGTGCTCTCCGACCAGGCGGGGGAGCAGGGCGAGTCCCGACGTTGACGCCGCCGAGCGTGCCGATGGTCGGTGCACCGTTGATCATGAACTTCATGTTCCCGGTTCCCGACGCCACCTTGCCCGCGGTCGAGAACGGTGATCGAGCACGGGGCCCGCCGTGGAAGCGCGCGCCGGCAGCGGAATGCCGCTACGGCGGTAACAGGCCAAACGTTGCCTGACGAGGCAGTAGGATGGGTCAGGTGCAGGACTATGTGCGTTTGCTCCACGACCTTGAGCCAGCAGTCGTGGAAAACCTCGAGCGTCATTTAGCCGTGGCCAAGGAGTGGATGCCCCATGAGTACGTCCCATGGAGCCTGGGTCGCGACTACGCAGACCTCGGTGGCGTCGACTGGGACCCGGAGCAGTCGCGGCTGTCGCCGATTGCGAGGACAGCCCTCGAGGTCAACCTGTTGACAGAGGACAACCTGCCCAGCTATCACCGTGAGATCGAGCGCGTTTTCGGCCGCGACCGTGCCTGGGGTGCGTGGGTGCACCGCTGGACCGCAGAGGAGGGGCGGCACGCCTTCTGCATCCGCGACTACTTGTTGGTGACCCGTGGCGTCGATCCGGTCGAGCTGGAACGGGCGCGGATGGACGTCATGGCGACGGGGTTCGACTCCGAGCAGAAACCCGTCCTGCAGGTGCTGGCCTATGTGTCGTTCCAGGAGCTTGCGACCCGCGTTTCGCATCGCAATACGGGGCGTTATACCGCGGATCCGATCTGTGAGCGGCTGCTCAGTCGGGTCTCGACCGATGAAAACCTGCACATGGTCTTCTATCGCAATCTCGTGACGGCTGCGCTGAGGGTGGCGCCGGGCCCGACCATGCGAGCGATCGCGGATGAGGTGGTGGGTTTCGAGATGCCGGGCGCCATGATCCCGGGTTTCACCCGCAAAGCCGCGCAAATTGCGCAGGCGGGTATCTATGACCTGCGTATCCACCACGACGAGATCGTACAACCGTTGCTGCGGCACTGGGCGGTCTTCGATATCGAAGGTCTCGACGCGCAGGGTGAGCAAGCCCGCGACGAGTTGTCCGAGTTCGTGGCTGGGCTGTCAGCACAGGCGACCCGATTCGACGAGCAGCGAGCCCGTACCCAGGCGCGGCGGGCGGCTCGACAGGCTTGAGCGGTGAGTGGCGCGAACTTCGGGCCATGGGTGCGGCATGCCCGGCCGGGTGTCCATGGCTGTGGGAAAGCCTCGCCTATAGCCAGGTGTAGGTCCTCGCTGGTGGAATGGCACCTCCCATCGACGGCGCCGCGCTGCCCCCGAGCCCGGCTGTGGCGCGGCGTGTTCGGCCCGGCCGTCATGGCGGCGTGAAGCGGGTCTTGGATGCGTTCTCCTGGGCCAGGCGGGGTAACGCCAGCACCACCGTCTCGAGCAGCAGGGTGCCGGCGACGACGTAGCGCGCCGCCTCCGTCGCGGATGCCGTCGGCACGGTGGCGACGTCTTCCTCCGCCAGGACGGCGGCCGCGTCGGCGTAGCGGTCCGGCAGTTCGGACCGAGGTTGTCGGGTCGTCGATGACCTCGAGCACATCGCGGATGGCGGCGATCGACAGCCCGCCGGGTCCGAGCAGGGCGCGGATGAGGCGGAGCCGTTGCACGTGTGGGTCGCCGTACTGCGCCTGGGTGGCCGCGGTCCGCTCGCCGGGCGGGAGCAGACCTTGCGCGGGAGACGGACCGGTGTTTCACCTCGCCGACGAGTCGGGCCGGACCCGGGTCGTCGGCCGCCAGGTCAGGAGGTCGCTCTCCGGACCCGATCCGATTCGGCGTGCTAAGGCGGACCGTCAGCGTGCGACGCGCGAACCTCCTCCACCGACGAGGCGCTCGACGTCGGCAAGGTTCGCCATGGAGGTGTCGCCGGGTGTGGTCATGGCGAGAGCGCCGTGGGCAGTGCCGTACTCGATGGCCACCTCTGCCGGCATCCCGCTCAGCAAGCCGTAGATCAGGCCGGAGGCGAAGCCGTCGCCGCCGCCGACCCGGTCGAGGATCTCGAGGTCGGGCCGGGCGACGGCCTCGTGGAAGCGGCCGTCGGCCCACGCCACCGCGCCCCAGTCGTTGCGGGTGGCCGACCGCACCCCGCGCAGGGTGGTGGCGACCACAGCGAGCCCGGGGAACCCGGTGACCACGCTGTCGATCATGGCGGCGAATGCGGCGGAGTCCAGGGATTCGGTGTGCAGGTCCAGCCCGCCCAGGCCGGGTACCGGGACACCGAGGGCGGCCGTGAAGTCCTCCTCGTTGCCGAGCAGCACGTCGACCTGGGCGGCGAGGCGCCGGCACACCTCACGGGCGCGGGCCTGGCCGCCGAACTGCTGCCACAGGCTGGGCCGGTAGTTGAGGTCGAAGGAGACCACCGTGCCGTGGCGCCGCGCCGCGCGCACGGCCGCCTCGATGACGTCCGGGGTCTCGGCGCCGAGGGCGGCGAAGATCCCGCCGGTGTGCAGCCAACGCACACCGTCGGTGCCGAAGAGCTGCTCCCAGTCGACGTCGGCGGGTCGCATCAACGACGCGGCGGTGTGGCCGCGGTCGGAGACCCCGACGGCGCCGCGAACACCGAAGCCGCGTTCGGTGAAGTTGAGGCCGTTGCGTGCGGCTCGGCCCAGGCCGTCGTAGGGCAGCCAGGCCACGTGAGTGCGGTCGACGCCGCCCTGGCAGATCAGGTCCTCGACCAGCCGGCCGACCTCGTTGTCGGCAAGCGCGGTGACGATCGCCGTGCGCAGGCCGAAGCACTTGGCCAGCCCACGCGCGACGTTGTACTCGCCGCCGCCCTCCCACACCCGGAAACTGCGGGCGGTGCGGATGCGGCCCTCGCCCGGGTCGAGGCGCAGCATCACCTCACCGAGGGCGACGGCGTCGAAGCGACACTCCTGCGCCGGGCGCAGCTGTAGCGTCATCGGGCCTCCCGCACCATCACGACGGCGTGTTCCGTCCGTGTCCGGACCTCGTCGAAGCGGCCTTCCCGGAGGAGTTCCGGGGCGGTCATCCAGCTGCCGCCGACGGCGAGCACGGTGGGCAGGTCGAGATAGCGCCGCAGGTCGTCCGGGCCGATGCCGCCGGTCGGCACCACCCCCAGGCCCGGGAACGGCCCGGCGAGCGCCCGCACGGCCGCCGGGCCGCCGAGCAGCCCGGCGGGGAAGAGCTTGACGGTGTCGAGGCCGGCGTCCAGCGCCCGGAGCACCTCGGTCGGGGTGGCGACCCCGGGCAGGATCGGCACGCCGAGAACCCGACAGCGCTCGACCACGGCATCGCTCCATCCGGGGGTGACGACGAACCGGGCACCGGCTCGCACCGCCTCCTCGGCCTGGGTGGGGGACAGCACCGTCCCGGCGCCGACGAGCAGGTCGGGATCGGCGGCCAGGATCCGGAGAGCCTCCAGCGCGGCCGGTGTGCGCAGGGTCACCTCGGCGCACGGCAGGCCCCCGGCGAGCAGTGCGGCCGCGAGCGGCGCGGCGTGCCGTACGTCGTCGATGACGACGACGGGAAGCAGCCGCATCCGGCCGAGCTCGGCGAGGACGCCGGATACGGACACCTCAGACACCGGCGGTCCACAGCTCACGCGCGTGGCGGTGCACCTGTGCCGTGAAACGGGGATGGCCGGTGTGCTCCCGGCCGAACACGGTGGGCAAAGCGAGCATCCGGTCCACGGCGGCGGCGGGGTCGTGCGCCGGTGCGACCGCGGATCCGAGCAGGTCACGCAGGCCGGGGTCCGCCACGGCGAATGACACCGACCGCGGACCCAGTACGCAGGCGATCCAGGCGGCCACGACCCGGGCCAGCCGGTCGGTTCCTGCTCCGGCGGCCAGCCGCTCGGCCACGGTGGACAGCACGCGGACCGGGACCTTCTGCGCGCCGTCAGCGGCCACCTTCGCCGTGGTGTAGGGCAACGCGCGATTGCTGAAGCGGGCCAGAACCTGTGCTGCGTAGGCGGGCAGGTCCCAGCCGGGGGGCGGGGTGAGGGTGGGCAGCACCTCCTCGGCGAGCAGGTCGGCGACGAACGCGGACAGCCTCGGGTCCGTGGCGGCCTGCCCGATCTCCCGGTGTCCGGCGAGCAGGCCCAGGTAGGCCAGCGCCGAGTGGGCGCCGTTGAGGATGCGCAGCTTGGCCCGTTCGTAGGGCTCGACGTCCGACACGAGCTCGACGCCGGCCCGCTCCCACGGCGGCCGGCCCGCGGGGAAGGTGTCCTCGAGCACCCACTGGGAGAACGGTTCGGCCACCACCGGCCAGGCGTCGTCGACGCCGGTGGCCGACTGCAGCCGGGCCCGGTCGGCGTCGGTGGTGGCCGGCACCATCCTGTCGACCATAGAGCTGGGGAAGGCGACGTTCGCCGTGATCCATCCCGCCAGGGCGTCGCCGTGGTGGGCCGCCAGCTCGGTGACCACCCGCCTGGTCGCGGCACCGTTGGACGGCAGGTTGTCGCATGACGCAACGGTGAACGGGGCGGCTCCGGCCAGGCGGCGGCGGCGCAGGGCCTCGACCAGCAGCCCTGGCATCGAGTGCGGGGCCTGCGGGTGCGCGATGTCGTGTGCCACCTCGGCTCGGGTGACGTCCAGCCCGCCACCGGGGCCCGTCGCCGCGTACCCGTGCTCAGTCACCGTGATCGTCACGACGGTCACCGCGGGGTCGGTGAGAGCAGCCATGGCTGGGGGGCTGTTCCCGTCGAGGATCTCGGCGATGGACCCGATCACACGGGTCCGGGTTCCGCCGTCTCCTCGTTCGAGGAGGCAGTACCGGAAGCCCTGGGGGGCAAGCGCATCGCGGGTCCGCGACGACCTCAGGGAGACCGCGCGGACAGCGCCGGCGCGGGAACCGGTGCCCAGCACCGTGTCGGCGTAGACGGCCTGGTGGGCCCGGTGGAACACGCCGGGCCCGATGTGCACGACGGTCGGCACCATCGCGCGCCGATCGTAGGCCTGCTCCGCCGGGCCCCGGCCCCATCCGGACGGTGTCATGACTGTGTCCCGGTCGACCGCAGCGTCGGCAGACAGGCCGGGCCCGCGGGCGTTGCGGACTTGTAGGTCAGGACGAACTCGCGGTGTCCCAGCGCCTCGCTGCTCGTCGGGCGCCCGGCTGCCGTGGCGAGCACCAGGTCGTGCAGCTCCGCGGCGACGGCGTCGATGTCGGCGCCACCGGTGAGGATCCGGCCGGCGTCGACGTCCATGTCGTCGCTCATCCGCCGGTAGGTCTCCGGGTTGGCGCACACCTTCAGCACGGGCGACACCGCCGACCCCACGACGGAGCCCCGCCCGGTGGTGAACACGACGAGGTGGGCGCCGCACGCGATCAGCTCGGCGATCTCGGCGTTGTCGTTGATGTTGGGATACCCCCACTGCGGCGGCCCCTCCGGGACGACGTCGAGGAGGTAGAGCCCGGGCGTGGGCGGCCGCTGCCCCGGGGTGACGACGCCGTGGATCGGCCCGCGGCCCGATTTCGCGTAGGCGCCGAGGGCCTTCTCCTCCAGCGTGGTCAGCCCGCCCTCGGCGTTGCCGGGGGAGAAGCTCCCGTGGCCCATCGCCGTGTAGAAGGCGGCCGCCTTGTCGACCCGGGCCCGGATCTCCGTCCCCAGCTCCGGGGTGAGCGCCCGGGCGGCCATGTGCTCCTCGCAGCCGATCAGCTCGCCGGTCTCCTCGAAGATCGCGGTTCCGCCGTCAGCGACGAGCCGGTCGAAGACCCGTCCGACCACGGGGTTCGCGGTGATCCCGCTGGTGCCGTCCGAGCCACCGCAGATCGTGCCGACGACGAGATCGTCGACGGTCACCGGGACGCGCGGCACGGCGGCCATCCGCAGCCGGAAGGCCTGCACCCGGTCGCGGCCGGCCGCCACGGTGGCGCGGGTGCCGCCGCGGTCCTGGATCACCAGCGTCGCGCACGGCCGGCCGCTGTGCTCGACGGCGTCGGCGAGCCGTTCGCGGTCGAAGCCCTCGCAGCCCAGCGAGACGAGGACGACGGCGCCGACGTTCGGGTGGGTGCACAGCCGCTCGAGCATGAGCGAGGCGTAGTCGCTGGGGTAGCAGCCGCCGAAGCCGATGACGTGCACGCTGTCGTCGAACGGTGACGCGATGGCGTCGGCGACGAAGCGGGCGCACTCCACGAGGTAGACCACCACCACGACGTCGCGGATCCCGACGCGCCCGTCCTCTCGCCGGCAGCCTGGCACGGCGGTCATCCGGGACCTCCTCGGTGGTCCAGCGTGGCGATGTAGTCGCTGCGCAGGTTGTGGGTGTGCACCCACTGGCCGGCGGTGATCGCGGTCGTCGCCCGGCCGATCGGCATGCCGCAGCGCACCACCGCGGCGCCGGCCGGGATGTCGCGCGCGGCGATCTTGTGCCCGAGCCCGACGGGGTCGACGACGCGCACGGTGCCGCCCGTGGTGGTCTCGACCTCGCCCGGGACGACCGCGGCGGTGGCGACGTAGACGTTGTCCCCGTCGGCCAGGAGCAGCAGTGTCCCGGTCACGTGCCTCCTCCGATGTCCACCATCGCCTTGAGCACCACGTGCGGCTTCCCGGCCAGCTCCGGCAGGTCGTCGCTGATCGACTCCAGCGTGCAACGGTTGTTGATCCACGACGTGGCGTCGACCGTTCCGGTGGACACGGCGTCGAGCACCGCCGTCCAGTCCGCGGGCAGCGCGTTGCGCGCGCCCCGGACGTCGAGCTCGCGGGCGTGGAACCCGGGGTTGTCGAAGGTGAGGACGCCGGTGGTGTGCCCGATCATCACCAACGTGCCTCCCGTCGCGACCAGCGTGAAGGCGCGCTCCATCGACGCCCGGCTGCCGGTGGCATCGAACACCAGGGTCGGCTGCCCACCCCGGTCCCGGAGCCGATCGGGCAGGTCGTCGTTGGCGGGGACGGCGGCGAAACCCTGGCTCGAGGCGAACGCCTGGCGGGCCGGGTGGATGTCGGCGATGGTGATCTCCGCGACTCGGCCCCGCGCGCACTCGGCGACGGCCAGCCCGATCGGGCCGGCCCCGAGCACCAGGACGGAATCGTCGTGAACCGGCCCACCGCGGGCCACTGCGTGCCAGCCGATGCCCAGCGTCTCCACCAGTGCGAGCTGGTCGAGCGAGAAGCCGGGGCCCCGATGGAGCAGCCCGGCGGGCAGCACCATCCGCTCGCACAGCCCACCGTCGATGGTCACCCCGAGCACCTCGATGCGCTCGCAGCAGTTGCCCCGCCCGCGCAGGCACGGTGCACACCTGCCGCACGAGACGTACGGCAGGACGGCGCACCGGTCGCCGACCCGCACGTTCTCGACGCCCGGTCCGATCCCCAGCACATCCACGGCCAGCTCGTGGCCGAGGATCCGCGGGTACCGCACGAAGTTCTGCTGACCGGCGAGGGCGTGATGGTCGGTGCCGCAGATGCCCACCCGGCGGACCGCGACCAGTGCCTCGCCGAGGAGTGGCTCCGGCGGCTCGGGCACCTCGACGGTCTCGATCCGGCCGGGCCGGAGCAGGCGTGCGGCGAGCATCCCGGCTACTGGAACGTGAGGAAATCGGTGGCGTTGGCCGAGGTGACCAGTTCGGTGCCGGTGTCGATGAACGGCTCGACCGGCTGACCCTGCACGGACTTCATCGCGGCCTCCACGCCCAGCTTGGCCATCTTGCCGGGGAACTGCGCGATCGTGGCCTTCATGGCGCCCGACTGGATGTCCTTGGCGGCGTCGGGGAGTCCGTCGTAGCCCATGACCATCACCGTCTTGCCCTTGTCCTTCACGACCTTGGCCGCGGCGATCGCCGGGTCGTCGCACGCCGAGTAGATCGCGGTGAGGTTCGGGTTGCGGGTGAGCAGATCCTCGGCGACCGTGGCGCCCTGGGCCGAGTCGCATTTGGTCTCAGCGCCGCCGATGACGACGTTCACGCCCGTTCCGGCCAGCGCATCCTTGACGCCGGTGATCCGGGCGTCGAGGGCCGGTACGCCGCGCACCCCTTCCATCAGTCCGATCGAGTCGCCCGGCTTGAGTACGGTCTTGAGATACGCTCCGGCGGCCTGGCCGCCCTTGACGTTGTCGGTGGCGGCCACCGAGGCCTTCGTGGTGAACGCCGTCAGGTCGTTGTCTGCCAACACGATCTTGACGCCCTTGGCCGCGGCGGCCTGCATCGCCGGGACGACCTCGGGGCCCATCGGGGTGATCACCATGGCCTGGAAGCCCTTGGTCACACCGTCCTCGATCTGCGCGGTCTGGCAGCTGATGTCGGTGGGGGACTTGCAGGAGAAGTACGTGAGCTCGACGCCGGGGGTAGCCGAGTCGTAGGCCTTCGCCGCATCCACCATCGCGGTGTAGAAGGCCACCGGGAACTTCGTCAGCAGGGCCACCTTGACGGGCTGTGCGGCCGGCGCCGCGCCCGCGGCGCCGGACGGGGCGGGTGCTGCCGCGCCACCGCAGCCGGCGACGGCGAGTGCGAGGGCACTGGCGACGGCGACGGGCCATGGCACGAGTGTGGCTGAGCTTCTCATGCGGAACTCCTTTGTTCGGGCTTGTCGGGTATCGGGTGGTCGTCCGGCGAGGCGCCGACGATCCAGGCGACCAGCTGTTCGAGGTTCACGGCGGTCGGGACGGTCTCGCCAACCTTGCGG